>NZ_BAAANT010000027.1:0-94635 GCF_039529945.1 Kitasatospora kazusensis | reverse complement strand
GCAAAACGCTCGGCTGGAGAACTCCAGCCGAGCGCCTGCGTGATCTACTGACGACCACATAGATCATCAGGTGTTGCGAGGACCCCAAGAATCCGCCTTCCCTCCGGCGGGGCCGCTGCCGTGTTGTTGCTGTGCTGTCGTGCCGCTGTGCCGGGCTCAGCCCGTGGTGAAGTACCCGGCGAGGTCGGCCACCAGGTCGACGCTCCCGCTGTGGTTGAAGAAGTCCACCCCGCCCTGGGACGGCGTCACCACGGCGTTCGGGACGGTCTGCCCCTGGCCGAAGTTGAGGTTGGAGGCGGTCGGCCTGGTCTGCTGGGCGCCGTAGACGCTGACGTAGCTGCCCTCGGTGGCCCCGGTGGCGGTCACGTTCAGGGCGACGGCGGTCACGCCGAAGGGCGGCACGCCGTTCTTCCAGGAGTTGACCGCCACGGTCGGAATGTTGCCGTTCCAGACCGGGCCGCCGACGCCGCCGACGCCCGTCCGGCTGTCCAGCACCCGGGTCGGGCCGGTCGGTACGAAGACCGAGCCGGTGGCCGAGTAGTACCCGGCGACGTCGGCGAGGAGGTCGGTCGTCCCGGCGGAGTTGTAGAAGGTGACCTTGCCGTCGCTGACGGGCACGGTGACCAGGTTGGGGACGGTCCGGCCCGCCGTGAAGTTCAGGTTCGACGCCGTCGGGCGGTCCTGGCCGTGCGGGTACACGGTGACGAAGCCGCCGGTGGTGGTGTCGGTCGCGGTGACGTTGAGGACGACGGCCGTCACGCCGGTGTCGGGGACGCCGTTGCCCCCGGTGACCTGGAGGGTGACCTCGCCCTTCGGCCCGACCGGGGCCTTCGGCGCGCCGACGGCCTTGCGGGTGTCCATGATCCGGCTCGGGCCCGTCGTGCTGAAGCGCGAACCGCTGCCGTCGGAGGTGTAGTAGCCGTCGATGTCGCCGATCAGGTCGGTCGTCCCGGCGTGGTTGTAGAGGCTGATCCGGCCGTCGACCACGGGAACGGTGACCTGGTTGGGGACGGTCTGACCCGCCGTGAAGTTGAGGTTGGAGGCGGTCGGCCGGGCCTGGCCGTGCGGGTAGACGGTGACGAAGCCGCCGGCCGTGGGGTTGGTGGCCGTGACGTTGAGGACGACGGCGGTCACGCCCTTGTCCGGGACGCCGTTCTGCCCGGCGACCTGGAGCGTGATGCTGCTGTCCGGCCCGACCGGGGCCTTCGGCGCGCCGACGGCGTACCGGGTGTCCAGCGCCCGGACGGGTGTGACCGGCTGGAACGTACCGGCGGTGCCCGCCGGGATGCTGTGGCCGTCGGCGACGTAGTCGAGGTCGGCCGAGGCCTGGACGGTACCGCCCTGGCCGTCGCTGACCTGGATCTGCCCGCGCAGCACCGCCGACTTCAGCGCGGAGGCCGCGGTGAACATGAAGCCGAGCTGGCCCCGGGGAGCGTAGTAGTTGCCGTTGGCCCACTCCGGCAACAGGTCGAAGCCCGGCCCGGTCATGGTCATCGAGCCGTCGGCGTTGACCGTCCAGGGCCAGACGCCGGTCGTCAGCTCCCGGGCCGCGTCGCCGATGGTGGTCTGCGCGGTGATCATCCGGGACAGCTGCTGGGCCGTGTAGCCGCTGGCCGCGACCGAGGCGGCGGAGAGCGTGTAGCTCGCCGTCAGGCCGCGCAGGCCCCCGGACGGCATGCCGGTGATGTCGACCCGGCAGTACTGGTTGTAGTCCTGCCCGGCCTTGAGGGTGAACGGGTGGCCCGTCCACGGCTGCTCCCCGGCGTCGACGTCGCACCTCGGGTCGAAGAGCTGCAGTGTCGAGCCCGCCGCCACGGCGGCCTGGACGGGCAGCAGGCCCCCGACGATCAGCGCCCCGGCGGCTATCAGGCTTGCCCGGCGAAATCTCTGCATGACGGTGTTCCCCCCTCGCCGCGCGGTGGCGCGGCCTGTCGAACGTGAGAGCGATCGTATCGGCCCGAACCGACCGGTCCGGCGGCGCCCGCACCCGACCGGAACGGGCACAGGATGTCGGGTGCGGCAGGGTGGCTCCTTCCTAGGGTGAGTGATCGAAAGGGAAGGAGACCGGGATGCTGGAACGGCTGAACCAGGCCATGGAGCACATCGAACGCCACCTCGGCGAACAGATCGAGGCGGCCGAGTTGGCCCGCATCGCGCTCACGTCCGAGTACCACCTGCGGCGGATGTTCTCGATGCTGGCGGGCATGCCGCTGTCGGAGTACGTCCGGCGCCGGCGCCTGACCGTCGCCGGCGCCGAAGTGCTCGCGGGGGAGCGGACGTTGCTGGACGTCGCGGTGCGCTACGGCTACGGATCGGCCGAGGCGTTCGCCCGGGCGTTCCGCGCGGTGCACGGGGTCGGCCCCGGCGAGGCCAGGCGGACCGGCGCGGCGCTGAACTCCCAGTCCCGGATGTCCTTCCGCCTCGTCGTCGAAGGGAGCAGCACCATGAAGTACCGGATCGTGGAGAAGGAAGAGTTCCGGGTCGTCGGCGGGATGGCGACCGTCCCGCTCATCTACGAGGGCGTGAACCCGCACGTCCTGGAGCACATCCAGAGCATGGGACCGGAGACCGTGCAGCGCATCACGAGCCTGTCCGACCAGGAGCCGGAGGGCATCCTCTCGGTGATCGTGTACCACTCCGCCAGCCGCGAGGAGGGCAGCCTCCAGGACTACTGGCACGCGGTGGTCACCGGCGCCGAGGCCCCCGAGGACCTGGACGTCCTCACCGTCCCGGCGGGCACCTGGGCCGTCTTCGAGAACTCCGGCCCGTACCCGGAGGCGCTCCAGCACCTCTGGCGGGACGTCTTCACCGAATGGTTCCCGTCCAACCCGTACGCGACCCGGCCGGGCCCGGAGATCCTCCGCACCCGGCCGTCCCAGGACTGGAAGGAGTCGGACACCCAACTCTGGATCCCGGTCGAGCGCACCGAGGCCTGACGGTGTCCGCGCAGCGGCCCGGCCCCGTACCGGGACCGCTGCGCGGACAGCCCGGTTGCCTCAGCCACGGGATCACCCGGCACCCGTTGCGGCCGGGCGCACCCGTACCACATGGGTCACGCCGCCCATGGCGAAGGTGAGCTGCAACTCGCCGTCTCGCTTAAGGAATTCGGCCACGCGCTCCGATGAGTCAGGGCGGTTGAGGAAGTACTCGTAAGCGTCGTACTGCACCGCGCCCAGCGGCAGCGGCCGCAATGACTGCCACAGTGCCGCCAGCGCGTCCGGCAGCCGGGCGAATGTGGCGGGGCCGGTCACACCCCCGATCTCGACCGTGACCGGCCCCTCGCCGACGGAGGCCGGGGTGCGCGTGTTCTTTCCGACTCTCAACAACGGTCCCTTCGAAGAGGCGCCCCGCAGGGCGCAGTTGAACGCCTGTCGCCAGGAGGGCAGTGCGAACGGTGCTGGAACTTCCCCCATTCAGGCGCCAATGGCGCGGATCGGTGCCCGTCAGCCGACGCAGGTCGGCGCCTACGACAGCCCGGCTCGGCAGTCCGCGATCACCTGCTGTGCGCGTCGTCTTCCTTGCGCCAGCCGGACTCAGGGCTCACGCGGAGGCCTCACCGGCGTGCCGGGGGTGGTGGCGGTGGACGACGACCAGCAGGCCGTCCACGACGATGAGCCGTGCCGCGCCCGTCCGCAGACCCGCGTCGCAGTAAAAGCACCGCGATACCTCGACTCGCACCGAGCGCTTGGCCGCCTCACGACGCACCCTCCGCCGGGCCTACATGCGCCCATACGAACTTCCCGATGCCGCCCGGACGCGGGCAACACCCCCACGCCACCGCCAGCGACTCGACCAGCAGCAGCCCGCGCCCCGACTCGTCGTCACCGTCCGGCAGCGGTTGCGCCTCCGGTCGCTCGCAGCTTGCGTCGTGCACCTCGATCCGCAGCCGCCCAACCGCCACCTCGAACCGCACCGCGATCAACTGCCCCCGCAACACCCGACGCGGCGACACCCGCGCGTGCTCAACAGCGTTGGTCACCAGCTCACTGAGCAGCAACTCACCAACATCAACGTAGAGTTTGCCATCCACCAGTCCGCCCAGAAACTCGCGGAGCAGCAACCGGGCAACGCCGGCCGATCTCCGGTGACGCGGCAGCCAGCGCGCGTACTCGCCCGCTTCTGTGGAGGGTCGTTCAAGTGTTTCGGGCACGTCAAAGCCCCCTTTGATAAGACCGTTGGGGTGAGCCAGTCAGGACTCCGAATGGGCCCCTGAAGCTGCGCTCAGTCCTGTAGAGCGGCCGCCTGGAGCGATGAGTCTCGATCACACAGTTGATGCTCCACCCCACGTCAGAGTGTTCCTACCGCGTTTGCAGGACGTTTAGGACACTTCGCCCGTATGGTTCGTCTCGTCCCCCACGGGCCCACGAGGTGAACTGTGAACCACGCTCTCCGCCGTGCGATGGCGAATGCCAAGATGACCGAAACGCAGCTCGCAGAGGCATGCGGCGTCGATCCCAAGACCATCGGCCGATGGATTACCGACCCCAGCCGAATCCCCCACGCCCGCCACCGGTGGGCAGCCTGCGAGGCGTTGGGAGAGGAGGAAGCCGCCGTGTGGCCCACCGCCGTCCGATCGGCGCTCAAGACAGGCCCTGACCGCGAAGTCATCCAGGTGTTCCCGTACCGGTCAGCTGCTCCGGCATCGCTCTGGCGCTCGCTCATCACGAAGGCTCAGCACGAGCTGACCTTCGCGGGCTACACCAACTACTTCCTGTGGCTCGAACAGGCCAACCTAGCCGGCGCGCTCCGGCGTAAGGCGCAGACCGGATGTCGGATCAGGTTCCTGATCGGCGATCCTGACAGCCCAGTCACCAGGGCTCGGGAGGACGAGGAGAACGTGCCGCTCACGCTGTCCACGCGCATCGCCGTGACGATAAGCGAACTGGCGAGGCTGCGCGAGGTCGGGAACATCGAAGGCCGCTTCGAGACCGGCCACGTCAACCTGTCAGTGTTCCGCTTCGACGACGAGATGATCGTGACACCGATCCTTGCTCGCAGGGTCGGCCACGATTCGCCGATGATGCACCTACGACGCAGCCAGGCCGACGGAATGTTCGACCGCTTCGCCGATCACGTCGAGGAACTGTGGACCCGAGGACGCGACATCTGGGAGGAAACGCACCATGGCCCGGCGTGACTACGAAGACGACCCGAACGCCCCGAAGCCCAACAGTCTCGTACCCGCCGCCTCGGTCGTGGTCGTGGACGCCGCCGGTCGCATCCTGCTCCAGCGCCGGACTGACAACGGCCTGTGGGCACTGCCCGGTGGGAAGATGGAACTTGGCGAGTCCCTCGCCGACTGCGGCATCCGAGAGACCCTCGAAGAGACCGGCATCGACGTGGAGATCACCGCCATCGTCGGCACCTACACCAACCCCGGCCACGTCTTCGCCTACGACGACGGAGAGGTCCGCCAGGAGTTCTCCATCTGCCTCCTCGCCCGCCCGACCGGTGGCAGGCTCCGCGTGTCCGACGAGTCCCACGAGGTGGCGTGGTTTGAGGCCGGCGAGGTGGACGGTCTCCCCATGGTCTCCAGCATCCGCAAGCGGATCAACGACTGGCGGTCCGGGCACGGCCCGGCCATCCGGTAGTACGCGGGCCCGCCCGGTCCGAGCCCTCACCCGGCGGTAGTCCGGGGACGGCTACAGTCCTCCGCATGAGCGACTCCGAAGTCAGTGAGGCCGTGGCGCAACCCCGTACCGCCGCCGGCGTGCTGTTCTTCGACGACAGCGGCCGGGTGCTCCTGGTCAAGCCCACCTACAAGCCTGGCTGGGAAATCCCCGGTGGCTACCTGCACCCCGGCGAGACCCCGAGTGAGGGCGCTGCCCGCGAGGTCAAGGAGGAGCTCGGTATCACCCCGCCGATCGGCCGTCTCCTCGTTGCGGACTGGGCACCCCACCCGACCGAAGGTGACAAGCTGCTCTTCGTCTTCGACGGTGGGACGCTCGAATCCGAGTGGCTCGGGGAGATCACCGTCGACGGCACCGAAATCGGCGAGTACGCGTTTTATGGGCTCGACCGGGTGGACGTTCACCTCATTCCCCGCCTGGCCCGTCGGGTCCACGCTGCATGCGTTGCTCGGGCGGACTCGGCGACCGCCTATCTGGAGCATGGAACGCCGCTTGCCTGACTCCGACGATTCCCATGAAGTGGCGCAGTCCGCGGCAGCACAGTTGGACGACCTCCCCAGGATGGTCGGCGTCAGCAAGCGGATCAACGCCTGGCGATCGGGGCCCGGTCCGGCCATCCGATAGGTCCTGGACCGGGCCCATAGAGTTCGAACCCTCGCCCGGAAGATCGGGGAGGGATCGAACTTCGCTGGGATGCTTCAGAGCTTGTTGAAGTCAACTGGGATTCCTGAATCTCTCAGCTCCTTGGCAAGATCGAGCTTCCAGTGATTTTTGTGCGCGATATATACCACGCCATGAATGTCGGATGGATACTCCACGTCAGCGTCGTGCAGTACGGCGACCTTTGCGCGTCCAATGGCCCCCATGAAGTACCCAAGCTCTAGGATTACATTTTGGCGCGCACGGGGCTTTAGTTCACTCTGGCCCTTGACTCTGCCTTCATCGTCGCCGGTAAGAAGAACAACGGCGTATGCCGTTGCTCCGGCGTGGGCCTCGAACTTCTCGATTATTGTCCGACCGTGACTAGTCTGCTCATCTAGCACGATTACATTGCGGCTAGTGGAGTTTTCGAGAAGGCGCACCACTTGCGCACGGAATAGCTCATCATGACCATGTACAACGAAGATATCTCCAGGCATTCCTACCCTTGGAGTAGTTGCCGAGTCGTGCGAACGGGTATCCGGCGAGTGGGCATCGCGACCTGTAGGTTGTACGTCGAATCGGTTCTGAAGGTTCAAGAGAGCTTGATTAGATCCTTGGTGCAACGCTTTTTCGAACCAGTCATACCGTGCCTGGCCTGCTGGAGGGACCGAGAGCGGCGTGACCCTTCGATAATTAATTCCAACGGAGTCAAGCGCAGTCAGTGCCTCGGCTGTGGATGTATTGACAAGGCGAACCGCTGTCGATCTAATGATCGCCTTTCGTTCATGCGGTTTCATGCAAAAAGGCTAGCCGGAATCGATTTCGGGGGCAGTGCGGGCTAGCCCGATAGGGTTTGCGCCTGAGCTCGCCGGTCGACGTGGTGAGGTCGTCGGGCGGAGCGTGCACCTCCGGTCGCCGACGACACGTGATACCCGTGCCGCCGAGCCTGGTGTGCCGTGTGACCCGTTGGTGGTGATGGCAGTACTGGTTTCTTGACGATGTCGCGCGTCGTGCCGTTGAGAGACGCAAGCGCCGATAAATCCCCCGCGCCGTCCGATCCGCCGTCGTGTGGAGCGCTGTTTTCGGCCGCTGATGGTCAGGGCGTGAAGCTCAGTCGCACGTCATCGTGAAAGCTAAGTGATTTGCCAAGGCACTGGCTCGGTCCGGAGCCTGGCGCGGACGGCTGCGGGAACGACAGTTTCGGTCCTGGCATCTACGGTGGCGCCGCATGCGCGAGACTCATGCAGTTGGCGGGACGCAGGAGTTGAGTAGAGAGTGGAGATCCATGTCGACTGCGGTAGATCTTGAAGGGTGCTTCGGTCCGGCTCGCGGCTACTCCGACACGGCTGGCTGGCAGGCAATCGAGGCTGTTGCCGGGGAACTGCCTGCCGACTACAAGGAGTTCGCGGCCGCGTACGGGCCGGGGGTGATCGGGAAGTTCCTTTGCCTCCTGCACCCGCAGTCACGCGAGCCCACCATGGTCGACATGATAGCGGCGATGGGTCCGCTCTATCAGGTTCTTGTGCCGCACAAGATCCCGTACGAGCTGTACCCCCACAGGCGCGGGATGGTGCTGTGGGCCACCACGTATGAGGGCGACAGCTGCTTCCTGATTCCGCGCCCTGACGGAACCTGGGGCATCGGAGTGTGGTTCAGGCAGTGGGCTCAGTGGGAGGAGTACGACCAGGACGTACCTGGATGGCTGGCCAGTCAGGTCACGGGCCACCTGGAGATCCCGGGCCTGCCGCTGCGGGTGGTCGGCGGCTTCGTGGCGCAGGACTGATCCACGACCGGACATGCAGGCTGCGCTGGGAAGGTCCGGAGCACGCTACGGTGCCCTTCCCCAGGACGGGTGCCTGCAGCCCTGCGAACGCCCTTACGACAGGATTCGGCATCGACCGTGGATGCCCGGATGGGGTCGGTGCTGGCACGCCGCGCCCGAGAGCGACGGGTCGGCCTGGTCACCACTTCGCGCGGGGACGTCGTCCGCAACCCGTCAGAGGTCGAGGTCGTTGCCTGGGTGTACTGACCTGTCGCTGGCGGGCCGGACTATTCGGTTACGAGACCAGCGACATTTGCATCAGCCCCAACCGCCTCACGTCAATCGCCGCAGCCATCCTCGCCTTGGAGAGGCACGCCGAATGGGATCGGTGAAGGGACCCCACGTGCGTGGAGAATGGCCAGCTCCCCGCTGAATACCGTTGTCAGCGCTATGGTGCAGGTCACATGCACCGGTACGAGGAAGACCATTGGGGGTTCGAGTGCAGGAAATGATCAAAGGCCGCAATGTTGCTCTATCGGATCTGAGTGGCGATCCTGGCCCGGTCATCGTGAGCCTGGCGTGGAGCAGCGTCTCGGGTGAGGAAGATGCCGACGTTTCGGTGATCCTCCTGGGGGCGGACGGCAACGTACGTAGTGACGCGGATCTCATCTTCTACAACAACCGTCAGACGCCGGACGGCAGCGTGCAGTTGCTGGAGAAAGCGCCGACTGACAGTGGCAGTGGGGAGCAGATCGGTCTCGACGTGGGCGCGGTGCCCGAGGGCGTGGAGCGGATCGTCGTTGTGGCCAGCCGCTGCGGGCGTGCGCCGTTCGGCGACTTGGATGAGGTGCGGCTGACGATCGCCGATGCCTCCGGCCAGGCGCTGTTGGGCTTCTCGATCGAGGGTGCGACGACGGAGACGGCGCTACTGCTCGGGGAGCTGTACCGGCGCGAGGGGGCGTGGCGGTTCCGGGCGATTGGCCAGGGTTACGACAACGGCCTGGCCGGCCTGGCGACGGACTTCGGCATCGCCGTCGATGATGATGAGAATGCCGAGGACTCCAGGGAGGTTCGCACGGCCAACGCGCCGGCTACGCCCGTGGCGGCACATGCAGCCACCGAATCCCCGACTGCTGAGGAACGAGAGCTCGCTTCGTCGGTGCAGACGCCGCCGCGGCGGCCGAGGACCGCGAAGAAGAAGGTGACGCTGCCCAAGACGGCGCCCGGGCATTCACTCGCGGAGAACGAGAGTTGGCACCCGGCGCGGCTCTTCCCGGCACCAGCGCTCAAGAGTGACCGGGAGCGTGAGATGCGCGCCACCTCTGTGCTGCTCGCGGTTATGGCGCAGGTGCCCGAGCTTGGGCGGCGCCTGACCGCTCCCTTTGGCGCGCCTGCGGGACGGATGAGGAATTTTACCGAGGTGAATTTCCCCCACGGCGACACACTCCGACGCCCGGACGGCATCATCCGGATCGAGCGGGCGGGCAAGCTGTGGACCGCGCTGCTGGAGACCAAGACCAATGGCAACCGGCTTAAGCCGGACCAGGTCCAGGACTACATGGATATCGCCGGCCGCCGCGGCTACGAAGCCGTCATCACCCTGTCTAACGACGTTGCCCTCGAAGGCCGCCCTGTCGTCGATGCGAAGACTGACAGACGGCGCAAGAACAAGGTCGTCCTGTGGCACCTGTCTTGGGCCGAAGTCGCCTATCAGGTACAGATGCTGATTCGCCATGAAGGGGTCAGTCATGCCACCCATGCCTGGCTGCTGCAGGAACTCTTGCAGTACATGCAGCACGACAACTCCGGCTGCCACGGTTTCCAGAACATGGGCCCCTCCTGGGCCCCTGTGCGCCGTGCCATCGACGAGGACACACTGTGCCGCGGCGACGTCAGAGCCACCGAGGTCGTCGAGAGCTGGGAACGGCTGATCCGGCAGGTCTGCCTGCGCCTCGGTGGGGAGCTGGGAGTGAAGATTCTGCCGGTACAGCGCGCACGGCGCGGGATGAACGCCGAGACTCGTCGGCTGGGCCTGGCCGATCAGCTTTGTACGGAGGGTCAGTTGACCGCTCTGCTGCGCATCGACAGCGTTCCCGGCCCCGTGGCGATCACCGCGGACCTGCGCACCAATATGACCCGTGCCGATGTCGACGTCTCGGCTCCCGAGCATGGCTACCCACTCACCTGGGCCAAACGCCTGATGAGGCAACTCGCGCAGGCTCCGCCGGACCTGCGTGTGGAGACCCTTCTGGACAAGAAGGACAACGGCCCCCGCGGCACCCTCGAACGACTGCGCTTGGAACCGGCGGATCTGCTGGCCGACACCGGCGACGCCGTCATCACCGGATTCCGGCTGTCCCTGGTAAAAGGCATGGGCAGCAGCCGCGGTAGCACGGAGAGTGGTTTCATCCGCAGCGTCGATGACCTGGTTGACCGGTTCTACGACACCGTGCTGTCCGTTCTCGGTGCCGGTTGACGAGCGCCGGGTTGAGGGTCGGACGCGAGCTCGTAATGCATCCGGTTCCGGGACCCCCAGGGCTCCGACGGCTGCAGTGATGGCGGGAGCCAGGAATGCGATCATGGCGCTGTTCGAGTTGACCACCTGCTTCCTGAGCCATGCGGCGCGTACCCCTCTCGCGGGCACGGCGGATGTTCCGCTGGTCGAGTGTGTGGGCCAGCACCCGGGACT
The DNA here is from genome assembly GCF_039529945.1 of Kitasatospora kazusensis. NCBI lineage: Bacteria > Bacillati > Actinomycetota > Actinomycetes > Kitasatosporales > Streptomycetaceae > Kitasatospora > Kitasatospora kazusensis. The sequence continues at coordinate 83,912 of NZ_BAAANT010000027.1, read as the reverse complement.
GCATGCGTTGATCCGCTGTCCGGGGCAGCCAGCTGGGATCAACAACTTTCCGGCCGGTCGGCTTGCTGCACAACCCGGAAAGCTTGAGGACACCCCACGGGCCCTCCCCCAGATCTTGCGGGAAGGGCCTGCGCTGGTGGTGTGATCAGGGTTAAGACTGCTCAGTGCCCTTGTCGTCTGTCTTGGCGACGCCGATCGGGCAGCTGGCGCCGGTGCCGCCGAGGCCGCAGTAGCCGCCGGGGTTCTTGGCGTCGGAGAGGTACTGCTGGTGGTAGGGCTCGGCCGGGTAGAAGGGGCCGGCCGGGGCGATCTCGGTGGTGATCGGGCCGAGGCCGAGGGTGGTGAGGGCGGGCTGGAAGGCGTCGCGGGTGGCCTCGGCGGCGGCCAGCTGGGCGGGGGAGTGGGTGTAGACGGCGGAGCGGTACTGGGTGCCCCGGTCGTTGCCCTGGCCCATGCCCTGGGTCGGGTCGTGGGCCTCCCAGAAGGTCTTCAGCAGCGTCTCGTACGAGATCACGGCCGGGTCGAAGACGACCCGGACGGCCTCGGTGTGGGCGGTGCGGCCGCTGCACACCTCCTCGTACGTCGGGTACGTGGTGTGCCCGCCCTGGTAGCCGACCAGCGTCGTCCAGACGCCCGGGAGCTGCCAGAACGCCCGCTCGGCGCCCCAGAAGCAGCCCAGGCCGAAGTCGGCGGTCTCCAGCCCGGCCGGGTACGGGCCGGTCAGGGGGTTGCCCAGGACGGTGTGCGGCTCGGTGAGGGTGTACGGCGCCGCCTGCCGGCCGGGCAGGGCCTGGTCGGCGGTGACGAGCTCGCTCTTGTGGCGGTTGAACAGCACGGTCTGCTCCAGGTGACTCAGGAGACGTCCGGTCCGGGACGTCACGGAGGTTCCAACGCACCGCCCCCGGGTCGGATTCCGGTCCGGCCGGTCCGTAAGGTCCGCGCAAGGTTTCCGGTACCGGCCCGGGCCCGAGCTGACAGACGGTCCGGCGGTTGCCCGGCGTGCCGCGCGGGTCCCGGTTCGCCGACTACGCTCAGACGTATGACCGAGCACCAGCTTCCCCAGGGCTTCGAGACTCTCGCCATCCACGCGGGTCAGGAAGCAGACCCCCAGACCGGGGCCGTCGTCACGCCGATCTACCAGGTGTCCACCTACAAGCAGGACGGAGTGGGCGGCCTCCGGAACGGCTACGAGTACAGCCGCTCCGCCAACCCGACCCGCACCGCGCTGGAGGAGTGCCTCGCGGCGCTCGAAGGCGGTAGTCGTGGTCTGGCCTTCGCCTCCGGGCTGGCCGCCGAGGACACGCTGCTGCGCACGATCCTCAAGCCGGGCGACCACATCGTCATTCCGAACGACGCCTACGGCGGCACCTTCCGGCTGTTCGCCAAGGTGCTCACCCGCTGGGGCGTGCAGTTCTCCGTCGCCGACATGCAGGACCTGGCGGCCGTCCGCGCGGCGCTGCGCCCCGAGACCCGCGCGGTGTGGGTCGAGACGCCGTCCAACCCGCTGCTCGGCATCGCCGACATCGCGGGCCTGGCCGAGATCGCGCACGGCTCCGACGCGCTGCTGGTGGTGGACAACACCTTCGCCAGCCCTTATCTGCAGCAGCCGCTCGCGCTCGGCGCGGACGTCGTCGTGCACTCGACCACCAAGTACATGGGTGGGCACTCCGACGTGGTCGGCGGCGCGCTGGTCGCGGCCGACGCCGGGCTCGGCGAGGAGATCGCCTACCACCAGAACGCGATGGGCGCGGTCTCCGGCCCGTTCGACGCCTGGCTGGTGATGCGCGGCATCAAGACGCTGGGTGTCCGGATGGACCGGCACAGCTCCAACGCCGAGAAGGTCGTCGAGCTGCTGACCCGGCACCCGAAGGTCAGCCACGTGCTCTACCCGGGCCTGCCCTCGCACCCGGGCCACGACATCGCCGCCAAGCAGATGAAGGCGTTCGGCGGCATGGTCTCCTTCCGCGTCGCGGCGGGCGAGCAGGCGGCGGTCGAGGTCTGCAACCGGGCCAAGCTGTTCACCCTCGGCGAGTCGCTCGGCGGCGTGGAGTCGCTGATCGAGCACCCGGGCCGGATGACGCACGCCTCGGTGGTCGGTTCGGCCCTGGAGGTGCCGTCCGACCTGGTCCGCGTCTCGGTCGGCATCGAGCTGATCGACGACCTGCTCGCCGACCTGGAGCAGGCGCTCGGCTAGGACGACCGGTACGACCCGTACGACCGGCCCCCGGCGCGGAAGGTTTCGCGCCGGGGGCCCTGCCGTCGCCGCCGTAGGCTGGCCGCATGCAGAGCTGGCCGATCACCATGGACGACGTACGCGGCGCCCACAAGATGCTCGCCGGGGTCGCCCGGGTCACCCCGATGGAGAGCAGCCGGTACCTGTCCGGGCTGATCGGCTCCCCGGTGCACCTGAAGTGCGAGAACCTCCAGCGCACCGGGTCGTTCAAGCTGCGCGGCGCGTACGTCCGGATCGCAGGGCTCTCCCCGGTGGAGCGGGCCGGCGGGGTGGTGGCCGCGAGTGCGGGCAACCACGCCCAGGGGGTGGCGCTGGCGGCCGCGCTGCTGGGGGTGCGTTCGACGGTCTTCATGCCGGTGGCCGCGCCGCTGCCGAAGGTCGCGGCGACCAAGGAGTACGGCGCCGAGGTGCGGTTGCACGGCGCCACGGTGGACGAGGCGCTCCAGGCGGCGCAGCGGTACGCGGAGGCGACGGGGGCGGTCTTCATCCACCCCTTCGACCACTGGGACGTCATCATCGGCCAGGCCACCGTGGGGCTGGAGATCCTGGAGCAGTGCCCGGAGGTCCGGACCATCCTGGTCGGCGTCGGCGGCGGCGGGCTGCTCGCCGGGATCGCCGCGGCGGTGAAGCCGCTGCGCCCGGACGTCCGGGTGATCGGCGTGCAGGCGGCCGGTGCGGCGGCCTATCCGCCCTCGCTCGCCCTCGGCCGGCCGGTCACCCTGGAGCACGTCGCCACGATGGCCGACGGCATCAAGGTGGGCCGTCCCGGCGACATCCCCTTCGAGGTGGTCAACGAGCTGGCGGACGGGGTCCGGACGGTCTCCGAGGAGTCGCTCTCGCGCGCGCTGCTGCTGAGCCTGGAGCGGTTCAAGCTGGTGGTAGAGCCGGCCGGGGCGAGCCCGGTCGCGGCGCTGCTGGAGCGGCCGGACGACTTCCAGGGCCCGGTGGTCGCGGTGCTCTCGGGCGGCAACATCGACCCGCAGCTGATGCAGCGGGTGCTGCGGCACGGCCTGGCGGCGGCCGGCCGCTACCTCTCGCTGCGGGTCCGGCTGGCGGACCGGCCGGGCGCGCTGGCGGACCTGCTGGGGGTGCTGACGCAGCTGGACGCCAACGTGCTGGACGTGGCGCACGTCCGGATCGACCCCCGGCTCGGGCTGACCGAGGTCGAGGTGGACCTGCACCTGGAGACCAAGGGGCCCGAACACTGCGCGGCGGTGGTGGGCGAGCTGACGGGCGCGGGGTACGTCGTCTCCCGGTAGCCGCCGCCGGGCGGACACCGCCGGTCGGACACCGCCGCAGGTGGTGGCGGCGGTCGTCGCGATGGTTGTCGCACCGTAAATGGGTGGGCCGTTGTCAGTGGGGACTGGCACGCTGTCAGGTCGAAGGTCGCGACCGTGCCAGGGCGAGGTCGCGGCGGTGCCACAGCGGGCCTTGATGCGATATATCGCGAACTGTCATTCTCGCGATGTATTGCGTCTGGGTCCTCCGTTCGCGTTCCCGGGGGTCCGGTCGCTCGGGTATCCCTGGCAGTCCACAGTGGACATATCAGTCATATCGTCAGAGGAGATGAGGCGGGCTCATGGCGCCAGCCATCCAAGCCGAGAACCTGGTCAAGACCTTCGGTGACGTACGCGCCCTCGACGGCGTCAGTCTCGACGTCCCCGAAGGCACGGTGCTCGGGCTGCTCGGCCCCAACGGCGCCGGCAAGACGACGACCGTGCGCGTGCTCACCACCCTGCTCCGCCCGGACTCCGGCCGTGCCGTGGTCGCCGGGGTGGACGTGCTGAAGCACCCCAACAAGGTGCGCAGCCTGATCGGCCTCTCCGGCCAGTACGCCGCGGTGGACGAGTACCTGACGGGCCGTGAGAACCTCCAGATGGTCGGCGAGCTCTACCAGATGAGCGGCCGGGAGGCCAAGGCCCGCGCCCTGGAGCTGCTGGAGTGGTTCAACCTCAGCGAGGCGATGGACCGCACCGCCAAGACCTACTCCGGCGGCATGCGCCGCCGGCTCGACCTCGCGGCGGCGCTGGTCGTCCGGCCGCCGGTGATGTTCCTGGACGAGCCGACCACCGGCCTCGACCCGCGCAACCGGCTCGCGCTCTGGGAGGTCATCGAGACCCTGGTCGACCAGGGCACCACCCTGCTGCTCACCACCCAGTACCTGGAGGAGGCCGACCGCCTCGCCCACGACATCGCGGTGGTCGACCACGGCAAGGTGATCGCCCGGGGCACCGCCGACGAGCTCAAGGCCCAGATCGGCGGCGAGCGGGTCGAGGTGGTGGTGCACCGGCGCGACGACGTGAGCGAGGCGGTCGCGGCCCTCACCCCGTACGCCAAGGGTGACCCGGCGGTGGAGAAGAACACCCGAAAGATCACCGTCCCGGTCAGCGGCGGCGCCAAGGTGCTCGCCGACGTGATCCGCGAGCTGGACGCCCGGTCGATCGAGATCGACGACATCGGGCTGCGCCGGCCGACCCTGGACGACGTCTTCCTGTCGCTCACCGGGCACGCCACCGCCGCCGACCAGAACACCGAAGAGGGCGGCAAACCCGCCAAGGGGCGCAAGAGCCACGGAACGGAGGCCTGAGATGACCACAGCCACCGAGCACGCGATCGGCGGGGCCGTCCCCCGGCAGCGCCACGGCCTCGCCGCCATGGCCCACGACTCCTGGGTGGTCGCCCGGCGGAACCTGCGCCGGATGACCCGGATCCCCGAGATCGTGGTCTTCGGGCTGATGCAGCCGGTGATGTTCGTGCTGCTGTTCTCGTACGTCATGGGCGGGGCGATCCAGATCCCCGGCACGCACGCCAGCTCCTCGGCGTACACCCAGTACCTGATGGCGGGCATCTTCGCCCAGACCGTCACCTTCGCGGTGGCCGGTGCCTCCGCCGGTATCGCGGAGGACATGACCAAGGGGCTGGTGGACCGGTTCCGCTCGCTGCCGATGACCCGTTCGGCGGTGCTGGTCGGGCGGACCGTCGCCGACCTCGTCCAGACCGCGTTCACCCTGCTGGTGCTCGCGATGGTGGCCCTGCTGGTCGGCTGGCGGATCCACGAGGGCTTCCTGAAGGCGCTCGGCGCGTTCGCGCTGCTGCTCCTGCTGGGCTACGCGTTCTCCTGGATTGGCGCGCTGATCGGCCTGTCGGTGCGGAGCCCGGAGGCGGCCACCTCGGCCGGCCTGATCTGGCTCTTCCCGCTGACCTTCATCTCCAACGCCTTCGTGCCGATCAGCAGCATGCCGGACTGGCTGAAGCCGATCGCCTACTGGAACCCGTTCAGCGCGACCGTCCAGGCCTGCCGCGACCTCTTCGGCAACCAGGTCGGCCCGGTGGACCACTCCTGGCCGATGCAGCACGCGGTCGTGGTGTCGGTGGGCTGGTCGCTGATCATCATGGCGTTCTTCTCCTGGCTCTCCGTCCGCAAGTACCGCTCCGCGATCGGCTAGCCCCGCCGGGGGAGCGCAGAGGGGCGCGGGGAGCTGTGTGAAGCGGAAGGCAACGGCCTCCCCGCTCCGCGCAGCTCACCGCGCCCCTGCTGTTGCTCCACTGCCTGCGGTGGATCAGCCCTCGTAGGGCTTGACCTCGGTGATCGTGACGCTGGCCTTCTTGCCGTTCGGCAGCTCGTACGTGGCGCTCTCGCCGATCTTCCTGCCGTCGATGGCGCGGCCGAGCGGCGACTGCGGCGAGTAGATGGCCAGCGTGCCGCCGGCCGCCTCGCGGGAGCCGAGCAGGAACTCCATGGTGTCGTCCGGGTCGCCGTCGAAGGCGACCGTGACGACCATGCCGGGGGCCACCACGCCGGAGTCGGAGGGGGCCTGGCCGACCTTGGCGCGCTCGAGCAGCTGGGTCAGCTGGCGGACGCGCAGCTCCTGCTTGCCCTGCTCCTCGCGGGCCGCGTGGTAGCCGGCGTTCTCCTTGAGGTCGCCCTCTTCGCTCGCTGCCGCGATCTTCTGGATGATCTCGGCGCGGGCGGGGCCGGTCAGGTGCTCCAGCTCGGCCTTGAGCTGGTCGTAGCCGGACTGAGTGAGCCAGGTCACGTTCTCGCTGGTCTGGGTCACAGGGGTGCTCCTCGTCGGTACTGGGCAGTGCTGAGGGTGGGTCGTCAGCAGGCGGCGATATTCGTCGTGACTCGTCGTAACTACAAAGCAGCGCCCGCTCCCGGGCCGTCGGCTCAGAAGGGGCGAAACCCCGAGCCTAACAATTTCCGGCTCCGAGTGGGAGGGGCGTGCGCGGCCGGTCCCGGGCGCCGGGTCGTGCGTCCGGGTCCGCTATTCGAGTATGCACGGGTCCGCTCCCGGGACGGCGGGCACTACTTGGCGGGCGTGCAGCTCATCAGTTCGGCCGTGGTGCCCCGGGAGGTGGTCTTCAGGGTCAGGATCCGGTCGTAGCTGCTGCCCGAGGCCGGTACCGGGAAGTCGGACAGGCCGACCACCGAGCCGTCCGGGGCCTGCGAGCGGATGGTGCACACACCGGCGGTGCCGTCCGTCTTGCTGACCGACAGGTGCACCTGTACGGCGGTGTCCGAGGCCACCTGGAAGGCCAGCACGGAGCCGTTCATCCGGGTCTCGCGGACCAGGTACGAGCCGCCCAGCCAGGCGATCAGCCCGAGGCACAGCACCGCGCAGACCGCGCCCACCAGCTTGAGCCTGCGGTCCGCGTCGCGGTCGCCGCGGCGTCCGTACCGGCCCTCGGGCAGCCCGGGCGTGGCGGGGGAGGACGCGGGGGAGGACGTAGTACCGGAGTCCATGGTGCGCTCAGTCCTTTCGCCGAGGGGCTGTCGGCCGGTGGGGGGAATGTACGGGCGCTTCGGTCAGTCACTATAGGAGGGGCACGTCCGCGCCGATGGCAGCGGGGGAGTCGGCCCGACGAACCGGACATTCCCGGAAGGAACCAGGCGTTGACCGAGCAGTTGCGACTGATGGCTGTACATGCCCACCCGGACGACGAGTCCAGCAAGGGCGCGGCCACGATGGCCATGTATGTCGACCAGGGGGTGGACGTCCTGGTCGCCACCTGTACCGGCGGCGAGCGGGGCTCGATCCTGAACCCCAAGCTCCAGGGTGACCCGTGGGTCGAGGAGAACATCCACGAGGTGCGCCGCAAGGAGATGGACACCGCCCGCGAGATCCTGGGCGTCGAGCAGGCGTGGCTCGGCTTCGTCGACTCGGGCCTGCCCGAGGGCGACCCGCTGCCGCCGCTGCCCGAGGGGTGCTTCGCGCTGGAGGACGTGGCCGTGGCCGCCGCTCCGCTGGTGAAGCTGATCCGCGAGTTCCGTCCGCACGTCATCACGACGTACGACGAGAACGGCGGCTACCCGCACCCGGACCACATCATGACCCACAAGATCAGCATGCTCGCGTTCGACGCCGCGGGGGACCCGGACGCGTACCCGGAGCTCGGCGAGCCCTGGCAGCCGTCCAAGCTGTACTACAACCACGGCTTCCCGATGGGCCGGATCCGCGCCCTGCACGCCTACCTCACCGAGCACGGGCACGACTCCCCGTACGGCGAGTGGATCGCGGGCTGGGAGAAGAGCGGCCGGACCGAGCGCGAGATCACCACCCGGGTGGCCTGCGGCGACTGGTTCGAGACCCGGGACCGCGCGCTGATCGCGCACGCCACCCAGATCGACCCGGACGGCCCGTGGTTCCGCGTGCCGCTCGACGTCCAGCGGGACGTCTGGCCGACCGAGGACTACGAGCTGGCCCGCTCGCTGGTCGACACCGACCTGCCCGAGGACGACCTCTTCGCGGGCCTGCGCGTTTCGACCCGCACCGCCTGATCCACCCGACCCGCGGTACCCCGGTGACCCGGCCCGAGTAAGGCCGGGTCACCATGGAGAGATGAGCACCCCCGTGAACCTCACCCACATCGCCGCCGGCCTCGCCCTGGACGACAACAAGGTGACCCCCGGCCTGCTGGGCTTCGTGGTCTTCGCCGCGCTCGGCATCGCCACCTGGTTCCTGGTGAAGTCGATGAACAAGCAGTTCAAGCGGGTCGACTTCGTCGAGGAGCCGGAAGCTCCGAAGGAGTAACCGCGGGCGGCCTTCCAGGCCGTGGTTCACCGTTCAGCGTCGGTTCCTCCAGGACGCGGTTCACCGTTCAGGACAGGGTTCCTCCAGGGGCGCGGGGAACTGCGCGACCAGGGCACGACGTAGGTGCACGGTTGCGCGCGCAGTTCCCCGCGCCCCTGTTGTGGTTGCCCGGGTGCGTACAAGTCCGGCTGCGCCCCTGTTGTGTTGCCCGGGTGCGTACGGATCACCGCTGCCCCCGGGGCAGCGTCAGCGCGACAGCCGTCGCCACAGCGGCCTCGGCACCAGCCGCATCGCCGTGGACAGGACGCCGAGGCCGCGCGGCACCCAGACGACGGGGGCGCTGGTCGCCAGGGCCGCCGCCACCGCGGCTCCGACGGCGGCCGTGGTGGTGGCGGCCGGGGCGGGGGGCAGGCCGGCCGTCATCCGGCCGATGACGAAGCCGGGGCGGACCAGCAGCAGCCGTACGCCGCTGCCGTGCAGGGAATCGGCGAGCCCGCGGGCGAAGGCGTCCAGGCCGGCCTTGGCCGCGCCGTAGACGAAGTTGGCCTTCCGCGGGCGGACGGCCGCCACCGAGGACAGCACGACGATCACCCCGCTGCGCTGGGCCCGCAGGTGGCGGGTGACGGCCAGCAGGGTGGTGACCTGGCCGGTCAGGTTGGTCTCCATCAGCAGGCCGGCCTGGAGCGGGTCCCGGTCGAGCACCTCCTGCGGGGTGAGGATGCCGGCGGCGGAGATCACCAGGTCGACCGGGCCGCCGGCGAAGACCGCGTCCACGAAGGGCTGGTGGCTCTCCAGGGCGGTGCCGTCGTAGTGGACGGTCCGGACCCGGAAGGGGAGCGCCCCGCCCAGTTCGGCCATCCGCCGCTCGTCCCGCCCGGCCAGGATCACCTCGGTGTCGGGCGGCGCGTCGAGCGAGCTCAGGATCGCGCGGCCGATCTCGCTCGTCCCGCCCAGCAGCAGCACCCGTCGCGGTCGTGGGGTCATCGGCACAGTCCCAGTCTCCTTCCCAGGTCGGACCGCATCGCCTCGGCGGGGTCCAGGCGGGCCCGGGTGGCCCGCCAGTCGTCCAGTGGGCCGTACATGGCGTCGAAGGCGGCGCGCCCGAGCCGGGCGTCCTTGGCGAGGTAGACCCGGCCGCCGGCCTCCGCCACCAGGCGGTCGAGCCGTTCCAGCAGCCCGCCGGTGCCCCGGCGGCCGGCCGGCATGTCCACCGCGAGGGACCAGCCGGGCAGCGGGAAGGAGAGCGGCCCGCCGCCGGCCGGCCCGAACCGCTTCAGGGTCCCCAGGAAGGGCGCCGCGCCGGCCCGGTGGAGGGCTTCGAGCACCTGGACCACCACGTGCCGGGCCTGCGGCGGTACGACGAACTGGTACTGCAGGAATCCGCGCGGGCCGAGTGCGCGGTTCCACTCGTGCAGGGCGTCGAGCCGGTGGAAGAACTCGGGCAGGCCCTGGAGGGCGTGCCGCTCCCGGGGGGCCTTGCGGTACCAGAGGCTGTTGAAGGCGCGGGCGGTCAGCGGGGTGAAGACGCCCAGCGGCAGCTGCGGGGCGCGCGGCGCCCGGGCGGGGCCGTAGCGCAGACCGTCCGGTTCGGCGGCCGGGTCCGGTGCGGTGAGGTGGTCGCCCAGGTCGGCGACGCCCCGCCCGAGCGACCGGCCGGTGGCGGTGGTGTCGATCCAGGCCACCGCGTAGCGGCTGGTCGCGGTGTCGAGCAGGGCCATCAGGGCGTCGAGGTCCGGCGCGCGGTACGAGCCGACCCGCAGCAGGGTGCTGCGGATCCGGACCAGCCGCAGGGTGGCGGCCAGCACGACGCCGGTCAGGCCCATGCCGCCGACCGTGGCGCGGAAGGCCGGGCCGTCCCGGTCGGCGCCGAGGGTGTGCAATTCGCCGTCCCCGCCGAGCAGTTCGACGCTCTCCAGCCAGTGCGAGAGCGAGCCGTCGGCCCGCTGGTTCTTGCCGTGCACGTCCGCCGCGACGGCCCCGCCGACGGTGAGGTGGCGGGTGCCCGGCAGGACGGGCAGCAGCAGGCCGTGCGGGACGAGGGCGGCGAGCAGCTCGGCGAAGGTGGTCGAGCCGGTGGCGCGTACGGTCGCGGCGGCGGTGTCCGGTTCGATCCGCGGGCCGGTCGCGGGGGCCAGCACCAGGCCGTCGGCGTTCTGGGCGGCGTCGCCGTAGCTGCGGCCCGCGCCCCGGGCCAGCAGGCCCCGCTCGGGGCGGCCGGCGACCAGGTCGCGCAGCGCGTCGGGGGCCAGCGGCCCCACCACCCGGGAGCGGCTGCCGGTGGTGCGGCCCCAGCCCTGGAGCAGCCGGTCCGGCCCGGCCGGGGCGTTCATCCGCGCATCCCGGCGATGAACAGCAGCAGCCAGACGAACTCGCAGCCCAGCATCGGCCCGTCCCGGGTGATCAGGTCCTCCACCCGGGTCATGGTGGCCCGCCCGGTCAGCCAGTCGAACCGGATCAGCGCGGCCGCCAGCGGTACGGCGGTGACCAGGTGGCAGTCCACCGTCCACGGCGACCCGTTGAGCAGGGCCCAGCTCAGGTACGCCGCGACCATCGCCACGCTCACGAAGCGCTGCGCGAGCCGCAGGCCCCCGGGCGTGTACCGGCGCAGACAGGGCCGGTGCCCGGCCGCCGTCGTGCCGAGCCCGGCCAGTTCGGTGTACCGCTTGGAGATCGCCACCAGCAGCGCGCCCAGACTGCACACCAGGACGAACCAGCCCGAGGGCGGCACCTTGGCCGCGGCCGCCCCGCCGAGCGCCCGAAGGACGAACCCGGAGGCCACCAGGGCGAGTTCGAGTACCGGGACGTGCTTCAGGCTGAACGAGTAGAGGAACGAGAAGGCCAGGTAGGCGGTGACGGTCGCGACCAGCCCGGCGCTGCCGATCGCCAGGCCGCCCGCCTCCGCCAGCAGCACGCAGGCCGCCGCGACGCCGAGCGCGTGGCCGGGCCCGAGCAGGCCGGAGGCCACCGGACGGGTCCGCTTGCGCGGGTGGCTGCGGTCGCGCTCGGCGTCGACGACGTCGTTGACGAAGTACACCGCGCAGGACGCCAGCGTGAAGACCCCGAACGCGACCAGCGCGTACGCCATCCCGTCGGCCCGCCCGCGGGAGGCGCCGGCCACCGGGGCGGCGAACACCAGCAGGTTCTTCGGCCACTGGCGCGGCCGGGAGGTGCGCAGCACCGCGAGCGGCCAGCCGAACCGGAGCGGCCGCGCGGCGGCCGGGGCCCCCGGGTCCGGGGTGGTGAGCTCAGGGGCGCCGAGGCCGGGTGTGCCCAGGCCGGGGACGCCGAGACCGGGGGCGAGCAGGTCCGGGGCGGGCGGCGCCGGGCGGCGGCGCCGGGTCGGGGGTATGCCGCGGTTCATCGGGCGTACACCGCCGTGAAGTCGCGGCTGGTCGGCTCGAAGTAGCGGTCGGCGGGCCGCTCCTGGTCGGGCAGCAGCTTCACCGGTGTCGGGCTGAGCGGGTCCGTCCCCGCCTGGTAGTAGTTGAAGGACATCCAGGCCGGGTTGATGTCCAGCTGCATCGCCTCCACGCAGCCGGCCTGCTGGAGCAGGTCCGCCAGGGTGCGGACCGAGAGCGCGGGCCCGTAGGCGAAGATCAGCCGTCCGTCGGCCGCGACACCGATGCCCGAGCGCCAGACGAAGTACTTGCCGCCGAGGGTGAGGCCCCAGCCGTTCTCGATGTTGCTGTCGACGCCGTCCGGCACGGCCGCGTGGTCGACGATGACGCGCAGGTTCTGGCGGACGCCCGCGACCTCGGGGGTCATCGTCACGCCGCTGCCCCAGACGCCCACCGTGGCGTGCCCGTCCTTGTAGAACACCAGCGAGGCGGCACCGGGGCTGAGCGTGCCGTGGGTGACGCCGTTGAGGTAGAAGCCGCCGCCCGCCTCGCGGACCTTGAAGCCGCCGTTGAAGCTCGCCAGCAGCCCGGTCCTGGCCTCGGGCGGGATGGACGGCGGCACGCCCCAGTTGTCCGGCCCGGGGTCGTCGGTGCCCGGGTGGAGCTGGAACCGCAGCAGGCGCGAGTCCATCGACACCACCCCGGCCAGGTAGGAGGTGTGCTCGGCGTCCGGGCGCAGCAGGGCGGTCTGGATGGCGGGAGTGCCGCGGACGCTGCCGAGTACCTTCCAGGTCCCCTCGCCGGGCAGTGGCGTGCCCGCCGGGGAGGTCAGCGGGGGCGGGGTGAAGGCGGCGACGGCCGGGCGGGGGTCGGTCTTCGGGGTGCCCGGCTGTGCGGCACCCGGCTGCGGGACGGGGGCCGCGGGCACCCCGATGGCGAAGTCCGGGGTGCCGCCGACCTTCGGCGGGTTCATCTTGTACTGCGCGGCCTCCAGCATCGTGACCACCTGGCCGAGGTGGTGGTCACGCCCCCACTCGGCGAGCCGGGCGGCGACGCTGTCGTTGCCCGGTGCGGCGAGCGCCCCGCCGACCGACCAGGCGAGCCAGCCGAAGAGGACCGCGAGCAGCGCCAGCACGGCCCGGACGGACCGCCTGGCCAGCAGGTTCCGCACCAGCCGCCGCAGCCGCCCCCCGGACCGGCCGGGGGGCTCCGCAGGCTCCGCCCCGGCGTCCGGGCCGGCTTCCTCGGGTTTCGTCGAAGGTCCCACGCCGCATCTCTCCCTCCCGCCGCACCACGCATGCGAGCGAGGTGCCTGCGGCTTTCGGAAGGCCCGAGTGCCGCAGGCGAACAGGACCGCGCACGGCGGGCCCGGGCGGTCCGGGCGTGCCGGTCGCCCAGGTGCACCCGCTGCGGCGGTCCGCGAACTGTCTGGCCCGCTCAGGCTCACCCGGATCCGCCCGCCCGGCCACAGCGTCCCGGGGCGGCGGGCGGGCGGTGCGCAGGTCGCCGGATCGTCGGTGAGAAGTGACAGGAGGCTTGAGGGGAAAGGAAGTTGACGTTGCGTCAGATGAGGGAGTCCGGGTGCCGGTGGTGCTCCGATCCGGCCGGTCCCCGCTACTCCGTCGGGGCGACCGCCGGCCCCGTCCGATTGGTCCGCTCTGCCCCCCTGCCGATCCCTCCGCTGTGTGCAGTGCGTGATTGCGAACCATTGCGGCTCTGGCCGCCGCCGGGCCGCGCGGGCATGGTTTCAGTATGAGGTGAGCGCCGGAATGTATGTGGCCGTATTTTCCGGGGCCGGACCAGCTCTTGGAAGGGGAATGTCTATGCCCGGAAGTGCGGCACCTGTCGGCGATGTGACCATAGAGGTGCTCCGCGAGAGACTCGACCGCATCGACGAGAGGTTTCTCGAAGAACTCCGCGCGCGTATCGAAATCTGCATCGAGATCGCCCACTTCAAGCGGGAGAACAGTGTGCCGATGATGCAGCCGCACCGAATCAACCTCGTGCACGAGCGTGCCGCGAAATTCGGTGAAGAAAACGGACTCAGCCAGGACTTTCTGCACGAGCTCTACGACCTCGTCATCGCGGAAACCTGCAGGGTCGAAGACCTGGTGATCGGGGCCGTGGCATGAGAACTCTTCTGATAGACAATTACGATTCCTTCACCTACAACCTCTACCAGCTGCTCGGCGAGGTGAACGGCGAACCGCCCGTCGTCGTCCGGAACGGGACCGACTTCTCGGAGCTGGACCTGGACGAGTTCGACGCCGTCGTCATCTCCCCCGGGCCCGGCCGGCCGGAGCGGGAGAAGGACTTCGGCGTGAGCGCCCGGGTCATCCTGGAGAGCGGACTGCCGCTGCTCGGCGTCTGCCTCGGCCACCAGGGCATCTCGCACCTCTTCGGCGGTACGGTCGGACACGCCCCCGAGCCGATGCACGGCCGGGTCTCGGCGGTGCACCACACCGGCGCCGACATCTTCGCCGGGCTGCCCACCCCGTTCGACGTGGTCCGCTACCACTCGCTGATCGCCACCGAGCTGCCCGAATCGCTGGAGCCGATCGCCTGGACCGAGGACGGCATCCTGATGGGTGTCCGCCACCGCACCAGGCCGATCTGGGGCGTGCAGTTCCACCCGGAGTCGATCAGCAGCGAGTACGGCCGGGAACTCCTGGCGAACTTCCGCGACCTCGCCCTGGCGTACCACTCGCCGGGCTGCCAGGTGCACGTGCGCGAGATCCCGGTCCTGCCCGACACCGAGACCGCCTACCAGGAGATCTTCGCGGGTAACGAGCACGGGTTCTGGCTGGACAGCGGAAACGTCATCGAGGGCCTCTCCCGGTTCTCCTTCCTCGGCGACGGCAGCGGCCCGCTCGCCGAGTACATCACCTTCCGGACCACGGACGGCGCGGTGAAGGTCCGCCGGGCCGGCGGCGCGGAGGAACTGGTCGACAAGGGATTCTTCGAGTACCTGGAAACCCAGCTGAAGGACCGCCGGATGCCCGCCCCCCAGGGCCTCCCCTTCGATTTCAACCTCGGGTACGTGGGGTACCTCGGGTACGAGCTGAAGGCCGAGGCCGGCGGCGAGGCGGTGCACAAGTCCGAGACGCCGGACGCGGCGCTGCTCTTCGTGGACCGGATGCTGGCCGTGGACCACGCGACCGGGACCAGCTACCTGCTGGCGCTGTCGCAGGGCGGCGACACCGCGGGCGCCGAGTTCTGGCTCAACGCGACCGAGGCCCGGCTGCGGGCGCTGCCCGCCCGGGCGGACGCCGACGCGGTGGCCGCCGGGTTCGCCGGTATCGGGATGACGGACGAGGGCGCGCACGGTCTCGCCGAGCTCCGGCACGGCAAGGGCGCCTACCTCAGCCGGGTCCAGGAGAGCCTCGCGGAGATCCGCGACGGCGAGTCGTACGAGGTCTGCCTGACCAACACCGTCACCCTCGACGCCAAGATCGACCCGCTGCGCACCTACTCCCACCTGCGGCGGATCAGCCCCGTACCGTACGGCGCGCTGCTGGACTTCCCCGGGGTGGCGGTGCTCAGCGCCTCGCCCGAGCGGTTCCTCACCATCGGTACCGACCGGGTCGTCGAGTCGAAGCCGATCAAGGGCACCCGGCCGCGCGGGGCCACCCCCGCCGAGGACGAGGCGCTGCGGCTGGACCTGTTCAGCCAGGAGAAGGACCGCGCCGAGAACCTGATGATCGTGGACCTGATCCGCAACGACCTGAACGTGGTCTGCGAGGTCGGCTCGGTGCACGTGCCCAAGCTGTTCCACGTCGAGACCTACGCGCCGGTGCACCAGCTGGTGTCCACCGTCCGGGGCACGCTGCGCAAGGGCCAGTCCTCGGTCTCCGCCGTCCGGGCGGCCTTCCCCGGCGGTTCGATGACGGGTGCGCCGAAGCTGCGCACGATGGAGATCATCGACCGTCTGGAGGAGGGGCCGCGCGGCGTCTACTCCGGGTCGATCGGCTGGTTCGGGCTGAGCGGCGCGGCCGACCTGAGCATCGTCATCCGCACGCTGGTGGCGACCGAGGACCGGGTCAGCTTCGGGGTGGGCGGCGCGATCATCGCCCTGTCCGACCCCGAGGAGGAGTTCGAGGAGACGGTCGTGAAGTCCCGGGCGATGATCACGGCGGTGCTGGCGACGGCCCTGGAGCCCGTCGGCGGCGGCAAGTGATCAGGCGGGCCGTGGTCGTCGGCGGCTCGGGCGCGGTGGGCGGGCTCTTCGTCAGCTGCCTGGCGAGTTCGGACGTCGAAGTCCTGGTCGTCGACGGCAGGCCGCCCGAGGACGGGCGACTGCGGTACGAGCAGGGCGACATCACCGACCTCGGCCCGCACCTGGCCGAGGAGCTGGCCGCCGCCGACCTGGTGCTGCTGGCCGTCCCCGAACCCGTCGCGGTGGCCGCGGTGAAGGCCGTCGCCGCGGTGCTCCGCCCGGACGCGCTGCTGGTCGACACCCTGTCGGTCAAACAGCGGATCGTGGCCGCCCTGCGCGCGGACGCCCCCGGGGTCGAGGCGCTCAGCCTGAACCCGATGTTCGCGCCCTCACTGGGCTTCGAGGGCCGTCCGGTCGCCACCGTCGTGGTGCACGACGGACCGGCCGCCCGGAGCCTGCTCGACCTGATCCGGCTCTGGGGCGGCCGGGTCGTCCCCGTCACCTCGCAGGAGCACGACCGGTTGGCCGGCGCCACGCAGGCGCTGACCCACGCCGCCGTCCTCGGCTTCGGGCTGGCCCTCGGCGGGCTCGGCGTCGGCGCCGCCGAGTCGCGGCAGATCGCGCCGCCCCCGCACCAGGTGCTGCTGGCGATGCTGGCCCGGATCACCGCCGGCACCCCGGAGGTGTACTGGGACGTCCAGGCGGCCAACCCCGAGGCCGCGGCGGCCCGCCAGGCCCTGGCGGACGGCGTGCGGCGGATCGCCGACCTGCTCGCCACCGGTACCGAAGAGGACTTCGCCGCCGCGCTGCACGAGGTGCGCGACGGCTTCGGCCCGGAACTCCAGCACTACCGAGACCTCTGTGCCCGGCTCTTCGAGTCGGTCTGAAGCTCCAGTCGGTCTGAAGCTTCACCCCCCACTTCTGTCCGTCGTCACCGAAAGGCCCAGCCATGTCGGAATTCGCCCCAACCGTCCTGTCGCCGGAGCAGCGTGCGGCGCTCGCCGCCGACCTCGGCGTGGGCGGCGGCAACCTGCTCAGCTCCGCCATCGCCGCGAACCCGCACCCCGAGCTGCCGTTCGTCCACAGCTACCGTCCGATGGTCAACACCGACGGCGTCGAGCAGCACGACTTCAGCCTGAACCAGCTCGACCAGCTGGCCCAGAGCTGGTCGGCCTGGTACCTGGCGCAGGGCGTCCAGCCGCGCGACCGGGTCGCCGTCTGGTTCGAGGACTCGATCGCGTACTCGGTGCACTTCTACGCGCTGGCCCAGATCGGCGCCATCGCGGTGCTGATCAACAGCAACGCCACCCGGACGATCGCCACCTCGCTGATCGAGCAGACCGGCCCGGTCGGCCTCTACGCCGACCAGGCGCGGATCGACGAACTCGGCGACGGCCTCGCCGAGCTGACCACCCTGGCCTGGACCCAGTCGCTGGAGGAGCTGCCGGCGCCGCCCGCCGCCCGGCTGGCCGACAGCTCGCGCTTCCACCACGTGGACGCCGACCCGGTGGTCATCCTGCACTCCTCCGGCACCACCGGCCGCCCCAAGCCCACCATCCACACCCACCGCTCGATCGTGGCCGGCCCGCAGTTCCGGCTGGTGGACCACACCGAGACCCCCGGCGCGATGATGATGACGGCGCTGCCGCAGTCGCACCTGGGCTGCGTCGCGTACACCGTCTACGCGGTGCTGGCCGGCACCCCGATCGTCGCGCTCCGCGACCGCAGCGGCGCCGAACTGGCCGCCGACGTGCAGAAGTTCAAGCCGACCTCGGTGATGTCCTTCGCGCACGGCTACGCCGAGCTGCACGCGCTCGACCTCCCGGACGGCGCACTGGACTCGGTCGCGGTCTGGACCTCGATCGGCGACGCCGTGCACCAGGCGCACATCACCAGCGTGCTGTCCCGGCGCAGCCCCGGCCTGAAGCCCTCCGCGTTCTTCGACCGGCTCGGCACCACCGAGCTGGGCTGGGGCGTGCTGCTGAAGATCCGCACCCTGGAGACCGAGCGCAACGACCGCTGCGCGGGCAAGCCGGTGGGCGTCGCCGAGGTCGTCATCCTGCGCAAGGACGGCACCATCGCGGGTGACGGCGAGATCGGCTTCCTGGGCGCCAAGGGCCCGGCCATCACGCCCGGCTACTGGAACGACCACGACACCACCTACCGCTACACGCTGTCCGGCTACTGGCTGACCGGCGACATGGCCTACCGCGACGAGCACGGCGACCACTTCCTGGTGGACCGCGCCGTCGACGCGATCGAGACCGCCGACGGCACCGGCTACTCGGTGTTCATGGAGGAGGTCCTGCTCAACGACGTCGCGGACGTCACCGACGCCGCCGTGGTGGCCGGCCGGCACGACGGCTCCTCCGTCGCGGTCGCCGTGATCACCAGCAGCGGCACCGTGGCCGAGCCCGCGAAGCTGCTCGCCCGCGCCAACGAGGCGCTCCGCGCCGCCGGGCACCCCGCGCTCGCGCTGCTGGAGATCGCCCAGGCCGAGTCGGACTTCCCGGTCGGCGTCACCGGAAAGGTGCTGAAGCGTCAGCTCCGCGAGAAGTACAGCGCTTTGGAGACCTACAGCCAGGACGGTGCCGGTAAGGTCCTCGCGGCCGCGTTCTGAGCGGCCACCCCTGAGAAACCCGCTGGAGGGACTCCCGTCATGACAACCCTTGACTCGCCGGCCAAGGTCGATTTCTACTTCGACGCGGCCTGCCCGTTCGCCTGGATCACCTCGCGCTGGATCCTGGAGGTGCAGCAGCTCCAGGAGCTCGACCTGAAGTTCCTCCCGATGAGCCTGTACGTGCTCAACGAGGACCGTGAACTGCCGGACTGGTACCGCGACATGGTGGACCGGTCGCTCGCCCTGGCGCGCGTCGTCACCGCCGCCTGGCAGCAGCACGAGGACCGGATCCCGGAGCTGTACACCGCGCTGGGCACCCGGATCCACAACGGCGGCCGGAAGACCGACTACCTCGGCGTCGCCGCCGAGGTGCTGGCCGAACTCGGCCTGCCCGCCGAGCTGCTGGCGGCCGCCGACAGCGAGGAGTACGACGAGGCGCTGCGCCGGAGCCACCACGAGGGGATGGACCCGGTCGGCGACGACGTCGGCACCCCGACCATCCACATCGACGGGGTGGCCTTCTTCGGTCCCGTCCTCAACTCGATCCCGCGCGGCGAGCAGGCCGTCCGGATCTTCGACGGCGCCCGGGCGCTGGCGAACTTCCCGGACTTCTTCGAGCTGAAGCGCACCCGCACCGGAAAGCTCAACTTCGACTGACCCGCCCCCCGGACCGTCCCCGTCGAGATCTCGGTGGGGACGGTCCGCGTCTTTCTGAGGAATAGGGACATGAAGCAGGACGCCTTCGTTCTCACCGGGTCCTTCCTGGTGGTCTGCCGTACGCCGCTCTACCTCGCGGAGTTGACCCGCAGGGGCCTGAAGGTCCTGCTGATCACCCCGTCCCACTGCCGTGAAGAGGCGCTGGCCGCCCAGGCGGACCCGACGCATCCGGCCTCCGCGATCGACGAGTTCGCCTTCGTCGACGGGGACGTCACCAGAGAGAACTCCTATCTGCCGGGCGTGATATCCGCCGCCCGCAGATGGCGGGAGAAATACCACATAGCCGGCGTCTACGCGGCCGGCGAGACCCAGGTCGAGCCGACCGGCCTGCTCGCCGACGCGCTCGGCCTGCCCGGGCCCGGCCTGCGGGCCACCCGGGCCTGCCGCAGCAAGTACCTCCAGCGCTGGTACCTGCCGGAGTTCAGCCCGGTGTCGGTGATCGTCGCGCCGGAGGAGCGGGCCGGGCTCGACCTCGCCGCCGTGCCCTTCCCGGTGGTCGTCAAGCCGACCGGGCGGCACTCCAGTTCGGGCGTCGCGCTGATCCAGGACGAGGAAGCGCTCCGGGCCCAGCTGGCCACCTACCCGCCGTACGAGACGCTGCTGGTCGAGGAGCGGATCGCCGACCAGGAGTACTCGGTCGAGAGCCTCGTCCAGGACGGGCAGCTGGTCTTCTCCTCGGTGACCCGCAAGGACACCACCGACTCGCACGCCCTGACCTTCGTCGAGCTCTCGCACTCGGTGCCCAGCGACCGGGCCGACACCGAGGCCGCGCTGCTCGACGCCAACCGGCTCGCGCTGGCGAAGCTCGGCTTCAAGGACGGCATCGCGCACGCCGAGTGGCGGATCCGGCCGGGCGGCACGCCCTACCTGATGGAGATCGCGGCCCGGACCCCGGGCGACGGGATCTGCGTGCTCTACGAGCTGGCCACCGGCCTGCCGCTGGAGCCGGAGATCATCAAGATCGCGCTCGGCGAGCCGGCCTTCTACCCGATGCCCTCCCGCTTCGCGCGGCAGATCTACCTGGAGCACACCCCCGGCTTCCTGCGGGACGTCACGGTCGACGGCTTCGACGCGCAGCCGCAGTGGGTCGGCGAGGCCGGCCTGTGGCCGCACATCGGCCGCACCGAGGACGACGAGCCGCCCACGCTGCGGGCCGTCCTCGTGCACAAGGACCGGGGCGCCGAGCTCGGCGAGCTCAACAGCTCCGAGGACCGGGCGGTGTCGCTGTTCATCGACGCGGCCACCATCGGGGAGCTGGACGAGCTGGAGGCACGGGTCCGCGAGGCCGTCACCGTGCACACCGGCCCCGCCGTACCGGACAGCGTCACGCACGTCCTGGTCGGCTACAGCCCGGTCATGCTCGGCAAGTTGGACGAGCTGCTGCCCGCCGGCTCCGTCCTGGTGCTGGAGGAGCCCGCCGTCATCGCGGCCCGCGGCATCCGCGAGCAGATCGCCGGCAACCGCTGCGTCGCCGCGCTGCTGCCCACCCCCAGCCAGGACGAGGCCAACCCCGGCCGGGTCGCCGAGGCGCTGCCGCGCCCGGCGGGCGTGCGGGTCGTCGTCCCGGTGGTCGAGTACGGCGTGGTGGTGGCCGCCGCGCTCGCCGACGCCTGGGACCTGCCCGGCGCCGGGCTCGGCGCCGCCCGGGTGCTGCGGGACAAGTCGCTGCTGCGCGCGGCCGTCGACGGCACCGACATCGCCCAGCCCGGTTGGGCGCTGGTCACCGGCCCCGCCGAGGTCGAGGAGTTCCGGGCCCGGCACGGCGGCGAGTGCGTGCTCAAGCCCGCCAACCGGCAGGCCAGTCTGGGCGTGCAACTGCTCGGCCCGGACGACGACATCGAGGCCGCCTGGGCGCACACCACCGGCGCCGACGAGCCGACCCTGCGCGCCCAGTACCCGGACGCCGCCCGCTTCCTGGCCGAGCAGCGGCTGCGGGGACCCGAGGTCAGCGTCGAGGCACTCGTCACCAACGGGACGATCCACTTCCTCAACGTCACCGCCAAGAGCGTCCAGGACGCCCGCTACCCCGTCGAGACCGGCCACGCCCTCCCGGCCGACCTGCCCGAGTGCCTGCGCAACGCGCTGGGCGAGTCGCTGGCCGCGCTGGTCAAGTCCACCGGCTTCCGGACCGGCGTCCTGCACTCCGAGTGGATCCTGGACGGCGGCCAGCCGCACCTGGTCGAGTGCGCGGGCCGGCTGCCCGGCGGCGGCATCACCGTGCTGATCGACCTCGCCTACGACACCCACATCCTGCGCGAACTGCTGACGGTGCTCGACGGCCGGACCCCCGCCGTCCGCGACACCGCCGTCACCGGCGCCGCCGTACGCTTCCTGACCGCCCCGACCGGGGTGGTCGAGGGGATCGACGGCGTGGACGAGGCCCGCGCCTGCGACGGCGTGCGGGACCTGCACCTCGCGGTCGCACCCGGCGCCCACGTCCGCGCCACCGCCACCAGCTCCTGGGACCGGGCCGGGTTCGTCATCGCCACCGGCGACGGCGCCGGCGGCGCCATGCGCAACGCCGAGCGGGCGGCCGGCCGGATCGTGATCAGGACCGGCGAGGCGTCCTCGTGAGGCTGCCCTCGGTCCGGGACTACGTGCCCGCCACCTCCACCGGACGGACCTTCGCCGTCACCTCGCTGATCAACGCGATCGGCACCGGCCTCTACCTGACCGGCGCCACCATCTTCCTCATCCGCTCCGTCGGCCTCTCGGCCGGACAGGTCGGCCTCGGCATGGCGGTGTCCGGCATCGTCGGCTTCCTCGCCACCGTGCCGATCGGCGCGCTCGCCGACCGGCTCGGCGCCCAGCGCACCCTGACCGGGCTGTACGTCTGGCGGGCCGGCTGGTTCGCCGCCCTCGCCTTCGTGCACAGCATGGCCGCCTTCGTGGTCGTCTCCTCCTGCCTGGCGGCCGCCGAGGCCGCCACCCAGCCGATGAGCCAGGCGGTCGCCTCGGCCACCACCGAGGCCGCCGACCGGACCAGGACGATGGCGATCGTGCGGACCGTCCGCAACGTCGGCTTCTCGGCCGGCGCGCTGATCGCCGCACCACTGCTCGCCGTCGGCAGCACCGTCGCGTACCGCTCCATGGTGCTCGCCACGGCCGCCGCCTTCGTGCTCTCGGCGGTCCTGCTCGGCCGGATGCGCCTGGCGGGGCCGGCCACCGTCCAGCGCAAGGTCGGGCCGCTGACGGCGATCAAGGGCTTCCGGGACTGGCGCTACCTGCTGCTCAGCGGCCTCAACGGGGTGCTGAGCCTGCACATCACGCTGCTCTCGGTCGGCCTGCCGCTGTGGGCGCTCCAGGCGACCGGCGCCTCGGCCGGGTTCGTGCCGGTGCTGATCCTGACCAACACGGTGCTGTCCATCGTGCTCCAGGTGCCGGTCTCCAAGGTCGCCGAGCGGGACGGCGGGGCCGCGCTGGCGCTGCGGCTCGGCGGCTTCGCGCTGGCCGCCAGCTCGCTGGTGATGGCGCTCGCGGGCGGCCTGTCCTCGGCGCTCGCGGGCGGCGCGGTGCTGATGGGCGCCTGCGTGCTGCTGACCTTCGGCGAGATGTGGCAGGCGGTCGGCGGCTGGGACCTGAGCTACGAGTTCGCGCCCGAGGACGGCAAGGGCATCTACCTGTCCGTCTTCAGCCTCGGCGGCACCGGGCAGCGGATCGTCGGCCCGGCCGTCGTCACCGGCGGGGTGATCGCCGCCGGAACGGCCGGCTGGATCGTCCTGGCCGGGGTGTTCTGCGTCGCGGCCCTGCTGGTCGCCCCGCTCACCCGGGCGTTGCGGCAGGCCGCCGAGCCGCCGGCCGCGCGCTCACAGATCCTCGTCAACGCGGAAGGGCAAGCCTCATGAAGGACCTCCTGATCGTCGGTGTCGGCACCATGGGCCGGCCCTACCTGGACGCCGCCGCCCGGCTCGGGGTCCGCGTCCGCGCGGTGGAGGCCGCGGCGGCGTACGACAGCCGCCCGGCCGACGACGGCATCACCTACTACCGGGTCGACGGCGGCCCGGAGGAGTCCTGGAACCAGGGCGTCAACGAGGCACTGGCCGACGCCGTCCCGGACGGTGTGCTCGCCTTCGCCGAGCCGCAGGTCATCGCCGGCGCGCTCGCGCAGGACCGGCTCCGGCTGCCCGGCCCGTCGCTGCACGCCGCCGTGGTCTCCCGGAACAAGGCGCTGCAGCGCACCGGCTTCTCCGCCTACGGGGTGCCGCAGCCGGAGTTCTTCCTCGCCGCCGAGGTCGGCCGGGCCCGGGAGTGGATGCTGGAGCGGCTCCCGGTCGTGGTCAAGCCGCTGACGCAGTCCGGCAGTTCGGGCGTGGAGCTGGTGACGGACGCGGAGGCCGTCCCCGAACTGATCGCCCGGCGTACCGGCGAGGGCACGGTGCTGGTGGAACAGGCCGTCCTCGGACCGGAGTTCAGCTGGGAGGCACTGGTCCGCGACGGCGAGGTGCTGTTCGAGAACTTCACCGCGAAGGAGACCACCCCGCCCCCGTACTTCGTCGAGCTGTGCCACCGGATCGGCCACCGGTTCGAGGACCGCGAGACGGCCGACCAGGTCAGCGCGCTGACCCGGGGCGTGCTGGGCGCGATCGGGATGCGCACCGGGCTGGTCCACCTGGAGTTCCGGCTCGGCCCCGAGGGCCCGGCGCTGATGGAGATCGCCGTCCGGACCCCGGGGGACTACCTCGCGGACGCCGTCGGCCTCACCTACGGCTTCGACCTGTACGAGGCGGTCGTGCGGCTCGCGCTCGGACTGCCGCTGGACGGGCTGTTGAACGACGCCCCGGTCCGGTACGCGGCGACCTTCTTCCCGACCGCCGAGCCCGGCCGGATCAGCGCGATCGAGGGCGTCGAGGAGGCGCTCGCCCACCCGGCCGTGGCCCGGATCCGCCTGCGCAAGCAGGTCGGGGACGTCGTCACCCCGCTCACCTCCTCCTCCGCGCGGCTCGGGCACGTCCTGGTCGACGCGGCCTCGCCCGCGGAGCGGGAAGAGGCGCTGGACCACGTGCGGAAGCATCTGCGGATCACGGTCGGCTGAGCGGTGGCGGGTGCGCCTGCGCACCCGCCACCCCGCGCGGTACGCCCCCGCGCCCCTGCCGGTGGAGCCCTGTGCGAGGGCCGCCACGACAGGGGCGCGGGGGACTGGCGTGTTCAGTCGCGGGTGAACTTGGCGGCGGTCTCCAGAGCGAGGTCGTTGGCCTCGGGGGTGCCGACGGTGATGCGGACGCCCTCGCCGGCGAAGGCGCGGACCTGGATGCCGACGGCGGCGCAAGCCTCGGCGAAGGCGGTGGTCCGCTCGCCCAACGGGAGCCAGCAGAAGTTGGCCTGGGTGGGCGGCACCGGCAGGCCCAGGTCGAGCAGCCCGGCCTGCAACCGGTCCCGCTCGCCGACCAATGTCTGTACCCGGTCCAGGAGTTCGCCCTCGGCCCGCAGCGAGGCGACGGCCGCCGTCTGCGCGATCCCGCTGATGCCGAACGGCACCGAGCAGGCCCGCAGCGCGGCCGTCACCGGCTCGTGGGCGACGGCGAAGCCGACCCGCAGCCCGGCCAGCCCGTACGCCTTGGAGAAGGTGCGCAGCACGGCGACGTTCGGCCGGTCGCGGTAGAGCTCGATGCCGTCCGGCACCTCGGGGTCGCGGACGAATTCCCGGTACGCCTCGTCCAGCACCACCAGGACATCGCCGGGAACGCGGTCCAGAAAGCGTTCCAGTTCCGCGCGCCGGACAACGGTGCCGGTCGGGTTGTTCGGATTGCACACGACGATCAGCCTGGTCCGGTCGGTGACGGCCCCGGCCATCGCGTCGAGATCGTGCACGTAATCCTTGAGCGGGACCCGGACGGAGCGAATTCCGGCTATTTTCGCGAGGTGCGGATAGGCCTCGAAAGACGGCCAGGCGTAGAGGACTTCGTCATCTTCGGTGGCGGTCGCCTGCAGAAGCTGCCGGATGATGCCGACCGAGCCGGTGCCGGTCGACACGTGCTCCGGGGGAACACCGAACCGGTCGGCGATCGCCGTGGTGAGTTCGGTGACACCCATGTCCGGGTAGCGGTGCAGATCGCCGGAGGCGGCGAGCACCGCCTCCCGGACCGAGGGCAGCGGCGGGTAGGGGTTCTCGTTGGCCGAGAGCAGGTGGGCCACCGGCACGGCGGCGGGCGGGCGGGCCGGCTGGTGGCCGACGTCGGTGACGGCGGGGCGGAGTCGCGGACGGTTCATCTGGGGCGCCTTTCTCGGTGGGGCCGGGCAGGGTTCTCCCGCCTGCGGGCCTCCGCACCACGGGGTGCGGGCGGCAGGGCGGGACGGCGGGATGGCGGGCGGTACGGGGTGGTGCCCGACGGCTGGGCGGTGCGCGGCGGGGCGCGCCGGTGGCGCGGGGGCCACGGGGCCCACGGGGGCCACGGGGCCCACGTGACCCGCGGGGCCGCAGCGGACGCGAGGCCTGCGGGCCGGTGCCGGAAGCCGAGGGGCGGGCCGCTCGGGGCACCGCGCCGGACCGGGGCAGGGACGGCCGGGCAGCGGAACGCTAACAGTGCGGGCGGGCCCGGCGGCAGCGCCGGGCCGACACTTCGTCAGGGTTCGTCCTGCTCCTGGGCGGCTTCCTCCAGCCCCATCAGGTAGCCGAGTTGGAGCCGGTGCTGGGCCCGGTACTCGTCCTTGAGGTGCGCGACGTGGGCCTGCAGCGAGCGCAGGCTGATGCCGAGCCGACGGGCGATCTCCTTGTCGGAGCGCCCCTCGATGAGCAGCCGGCGGATGGTGTCCCGCAGGGCCGGGATGACCTCGGGCGCGGCCTCGGCGGCGCGTACCGGCAGGAACGGGTAGGGCTCCGCGCGGTCCCAGGCCCGCTCGAAGATGTCGGCCAGGAAGCGGACCACGGCGGGCTCCTCGACCCGGATCGCGGTCGTCCGGTCCGAGGTCGCCGGTATGAACACGACCCGGCGGTCCACGATGATCAGCCGGTCGAAGAACTCGGGCAGGGTGCGGATGAGCACCCCGTAGTTCGACACCTCCCGGACGTAGCGCTTGGTGGCCTCGTCGAAGCGGGTGCTGTGCTGGTAGAGCGTGCGCATCCGGACGCCGGCCGCGATCCGGGTGCGGACCGCGCTCAGCGCGTTGTCCAGGACCAACTGGGGTCTGGGGCCGTCCGGTTGGGCGGTCAGGATCTCGTGTTCGGCATGGTTCAGGGTCTCCTGGATCGCGTCGTTGATCTGCGCGAGCCCGGATATGGCGGTGAAGTACGGGGTGTCGCCGACGGGTGGTGGTAAGACCTCGGGGCTCTCCTCGGACCGGGCCTCGGCGGCCCGTCCGGCCTCCTCCCGGGCGACCTCTTCGGCGACCCGTCGCGAGAGGTCCGCGAGGGCGGCCGCGATGGCGTGAAGACCGCTGTCGACTTCGGAAGGCTGGACGTCGACGGAGCCCTGGTCCGGATCCGCGGTGTGGACCGACGGCGTCGCTCCGGCTCCCGCACCTCCGTCCGGACTGTCCTCGTTGTCACGTTTCTTCATCAAAAGGATCCTTCGCTTCCCGGCAGTGCGCCGACCCGAAGGATCATAGCTCTACCCCAACTCTAGTTCGACGCGCGATTGTTGGTGTGCAAGGTGGGCTTCGGAGGATTGACCGGGACCTTTTCCGGTCCCTTCCGTTCGCAGCGGACCACCTTCTCGGAAGGGGCGGCGGGAAATGAGACGAAGATATTCCGGGACCGTCGCCGAGCGAATTCCGCGGGCGTCGGCATTCGGCTCCGCGGCCCCTGCCCAGGCCCCTGCGCCGGCCGCGTCCACCGATGCCGGCCACGCCGGACCGGCCGCCCGCAGGCCGGCCGTCGCGGGCGGGGCCGGAGCCCGCGGCGTGGACCGGGACTGACCCGTCGGGACGGTGCCGCCCGCAGGCCGGGCCCCGGCGGAAACCGGTGCGTCCGGCCCGCACGGCCGCCGACGCGCGTCCGTCACTGCAAGCCAGTCACCGCAAGCCAGCTACCGCAAGACACGTCAATGACAAGGCACGTCGACCGCAAGACCGTCAACTGCTGGGGAAGGGACGAGAGATGCCCCGTACCGGGGAGTTGCGCGGTCTGGACGGACTCGCGCAGGCCGAGCTGGTCGCCAAGGGCGAGCTGACCGGGCGTGAGCTCGTCGAGGCGGCCGTCGAGCGCATCGAGACCTGGGACGGCGACCTCAACGCCGTCGTCATCCCGCACTTCGGGCAGGCCCTCGCCGAGCTCGCGGACGGGCCGGAGCCGGCCGGTGGACCGCTGCACGGCGTGCCCTTCCTGCTCAAGGACCTCGGGCCGTCCGCCGCGGGCATCGAGGCGACCCTCGGCTCGGCCTTCATGGCCGGCTACACGCCGGCCGCGGGCAGCGAACTGGTGGAGCGGTTCCGCCGGGCCGGTCTGCGGGTGCTCGGCAAGACCAACAGCGCGGAGTTCGGCGTACTGCCCACCACCGAACCCCGCTTCCACGGCCCCACCCGCAACCCCTGGGACCGCACGCGCAGCGCCGGCGGATCCAGCGGCGGCTCGGCGGCCGCCGTCGCGGCCGGCCTGGTGCCGATCGCGCACGCCAACGACGCGGGCGGCTCGATCCGCATCCCTGCCGCCGCCTGCGGTGTGTTCGGCCTGAAGCCGACCCGGGCCCGGACCCCGCTCGGCCCCTCGGTCGGCGACCTGATGAACGGGCTGGCCTCCGAGCACGTGGTGACCCGGTCGGTCCGCGACAGCGCCGCCGTCCTCGACGCGGTGGCCGGCCCGGCGGTCGGCGACCCGTACTGGGCCCCGCCCGCTCCCGACTCCTACCTCGCCGCCACCCTGCGCGACCCCGCCCGGCCGCTGCGGATCGCCGTCTCGACCGCGCCGGCCGCCGGCCCGGTGGACCCGGAGTGCGTCGCGGCCGTCGAACGGACGGCGCGGCTCTGCACGGAGCTCGGCCACCAGGTCGTGTGGACGGAGCCCTCGGTGGGCTTCGCCGACCTGGCCGACCCGTTCCTGGTGGTCTGGGCGGCCGGGGTGTCCTCCGCGATCACCGCCGCCGGCGCGCTCAGCGGCCGCACCCCGGTGCCCGAGCTGTTCGAGGAACTGACCTGGAGCCTGTACGAGCAGGGCCGCGCCGTCAGCGCCGCCGACTACCTGCTCGCGGTCATCCGGCTCCAGCAGGCGGCCCGTACCCTCGGCCGCTTCCAGGAGGACTACGACGCCCTGCTGACCCCCACCACCGCCGGGCCGGCCCCCCTGCTCGGCAGCTTCGCGCAGGGCGGGACCGACCAGCAGATGGCCCGGGCCGTGGAGTTCGTCCACGAGACCCCGTTGGCCAACCTCACCGGCCAGCCGGCCATGTCGGTGCCGCTGCAGTGGACAGCGGCGGGCCTCCCGGTCGGCGTGCACTTCACAGGACGATTCGGCGACGAGGCGGGCCTGTTGTGCCTCGCCGCGCAACTGGAGCGCGCCCAGCCCTGGGCCCAGCGGCTCCCCGAACTCCGTGCGGAGACCTCATGCTCAAGATAAGCATCGCGCGGCGGCGCTCGGCCCCCTGGCTGGCCGCCGCCGACCTCGTCAGAAAGACCTACGCGAGAACCTACGAGGCGCAGGTGATGCCGGATCCCGACCGCTTCATCGTCGGGCAGCTGGAGGGCAACGTCATCGCCTGCGCCGGCCTCGCACCCGGAACCGGCGGCTCGTTCTTCTCCGAGCGCTACCTCGACGCGCCGATCGACGCCGTGCTGGAGCAGCGCTTCGGCGTGCCGGTGGACCGCGACCGGGTGATCGAGGTCGGGGCCCTGGCCAGCTGCTGCCGCGGATCCGGCCAGGAAATGATCAAGATCACGCCGGTCATCGCCTGGACCCTCGGCATGGAGTACATCCTCTGCACGGCCACCGCCGGCCTGCGGGAGGCCCTGGACAGCGCCGGGATCGACTTCGCCCCGCTCGGCGACGCCGAACCGGACGGCCTGGAGCCGGGCGAGCGCCTGGCCTGGGGCAGTTACTACGAGCAGAAGCCGCAGGTCGGTGTGATCTCGCTGCGGGTGCTCTCCACGCTCTTCGCCGACGCGACCGGCAAGTACGCGTTCCTCGACCCGGAAGTGACGCTGCTCGCCGACTGCCTGCAGCACCAGGAGGTGGCCGGCCGTGCGGGACGTTGAGAACGCCCTCCAGACGTACGGCGAGACGGACCGCCCGCTGGTCCAGGTGCTCGACGTGACCGGCGCGCCGGCCGCCGAGTACAGCTACCGCCGGATCACCCGGGCCGCCCGGGAGTTCGCCGACCGGCTGGCCGCGCGGCAGTCCAGGGGCGTCCGGCTCCGGGTCGGCGTGGTCTGCGGCAACACCCCCGAATTCGTGGTGGCGGACCTCGCGCTGCTCGCCGCCCGGGCCGTCGAGGTGCCGGTGCCGCTCGCGTTCACCCGCGAACAGGCCGCCGGGATGCTGGAGTTGATCGACGTCCTGGTGGTCGACGGGCCCGGCCGCCGCCGGCTCGCCGAGTGGGGGCAGGAGCAGGTGCTGCCGGCCGGTTGCCCGGTGGTCGACGTCGAGTTGTCGGAGCTGTCCGCCGCCGCGGGCCGCCCGTACTCCGTCGCCCCCGCCGGGACGGACTGGATCTGCAAGGTCATCCACACCTCCGGCACCACCTCGCGCCCCAAGGGCGTCCGGATCCGGGCGAACGGCATCGGCGCGCTGATCGGCTCGCTGAGCGCGGTGATGCCCGCCGGGGCGTTCCGCCGGTACCTGTCCACCGTGCCGTTCAGTCTGCTGATCGAGCAGGTGACCGGCCTCTACATGGTGCTGCTGGACGGCGGCTGCGTCACGCTGCTGCCCCAGCAGGCGGCCCTGGTCGGCACCGCCGCCGACGCCTCCGAGGGCGTCCTCGGCTACCTGCGGGCCGCCCGGCCGACCGCCCTGGTCGCCACCCCGGCGCTGGCCGGCGCACTGGCGACGGCCGCGAAGGCCGCCCGCGCGGCCGGGCAGGAGGTCGCCCCGGCGCTCTTCGGGACCTCCGAGGTGCCGCTGGTCTGCTGCGGCGGAGCGCCCGTCCACCCGGACGCCCTGCGGGAGCTGGACGAACTCGGGCTGCCGGTCTACGAGGGTTACGGACTCTCCGAGAACTCCTCGGTGGTCAGCTGGAACACCCCCGGCGCCCGCCGGTTCGGCACGGTCGGCCGACCGCTGCCGCACGTCCGGGTGGCGCTCGGCGAGGACGGCGAACTGCTGGTCAACAGCTCCTCGCTGTTCGACGGCTACACCCGCGACGACCCGACCAGCTGCCCGGTCATCGACGGCTGGCTGTACACCGGCGACCTCGCCGAGATCGACGCCGACGGGTTCGTCACGATCACCGGCCGGAAGAAGAACGTCATCATCACCTCGGCCGGCCGCAACGTCGCCCCGGAGTGGGTCGAGGCGCAGTACGCCCGGCTGCCGTTCGTCCAGGCGCTCGCCGTGGTCGGCAACGGGCTGGACGTGCTGCACGGCCTGTTCGTGATCCGGCCGGACACCGATCCGGAGCAGGCCCGCGCCGCCGTCGAGGCCTTCGGCCGGGAGCACCTCTCCGAGGTGGAACGGGTCGGCCGGCTCCACCTCGCCACCGCCGACGAGCCCTGGTACGAGCGCTTCTTCACCGTGACCGGCCGCCCGATGCGGGCCGCGATCGAGCGGGCGATTCACGCGGGCGAGCTCGGCACCACCACGGCCACTGCCACAACGACCACCGCCACCACCACAACGACCACGGCCTCTGCCGCCACCGCCGGCACGCCCGCGAACCCACGGAACGGAACGGAGGCGCGCATGTCCACCGTGCGGCCCTACGGAAGCGGCTCCGGCCGACTGGTGCTGCCCGCCCCCGGCCGGGACTCGCTGGGCGACCTGGTGCCCGAGGACGTCGTCGAACTCCTCGCCGAGGCGGGCTTCCTGGTACTGCGCGGCTTCCGGCCCGACCTGGAGGCGTTCTCGCTCTTCGTCAAGAGCCACTCCGACCGGGTCACCCTCGACCCGGCCCGCTCCTTCCACGGCGGCGACGTCGCACAGAAGGTCGACGCCGGCACCGACGCGGTGGGCCTGCACCTGGAGAACGGCAACAGCCCCTTCCGTCCCGACCTCACCTGGTTCCTCTGCGAGAAGGCCGCGTCGAGCGGCTCGCAGACCACCGTCTGCGACGGCTACCGGGTCTGGGACGGCGTCAGTGCGGAGGCCAGGACGGCCTTCGCCGCCCAGGACATCGTCTACAGCCGCAACGTCGAGGAGCCGAAGTGGAAGGCCTTCGTCTTCCACCAGCTCGGCGGCGCCAAGCCGTCGGAGGAGATCACGCCGGACGACTTCGCCGCACTGGTCGACTCCTCCGGGCCCGCCGACGGCCGGAGCAGCACCGTCGTCGAACCGCTGCCCGACGGCTCCGTCACGTACGCGTACCGCACCCCCGCCGTGCACGGCACCCTCTTCGGGGCGCGGCTCTCCTGGGCCAACAGCATCTTCGGCCCCTCGTACAACTACCAGAAACCCACGATCACCTTCGCCGACGGCACCGGCCTGCCGGCCGGCCTGCTGGCCGAGCTGGAGCGGGTCACCGCCGAGGTGACCGAGGACGTCGAGTGGCAGGACGGGGACGTCGTGCTGATCGACAACACCCGTGTGATGCACGGCCGCAGAGCCATCGAGGACCCGGACCGGACGATCTACAACGCGCAGAGCTACCTCCGGCGCGACCTGCTCCCGGGCTCCTGAACACCCCGCCCAGCGCCCACCCCCAGACCACTCCAGGAGTCCGCCATGCCCGCGAACGAGAGCCGCAGCAGCACAGACCGCACCGAGGGGGCGAACAGCCTGCACGATCCGAAGGTGGCCGAGCTGCTGGCCGCCCTCTACCAGGCCTCCGAGCAGGACGACGCGATCGTCGGCCGGGCGCTGGCCGGTGTCGCCGGGCGGGCCGTCCCGCCGTCGCTGACGGAGTCCGTCGAGCTGGTCGCGGAGGCGCTGCTGCCCGTCCAGCCGCGCGTCGGCGAGCTGCTCTACCTGCTGGTGCGCTCCCTGCGGCCGACCCACGTGGTGGAGTTCGGCACCTCCTTCGGCATCTCGCTGATCCACCTCGCCGCCGGTGTCCGGGACAACGGATTCGGCAGCGTCGTCGGCTCCGAACTCAGCGCCTCCAAGGTGGTCCAGGCCCGCAAGAACCTTGCGGCAGTGGGCCTTTCGGACCTGGTGGAGATCCGCGAGGGCGACGCCCGCGAGACGCTGGCCACCGTCCCCGGCCCGATCGACCTGATCCTCCTCGACGGGTGGAAGGACATCTGCCTGCCCGTCCTGGAACTGCTCGAACCGAAGATGCACCCCGGCACGGTGGTGCTCGCCGACAACCTCTCGATGCTGCCGCCGGAGTACCTGGACCGGGTCCGCACCGGCGGCGACTACGTGTCGGTGGACCTCCCGGTCGGCGAGGGGATCGAGCTGTCCACCCGGATCACCGTCTCCTGAGCGACGGCCCGCCACCCCAAGGAACCCGCCATGCGCCGTCACACCCCCGCCCTGCGGTACACCGCCGCCATCGCCCCGATGATCTGGGGCACCACCTACATCGCCACCACCGAGTGGCTGCCCCCGGACCGGCCGCTGTTCGCCGCCCTGGCCAGAGCGCTGCCCACCGGCATCCTGCTGCTGTGGCGCGGCACGCTGCCGCGCGGCAACTGGATCTGGCGGGCGCTGGTGCTCGGCGTCCTCAACATCGCCGCGTTCTTCGCGTTCGCGTTCGTCGGGGCCTACCGGCTGCCCGGCGGGGTGGCGGCGGTGGCCGGGTCGTTGCAGCCGATCATCGTGATCCTGCTGGTCGCGCCGGTCCTCGGATCGCGCATCCGGGCCCTCCAGTTGGGGGCCGCGGTGCTGGGCACGGCCGGCATGGTGCTGCTGGTGGCCGGCTCCGCCACCCACCTGGACGCGCTCGGCGTCGCGGCGGCCGTCGCCGGGGCCGTCTCGATGGCCTCCGGCACGGTGCTGACCAAGAAGTGGGGCCGCCCGGAGGGTGTCCCGCTGCGGGTCTTTATCGGCTGGCAACTGCTGGCCGGCGGCTTGCTCCTGCTGCCGCCGACCGTCCTGTTCGAGGGCCTGCCGACCCACCTGAGCCCGGTGAACCTCTTCGGTTACGGCTACCTGGCGCTGGTCTCCAGCGCCTTCGCCTACCAGTTCTGGTTCCGCGGCATCGAGCAGTTCACCCCCAGCGCGGTGACCTTCCTTGCGCTGCTCAGCCCGGTGGTCGCCGCCCTGGTCGGCTACCTGGTGCTCGACCAGTCCTTCACCGTCTGGCAGCTGACCGGGATCGCCCTGATCCTCCTCGCGGTGGCCGGGGGGCAACGGAGCCCCGCACCGAGACCCGCGTCCGAACCCGCGCCGAAGCCCGCGCCGAAGCCCGCGTCCGAATCCGCCCCTGAATCCGCACCCATGACGACCGTGCCCCGCGCAGAGCCCGCGCGCGTGGGGTCCGACGTCTAGCGAGATCGGAGACCAGCCCGTGCACACCAACCTTGTAGAGATCGGCATCGTCGGGGCAGGCCCGCGCGGCCTGTCCGTCCTGGAGCGGCTCTGCGCCAACGAGCGCAAGTCCCCCTCGGCCGAGCGGATCACGGTCCACGTGGTCGACCCGTCCCCGGCCGGAGCCGGCCGGGTGTGGCGCACCGCGCAGCCCCGCCACCTGCTGATGAACACCGTGGCCTCGCAGGTGACGATCTTCACCGACGACAGCGTGAACATCGACGGCCCGCTGGAGGAGGGGCCCGCCCTGTACACCTGGGCCAAGCTGCTCGCGCACGGCGCACTGGACGACCTGCCGGCCGCCGTCAGCGACGAGACCCTCGCCGAGGCCCGCGACCTGGGCCCCGACTCGTACCCCACCCGGGCCCTCTACGGCACCTATCTCTCCTGGGTGTTCAGCCGGGTGGTGGCCGCCGCGCCCGAGCACGTCGAGGTCCGCCTGCACCGCTCCCGCGCCGTCGCCGTCGACGACGAGGCGGCCGGCCGGGGCGGCACCCAGGAGCTGCTGCTGGAGGACGGCACCCGGCTGACCGGGCTGACCGCCGTCGTCCTCACCCTCGGCCATGTCCCGCTGCTGCCCTCGGAGCCGGAGCTCGACCTCGCCTCCTACGCCGCCGCGAACGGCCTCGGCTACGTCTCCCCGGCCAACCCCGCCGACGTCGACCTGAGCGTGATCGCGCCCGGTGCGACGGTGGCGCTGCGCGGCCTCGGGCTGAACTTCTTCGACCACATGGCGCTGCTCACCGTCGGCCGCGGCGGCTCCTTCGTCCGCGACGACCGGGGCAAGCTGGCCTACCGCCCCGCCGGCACCGAACCGCACCTGGTGGCGGGCTCGCGCCGGGGCATCCCGTACCACGCGCGCGGTGACAACGAGAAGGGCGCGCACGGCCGTTACTTCCCCAAGCTGATCACCGCGGAGTGGATCGGCCGGCTGAAGGACCGCGCCGCCCAGGGCGAGCTGGTCGACTTCCACGCCGACCTGTGGCCCCTGATCTCCAAGGAGGTGCGCAGCGTCTACTACTCCACGCTGCTGACCGCCCGCGCCGACGGCACCGACACCGGCGCCTTCCTGGAGCGCTACCTCGTCGTCCCGGACGGCGCCGAGGAGGCGCTGCTGCTCGACGAGGCCGGCATCGGGGAGGCCGACCGCTGGGACTGGGAGCGGATCGGAAAGCCCTACGGCGACCGGGAGTTCGCCGACGCCGCCGACTTCCGGGGCTGGCTGCTGACGCACCTGGCCGAGGACGTCCGGGCCGCCCGGCTCGGCAACGTCAGCGGCCCGCTGAAGGCGGCCCTCGACGTCCTGCGCGACCTGCGCAACGAGATCCGGATGGTCGTCGACCACGGCGGCCTGGAGGGCAACTCGCACCGCGACCACCTGGAGACCTGGTACACCCCGCTCAACGCCTTCCTGTCGATCGGTCCGCCCGCCGCCCGGATCGAGCAGCTGGCCGCACTGATCGAGGCCGGCGTGGTGGAGATCGCCGGACCGGGCATGCGGGTCACCACCGAGGACGGGGCCTTCGTGGTGACCTCGGCCCGGATACCCGGCCTGCGCGTCGCGGCCACCACCCTGATCGAGGCCCGGCTGCCCGAGCCCGACCTGCGGCGCACCGCCGACCCGCTGCTGCGCCACCTGCTCGCCACCGGCCAGGCCCGCCCGTACCGCATCAACGGCACCGGCGGGACGGAGTACGAGACCGGCGGTCTCGCCGTGACCGGACGCCCGTACCGCGTGGTGGACGCCGACGGGCAGGCGCACCCGAGGCGGTTCGCCTACGGGGTGCCCACCGAGTCCGTGCACTGGGTCACGGCGGCCGGCATCCGGCCGGGCGTCGGCTCGGTCACCCTGGAGGACTCCGACGCCATCGTCCAGGCGCTGCGGACCCTGCCGGCGCCGGCCGGCCGACAGGACCACGCGGGCGCGGCAGTCGGGCGGCCGGGCTCGTGAACGATCGGTACGAAGAAGGCGAACTCGACACGGGGCTGCTCTCCCCGGTCCGGGCGGGCACCCCCGCCGAGACGGCCACCGGCGACCGGGCCTGGCTGCAGGCCATGCTCGACGCCGAGGCCGGGCTCGCCCGGGCCCAGGCCCGGCTCGGCACCCTGCCGGCCAAGGCCGCCGAGGTGATCTCCGAGCGGGCGCGCGCCGAACTGCTGGACGTGCGCGCGCTCTCGCTGGCCGCCCGGGAGACGGCCAACCCGGTGGTCGGCCTGGTCCGGGCCTTCACGGCGCTGGTGGCCGAGGCCGACCCCGGCGCCGCCGAGTACGTGCACCGCGGGTCCACCAGCCAGGACGTGCTGGACACCGGCAGCATGCTGGTCGCCGCCCGCACGCTCCGGCTGCTCACGGCGGACCTGCGGCGCACGGCCGACGCGCTCGGCTGGCTGGCGGTCGAGCACCGGGACACCCCGGCCGTCGCCCGCACCCTCGCGCTGCACGCGGTGCCCAGCACCTTCGGCCTCAAGGCGGCGGGCTGGCGGCACCTGGTGCTGGACTCCGTCGAGCGGCTCGAACGGCTCCTGGACGGCGGGCTGCCGGTCTCGCTCGGCGGCGCGGCGGGCACCCTGGCCGGCTACCTGGAGTACGCGGGGGTGGACGCCGAAGGCGGCGCCCCCGTCGACCCGGGCGACTACCTGGACCGGCTCTCGGCCGCCTACGCGGCCGAGACCGGGCTGGCCGTCCCGGTGCTGCCCTGGCACGCACTGCGCACCCCCGTCGCCGACCTCGCCGCCGCGCTCGCGCACACCGCCGGGGCGCTCGGCAAGTTCGCGGCCGACGTGCAGGTGCTGGCCCGGACCGAGATCGCCGAGGTCGCCGAGCCGGCCCCGGCGGGGCGCGGGGTGTCCTCCGCGATGCCGCACAAGCGCAACCCGGTGCTGAGCACGATGATCCGCTCGGCTGCGCTGCAAGTGCCCTTGCTGGCAGCAGGGTTGACCCAGTGCCTGGTTTCCGAGGACGAGCGGTCGGCCGGGGTCTGGCACGCCGAGTGGCAACTGCTGCGGGACTGCCTGCGGCTGGCCGGCGGCGCGGCCCACACCGCCGTGGAGCTGGCCGAGAACCTGGTCGTCGACCCGGCCCGGATGCGGTCCAACCTGGACCTCACCGGCAGCCAGGTGGTGTCCGAGCGGATCGTGGCGGTGCTCGCGCCCCGGCTCGGCAAGGCGGTGGCCCGCACCCTGCTGACCGACGCCGCCACGGCCGCCGACCGGGAGGCGGTGTCGCTCGGCGAGATCCTGGCGGCCCTTCCGCAGCTGCAAGGCGTGCTCGGCCAGGACGAGTTGGCCGACCTGCTCGACCCGGCGCGGTACACCGGCGCGGCGGGTGCCCTCGTCGACCGGGCCGTACTGCGAGCCCCGGGCGAGCGGTCGGGGGAGTAGCCGGGCGGCAGGACGGCCCCGGCGGGTCCCGCCCGGCCCGGCCGTCCTGCCCGTCCGCCCGGCCCGGCCTGCCTGTCACCTCCGTCATGCCCGCCACGTCCGCCCTGCCTGCCACGTCCGTCACGCCTGTCACCTCCGCCCCGCCTGCCCGACGAGGATCGAAAGAGCCATGACTGTCACTGACCTCATAGCCTCGTACGACCCCGCCCTCGCCCCCGATCCCGCCGCCGGGGCGGTCTCCTGGCGCGACCTGCCCGCCGCCCAGCAGCCCGACTGGCCGGACCAGGCCGCCCTGGCGGCGGTCATGGCCGACCTCGGCACCTACGCACCGCTGGTCCTGCCGGAGGAGTCCGACCGGCTCCGCCGCCGGCTGGCCGCCGTCGCCCGGGGCGAGGCGGTGCTGATCCAGGGCGGTGACTGCGCGGAGGCCTTCGGGGGCACCTCGGAGCGCCAGGTCCGGGCCAAGCTCACCACCCTGGACCAGATGGCCACCGTGCTGTCCGCCGCCGCCGGGCTGCCGGCCCTGCGGATCGGCCGGATCGCGGGCCAGTACTCCAAGCCCCGGTCGAACCCGACCGAAGTGGTCGACGGCATCGAACTCCCGGTCTACCGGGGCGACTCCGTCAACGGCGCGGCGTTCGACCCGGTGGCCCGGACACCCGACCCGGAGCGGCTGCGGCAGGCGTACCACTCCTCGGCCGTCACCCTGAACCTGATCCGCGCACTCACCGGGGGCCCGGAGAGCGAGGACGTCTACACCAGCCACGAGGCGCTGATCCTGGACTACGAGGCGGCGCTCACCCGGCGGGACAGCCACACCGGACGGCTGTACGCCGGCTCCGGGCACCTGCTCTGGATCGGCGAGCGGACCCGCCAGCCGGGCGGCGCCCACCTGGCGTTCGCCGCCCAGGTGGACAACCCGGTGGCGGTGAAGCTGGGCCCCTCGGCCACCGCCGACGAGGCACTGGCGCTGATCGACCTGCTCGACCCGGAGCGCGAGCCGGGGCGGCTGGCCTTCATCACCCGGATGGGCGCGGGGCGGATCCACGAGGTGCTGCCCGAGCTGGTGGCGAAGGTGACGGCGTCGGGGGCCCAGGTGGCCTGGGTGTGCGACCCGATGCACGGCAACACCTTCACCTCGCCCAGCGGCCACAAGACCCGCAGAGTGGCGGACGTCGCGGCCGAGGCGGAGGGCTTCCTCGACGTGCACCGCGAGCTCGGCACCCACGCCGGCGGCTTCCACCTGGAGTTCACCGGCGAGTACGTCACCGAGTGCGTCGGCGGCACGGACGAGGTCACCCTCCAGGACCTCCCCGACCGGTACGAGAGCACCTGCGACCCCCGGCTCAACCGGGGCCAGGCCCTCGACCTCGTGTTCTCGCTCGCCGAGAAGTACAGATCAGCATGACCACCCTCGCCAGAAGGAGCACCGAGATGTCCACTCCGCCCGACCCGGCCGACCGCGGTCCCGCCGCCGACGGCCACGACCTGGTGGGCGACGGCCTCGCGGGTGACAAGTTCGCGGGTGACGAGTTCGCCGGTGTCGCCGACGCCGTCCGGGCCGGACTGACCGACGCGATGCGGCTGGCGCACGTCAACACCTTCCACCCGAACGCCTTCGACTGGTCCGAGGCCGCCACCCCGGCCGAGCTGGCGTACCTCTCCGTGGTCGTCTTCGGCGAGCCGGGGCACGAAGCCGAGGCGGCCGCCTACATCGCCAAGGAACTGGCCCAGCTCGCCGAGATCGAGCGGCACGTCAGCGCCGTGATGGCCCTGGCCATGGGCGAGTTGCACGACCTGCCGGACGCGGTCAACCACGGCCACGAACTGCACCACGCGCTCTCCTGCTTCGCCTCCGAGGAGATCCAACACGCCAACACCTTCTACCGCTACTCCAGAGCGGTCTCGGGCATCGAACCCCGGGTCGTCAACGGCCTGTTCGACGAGCGGATGGAGGTCTTCCGGACGGACGACCACCCGTACGTCAAGCTGGTCGCGCTCTGCCTGTCGGCGTACGTCGGCGAGTCGGTGATCACCGTCTTCGAGCACCGCACCGACGCCCTGGACCCGGAGCGGTCCAGGTTCTTCACCCGGCTGCTGCACACCCACGGCCTGGACGAGGCGCGGCACATCAAGATCGAC
This sequence comes from Kitasatospora kazusensis, assembly GCF_039529945.1. NCBI lineage: Bacteria > Bacillati > Actinomycetota > Actinomycetes > Kitasatosporales > Streptomycetaceae > Kitasatospora > Kitasatospora kazusensis. The sequence goes on along the minus strand of NZ_BAAANT010000027.1, from coordinate 44,802 downwards.
CACGTGGCGATGAAGCTCATCCACCCCGCCCTCAGCCCGGGCCGGCGCGAGCGGGTCCGGGTGCTGCTGACCGAGATCGAGGACCTCAACCGGCGGCTGGCCCAGAGCTTCGAGAAGGCCGTCTCGGCGGCGCTCGGCCTCGACTTCAGCACCGGAAACCCGGCGGCCGAGACCCAGTTGGAGATGGCCAAGGGTTTCGGGGCGCGGCTCTTCGCCGAGGACGGCACCCTGCACACGGTGGACGAGATCCTCGACGGCGAGCTGCGCGAGCTGGTGACCCGCTTCTCCGGTACCGACCGCATCCACACCACGACCCTTCTCACAGGAGCACTGCGATGACCACCACCGACGCACCGACCGCCGTACAGGTGTTCCGGGCGCTGCACCACGGCCGCCCGGCGGGCGACCCGCTGGTCCTGGCCAACCCCTGGGACGCGGTGAGCGCCCGGGCCTTCGCCGAAGCCGGCTTCCGGGCGCTCGCCACCTCCAGCGGCGCGATCGCGGCCGTGCTCGGCTACGCGGACGGCGAGCAGACCCCGGCGGACGAGATGTTCGCGGCTGTCGCCCGGATCGTCCGGGCCGTGGACGTCCCGGTGACGGCCGACATCGAGGCCGGCTACGGCCTGGCGCCGAAGGAACTGGTCGAGCGGCTGCTGGAGGCCGGCGCGGTCGGCTGCAACCTGGAGGACTCCGACCCGGTCACCGGCCGGCTGAAGGACGCCGGGCGGCACGCGGACTGGCTCACCGAGTTCCAGGCGGAGGCGGCGGGCCGCCTGGTGCTCAACGCCCGCGTCGACACCTTCCTCTACGGCGACCGCGACGTCGCGGACGCCGTCGCCCGGAGCCGCCGCTACGCCGAGGCGGGCGCGGACTGCGTCTACCCCATCCTGGCGCCGGTCGAGTTCCTCCCGGAGCTGGCCGCCGGCGCGGGCGCCCCGGTCAACGCCCTCGCCCTCCCGGGCGGCCCGTCCCCGGCCCAGCTCGGCCGCCTCGGCGCGACCCGGATCACCTTCGGCCACACCCTCCACCACCGCATCGCCGCCACCGTCCAGGAGCTCGCCACCGAACTCTCGGCCGACGCCTAGCGGTTACCGGCCCGCCCTGCCGTGGGGATCCGCCCGGATCCCCACGGCAGGGCCGCCCGCGACCGGCCCGGCGTCAGTAGGGGGTGTCGAAGCAGGGGAACGGGGTCCATGCGGAGACTCCGTACTGGTTGGCCGCGCGCAGGGCGATGCAGACGTGGTCGCCGGAGACCGGGCCGTGAACGTCGTAGCTGCTGCCCGCGGTCGAGAGGACGGTGTTCACGTTCGCGGTCTGGTTGTCGTACTTGATGTCGTAGCGGGTCGCGTCCGGCTCCGCCGTCCAGGACACGGTGAACGGCATGTCGCAGGAACCGAAGCAGCCGTGGTCGAAGAGCGCCTTGTAGCTCGTCATGGCCGCGGGCGGCGATCCCGGCGGCGTGGGGGCCGACGTGGGCGTGTGCACGGGTGGCGGCGGGGGCAGCGGGGATGTGCCGCCCGACGTACCGCCGGCGGCACCGGTGCCGCCTCCGGAACTCCCGCCCGAGGTGCCGCCGCCGGTGCCGCCCCCCGTGCCCCCGGCCGACCTGCCGCCGCTGCCGCCCGACGTACCGCCGGTGCCTCCGCCGCCGGTGCCCCCGGTGTCCCTGGAGCCGGTCGTGCCTCCGGACGATCCGTTGGTGCCGCCGGCCGGCGAGCCCGAGAGCGGTGCACCGCCGGCCGTCGAGGGCGTCGTCGGCGGCGACGGGGACGAGGACGGGGACGGCGATACGGTCGGTGAGCCGCTCCGGCCAGCGGAACCTGTCGGCGCGGTGGGCGTTGTCGGCGCCGACGAGCCGGTGAGGCTGCCGCTCGGGGGGCCCTGGCCGAGGGGGCTCGCCACAGTGCCGTCGCCCAGGCCCAGAACGACGGTGACGACCATGCCGACGGCGATCGCGGCCGCCAGGACGAGCAGCGCCGGGCGTCGCCGAGGCCGCTGTCCGACGCTGTTCAGCTCCGTCGGAGTCGGAGCCGTAGCCGGAGTCATGGGCGGAGTCGGTACTGGTGCCGGGGACAGGGGCACGGACGGTATCTCGGTGTCACCCGCGAGCCGGAGCAGGTCGACCAGACCGGTCTGGTCGAGGGTCGCCTCACCCAGGGCCAGCGCCGTGCCCAGCTCCTCGGTCGTCGGCCGTTCGTCGGGGTCCTTGGCCAGGCAGCGCCCGAGCAGAGTGACCAGTTCGGCCGGGACGCCTTCGAGGTCCGGCTCCTCGTACACGATCCGGAAGCCGAAGCCGAAGGAGTCCGTCCGGCCGAACGGGTGCTGCCCCGTGGCCGCGAAGGCCAGCACCAGCCCCAGCGCGAACACGTCGGCCGCCGGCCCGACCCGGCCCCGCGCCTGCAACTGCTCCGGCGCCATGAACTGGGGCGTACCCAGCACCACCCCGGTCTGCGTCAGGGTGGTCACCGCCTCGCCCCGTGCGATCCCGAAGTCGATCAGCCTGGGCCCGTCCGGCCCCAGCAGGATGTTGCCGGGCTTGACGTCCCGGTGCACCAGGCCGGCCGCGTGGATCGCGCCCAGGGCCTCCGCCAGCCGCACCCCCAGCGCCCGCACCGACACGGTGCCGAGGCAGCCGTGCTCGGCGATGACCGCATTCAGCGCGGGACCGGGCACGTACTCGGTCGCCAGCCAGGGCTGCTCGGCGTCCACGTCGTGGTCGATGATGGCGGCGAAGTACGGCCCCGTCACGGCCCGGGTCGCGGTCACCTCGCGACGGAACCGGGCGATGAAGCCGGTGTCCTGCGTCAGCTCCTCGTTGATGACCTTGACGGCGACCACGACATCGCCGCACCGCCCCAGATAGACCCGGCCCATGCCGCCCGCGCCGAGCACACCGAGCAGCTCGTACCGGCCGACCCGCCGCGGATCGCTGTCCTGGAGCGCCTTCAACGTGCCACCCCCGGCGGAGTCGCCGCGGGCATGAGCAGCCGGTCGGGCAGCACGGTCAGCATGTCTCTCTCACGTTCGGCAGGGGAAGGGTCCACGGACGCTTCGACGGGGTGGCGTCCCACGGGCCGCCACCCCGATCCTGGCGATCCGGCCGCTCACAGCACCAGGTCACGGCACCGGCCATTCATGGCCGGTCGTCCGACCGGGACCGCCGCCGACGCGCCGCTGCGATCGGACGACCGCTGCGGACCTGGGACGGAGCCGCGCTCCGCATTCGGGTCCTCCCTTGGTGGTGGACCCCGTGCGGGGCCGGGGCGCCATAGTCTGAGGAGCGGCAGGAAGGAGCCGTTGATGAGCGTCGACGTGGTCATGCAGACCGAGTTCCCCGCTGGGTACGTGGTCTTCTTCGGTACCGACGGGAAGGTGCTCATGACTCCGCGGAGCGAAGAGCACTCCAGCACGATCAAGTCGATGCAGATCGATTCGCTCTCGCTCGGCCGGCACGCGAAGACCGCATCCGACGTGTACTTGGACTTCCCGGCCGACGAGAACTCGGCCCCGGACTTCGCGATCCTGCGGGAGGACGCGCAGCGGCAGGGCAAGCGCTACGGCTTCGAGGACGTGCTGTTGATCGCCGAGGTGGTGCCGGTCTCCTCCGCGCGCAAGGACTACGACGACTGCACCGCGAAGTACGGCCGCTACGGCATCCCGGTCTACGTGGTGGTGGACCCGTACGCCGCAGAGGTCGTTGTCCACACCCAGCCCACCGGCTCCGGCTACATCGCGGCGCACACGCACAAGTACGGCTCGGGCAAGCTGCCCATCGAGCTGGCTGATGGGCGGACCTACACCCTCGACCTGGACGAGCTGCCCCAGCCTGAGGCAGACGGCCACTGAAGTGCTCAGCAATGAGAGCTTCAACTTCCGGGTCGTGACAACCGATCACATCAGCAGGATTCGCCACCGTAGTACGCGCCGGCTCATCTGCTGCGGAGCGCGAGTCGCCCAAGGGTGAGCACGGCGCCAGGGGCTGCCGCAGTCCTGCAGCGTGGGGTGCTTCACGCGGTGACGTGCCTACTCAGGCGGACGGTCGGACGGTCGGCCAGTGCCTGCTCGACACGGGCGGCAAGCTCGTCGGCCGAAGGCATGCCCGGCGGAGCAGTCCAATGCCCGGAGTCCGGCGGCGGGACATGCGGTGGCAGCTCCTCACGACGGGCCGCACAGCACAGCAGGTAGCGGACGTGGTCGAGGTGGCTCTCGACTTCGACAGGGAGCCTGCTCGTGTCCTGCGTGCGACCCCAGGCCAGCAGAAGCCGGTGCAACGCCCGGCAGCGGGCCGTGAGTCCCTCGTCGCCCAAGATGCTGACCAGAGAACTGTCGAAGAACAACTGCCGGGAGCCAGGCAGGTCGGCGGGTGCCCATGCCAGCGCGCGCGCCAAACTGCAGCGGGCGCCCGCATTACTCAAGTCGCGTACCAGAGAGCCGAATTCGAAGATCTCCAGCGAATCCCCGTCACCCGCTTCGGGGAGCGCGACCCGCTCGCCGGGCATGCCGACTCGTGCCAGCTGTTCCAACAGAACCGCGACCGCATAGCGGGCGACCGTGCCGTCGGCGATCTGCGCCGCGACCATCCTCACCTCGTCAGGGTCGTACGCCGTCGGGCCTGCTGCGCCATAGGAGATCCGCGCGGCCACGGCACGGCGAACTCGCAGACGTTTCAGCAGTATGCGGGCGTCATCGGGTGGAACGCCCCACGCCTCGGCAACCTGTCCGGTACGCCACCAGGACTTGTACTCCGCTTGGATGAGTGGGAAGTTGCGATGGTGCTGGGTCTCCCTCCGGGCGATGACACCGAGCGGTAGCAGCTCGTCCAACTCCTCGCCCGCCGCCTTGAGGGTGGTCTTCATGAGGTACGGGGACCGCACCATGCCTCGCGTGGTGTCGAGTTGGACCTCCACGCCGATGGAGACCTCGGGCCGCGGAGAGCCCTGCTCGTACAGCCCGTCGATGTGATCGATGACCCTGGCCGTCAGCAGGTCCTCGATGGGCATGCGGCTGCTCCCGACCATCCGGACGACCTTCAGCTCGGTGGGCCAATCCGCCGGGAGGAACTCGACCCACCGGACGTCGTTGCGACGCCTCCGGACGACGGCCAGGCCGACCGTGAGGCCGAGGGCGAAGAGTACGCAGACGTCGATCAACGCGCCGGTTGTGAAAGCCTCCAGGCCGATGAGTCCCAGCAGCGCCACCGGCGCGAGTGTCAGCACCCCGAGAATCAGAACGAGCGTCAGTCCTGGTTGCATGCGCTCCCAGAAGTAGGCCAGAGAGCCCTCTGGCACGAAGACCATGCGGGCCGATGGAGCTTCTCGTGCCGAATCCGTCCCCACGAGGACCACCGTACGGTGGCGGGTGACACCTGCCTACCCCGCGGATGACTCCCGGGGAACCTCCCCGCGGCGAAGGCCTCCGGACGAACGTCATGGAGGGCTCCGCCGCCAGGGGGCCTTTGTCGCTGAACGGCATCTGGCTTGGGTTGGCCGTCCATCGAGGAGTGCTCGGCGTTGAAGCCGAGCGGGGCCGGCCCTGATTTCGGGCCTGCTTCGATGCGAGCGTCGTTTCCGGGAACGACGCGCGGCCCCGGGCCGACATCTTGCTGCACCCTTGGGAAGGTCGCCGGGCGCAACCGGTCGGCGTGAGAAGGTGATCGTGTGAATCGCCTCGCCGCTGCCACGTCCCCGTATCTGCTCCAGCACGCCGACAATCCCGTCGACTGGTGGCCCTGGGGCCCCGAGGCGTTCGCGGAAGCCGAGCGGCGAGGGGTGCCGGTGCTGCTGAGTGTCGGCTACGCCGCCTGCCACTGGTGCCAATGAATGTGCACAACCAGGTAGTCCTGACCTGGGATGTTTCCGGGGAGTGTCGGTGTGGACACGTAGGATGAGCGGGTGGCAGCGTCTGCACCGTTGGTACGGGCGGCGACCGCGAGGGGCGGAGCCGGGTCACCTGCCGCAGGGGAACGGCAGGGCCGGAGCCCTGTAGCGTGGTACTGGCCCAACTGCACGGAGGAGACGTGACCGCACAGCCGGAGCACCACGCTGAAGAGCTGATCCCGCGTCCTGAGCGGACCATCACCGCCCTCAAGGCTGCCCTTGCCGTCGTAGCTTCGGACCGTCTGCCGGAGATGCAGACCGAGCAGGCTGAAGCGATCACCAAGGCCATCGACTCCGACACTCTTGATCCTCTCCGGGGGTTCCTCCTGCGGTGGGCTGTCGTGGTCGAGATCGAACGGTATCCGGAGACAGCCTTCAAGCTGCGCCGAGCCGAGTACCTCATGCAGGTCGCGGAGGATCCCGATGACTCCCGGGGTCATGCCCTCACCGCCGCCGAGATCGTCCGAGCCGCGTACCGGGTGCTGGGCGCATGACGTGGTCCTGGGAGTACCTCCCCAGCGAGCAACACGTGGTCAGCGGAACTCCGCCGGCCTTCGTCGCCGAAGTCGAGAAGAAGGCTGACGAGTTGCTTCGAGCCGCGGAAGCCCTCTACCTCGACGGGACCCTGTACCGAGGCGAGAACCCAAGGAGCAAGACCGCCGACGTCCCGGGCGGGATGTTCGAGTACCTGACTGTCGTACGGCACGAGCAGATCTACATTGTTCAGGTTACGTACCTGTAGGCCGCAACGAAGGTCGTGTGGCGCCTCCTGCTGTGAAGAAGACCTATCCGGCACGGTGGTGGTCGAACTACGACGACTGCACCGCGAAGTACGGCCGTTACGGCATCCCGGTTTACGCGGTGGTGGACCCGGACGCCTGCTGACCGTATAGCGGAGCCCGGCCTGCGCCTCCGCGCACCAGGGACGTCCCACGCGTGTGTGGAGCGGGCCCGACGGGGCTGGTGCTACCGCTCCTCGCGGAGTAGGAACTGCCAGCCGAGCACGGCCAGGGCGAGCGTCTGCACGAGAGAAGTGAGCACGAACAGGGGCTGAACGCTGGGAGAGCACCAGAACGTGGTCGTGCAGACCATCGGCAGGACCAGGTACGTGAACAGGTCCACCGCGGTTTGGAGCCGCTTGCGCACGGTGCGACCCGCAATGTTGCGGTGGTAGACCTCCCAGCCGAACACCGCTCCGTGGGCGGAGGTGAGTTCACCCAGGCGCGGTCCCAGCTGGTCGCGGACGTAGTAGCCGATCGCCGAGATCTTCTCGTCGTTGACCAGGTAGGTCCAGCCCAGGATCAGGCAGATCGCGGGGACGGAGAGCAGCAGTCGGGACTGTCCGCTCTGGACGGTGACCGCCACGACCGCAGTTGCCGCGGCGAGCGTGAAGTAGAGCAGGTTGTCGCGGAAGCCTATGCGGGTCTTCTGTTCTTCCTTGAGGCAGTCGTACTCGGCCAGCAGGATTTTGCTTTCGGTGACATCGTCCGTGGAGGTCACAGGCATTCCTATGCTCGAGTTGAGGATCAGCCGGCGACCTGGAAGGGCATCAGGTTGTCGGGGCCGTGCCGTTCGATCCAGCTCTTCCCGTCCGCCGCTATCCCCTCCAGGAGGCGGAAGGTGTGGGTGGAGCCGGTTGCGCTGAGGTTGATCTCGGAGATTTCCTGGGAGTTCTCGTTCGGCGCCAGTTGATGGGCGTCGGCGTCCTTGATGCGGATCTTCCTGGCAGGTCCGTTGGTGAGGACGAGCTCCAGGTCGTAGCCGACGTCGACGTTCTCGGTCACCTGCACGGAGGACAGTGCGTCGAACCGGTAGTTGCTGCGCTGTTCGTTCCTGCGCGTCGCGTCGGAGAAGGTGAACTCGGAGCTGATCTCACGGATGCCGTCCTGGGTGAACAGGAACAGGCGGAAGGCGTAGTGCGAGTACCGCCAGGGGCCGCCTCTGACCCGGCCCCGTCGGTAGGAAGAACCCGGGGCCATCAGGATGGTGTGGGTGATCAGGTCGCGCCAGGTGAGCCGGTGGTGCCGGAGCGCCTCGTCGACGAACGAGGTTTTGTCGCAGGTGAGCCAGGTCTCCATTTCCAGCTCGCTGGGGCGCGTCGCATCCAGGCGCGACTGCCAGTGCTGGTGGGCGATCTGTCGTGCGGTCAACTGTTCCTGGTACTCCTGGGTCTCCCGAGCCAGCCGGTGCTCTTCGCGTCGGACCTCCAGCCACCGGGAAGCGGCCGCGTGTCCGGACCAGGCCGCACCGAGTACGGCCAGGAACGCCCACAACGGCTGCGGTTGGGCGGCACCCGAGACCACCGTGCCGAACGCGGCCAGAGCCGCTGCGCCGAGAACGGCGAGGGCCGCCACGGTCAGGGCCTTCGTCCTGCCAGGGGTCCGCTCCTGGCGATGCTGGTCGAGCAGGGTGCCGTTGTTGTGGCGGTTCCGGACGTCCTCGGCGAGGTACCGGATCAGCCAGTCGACCCGCTCCACACCGATCCGGCTCTCCCGGTAGAGGTCCGCGATCTCGGCCGCGAGGCTGCCGCGGACCTGAGCGGTGTGGGCGAGCCAGGCGTCCGGGGTGAACCCATAGGGTGTGCGAATGCTGAAGTAATGATCGAACGAATGGCGGACGCGCTTGGTGAACCCGCCTTCGGCGGAGGTGGGATCGCGCGGGTGCGGGATGCGGGCCCCGGCCGCGAGGCCCGGTCGGGATCCCCGGCCCCACCACCGGAGGCCGTAGCGGGCCGCGGTCAGACCCGCGCCGAGTGCCACCAGGAACTCGACGATCGCCTGGGCCGGATCCGCGATCAGCGCCAAGGCCCAGAGGAGCGCGCTGCTGACGACGAACAGGACCGCCCGGATCGGGAGGGCCGCCTGGGCGGCGGCAGCAGTGCTCGGGCGGGGTGGAACGGCCCGCGCCCCGATGGGGGTGGGCGCGAAGTAGGCCCAGACCCGCTGGGTCCGGTTGTTGCCGAAGCGTTCCGCCCCGGCACGTTCGAGGGTCTCCGCCCACAGGTCGTCCTTCAGACCTCCGGTGAGCATGAGGTCGAGGTGGCGGAGGATCGCGTCGTGCTGGCGGGGCGGCAGGTCCTGCAGTTGCTTCAGCACGGGGCCGGTCTCGCTGTCGGCGGTGCTGAGTACCGCCAGCAGGTCGAAAGTGACGCGCAGGGCTTCCTTCCACCCGTCCTCGGCGTAGGTCTGTACGAGCCCGGAGGCGTAGCGCAGCCCGTGGACCTCTTCGGCGCTGAGGTCGTGGTGGGTGCGTGCGCTGAGCATGGCGAGCACCCAGTGGAAACGAACCTCCGCGCTGTCGTACCCGCGGGCGATCGCATCAGTGATCATTTCGCGGGCCCGGCTGGGGACGCCGTCCTGCAGGAGCTGGATGCCCACCCGATACTTCTCCTGTGGGGAGGCGTCCGGCGAGGTGATGTTGACGGTGGAGTTGTGTACGGTCTCGGCCTGGATCCCGATGGTGGAGTTGTACGCGGCCGAGCTGTACCCGGCACCGTTGCTGTGGCTCATGCGAGGTCACCGGCCGCGGCGACCAAGGGAGTCAACGCGGCCACCAGTGCGGGGCACTCCGCGACCAGTCCGCGCAGCCTCCTGAGCGTCATGACCGTCCGCTTCGACGATTCAGGGGTGTTCCCCCCGGCCGACCGGAGGGCGGAGTCCAGATCGGTCAGGGCCTCCCGGTAGGTGTCCTCGTCGAGGGTGCCCTCGGCGCGGTGCTGCTTTAACTGCTCGCGGAACCCGTTCAGTTTCGCGAGCAGGTCGGTCGGGCCGGATGCCTTTGGGGCCGCGTCCAGGTGGACGCTGCTGCCCGTGACCAAGCCGGCCATGATGCCGACGGTGCTGTTGTGGGCGGTGTTACTGACGTGTCGGTCTAACCGTTCGGCCGAACGGACACTGTCGTCCCGGTGCATTGCGGTCTCCTCCTGTTCCCCCATCAGTTCCACTGCCAGCCGGGTTGCGAACGCCGCTGCGTTCGCTGCGGCCCGTGGCTGCCAGTTGCGGTCATCCGCGCTGTTTTTCGTGCCGTCCGCCCGATCGCTGATCCCCCGGATGATGGCCACTGGCGCCCCATTGAGATGGCCGGCCTGTGCCACACCGGCCGCCTCCATCTCGATGGCGAGTGCGTCGTTGTAGTGCTGCCGGATCCACTTCGCCTCGGCTGAGATCCTCGAGTTCTGGACGATCTCGCCGGCGGCGATCGCCCCGAAGCGCACCTGCGGCGTGTCCTCGTGATCGGGAGCGGGGTCCGCCCAGTCGTTCAGGCGGGCCAGGTGTGAGGCGAGCTGGCTGATGCCGTGCGGTGCTTCCCACGCCCGGGGGCGGGCTTTGAGCCCGTCGTCCTCGCTGGTCCCGCCGTGGTAGGCGTACACGTGCGACGCCATGACCACGTCGCCCAGCCTGGTGGTGTCCCACAGGGCGCCGGCGACCCCGACGAACAGCACGGCCACCGGCGAGAACTCCTGGATCGCGCGCTCGGCGATCACTGCGGCGGAACTGTTCCCCTTGCTCGTCAGGCCGAGTGCGACACGGCACGATGTGCCCCGCACGGTTCCCACCTCGAACCGGGTACCACGCTCATGGCGGTGCACCTGCGGATCGGCCAGCCTCTGGCGCACGGCCTGGTACTCAAGATTGAGGGCGGTCAGAATCACCACCGGGCCATTCGACATCTACTCCTCTTCCCCTCTCGTGTTCTCTTCCGTCGTGGACGGCGCGGGTCGGATCAGCGGTGGGAACAGCACGGTTTTCGGACCGGCCCGGTACAGCCGTGCGGGCCGTCCTCCCGTGGTCCTGCGGTCCGTGCCGACGGGGACGATGAACCCCTTCGCGGCTTGGACCTTCCGGTAGAAATTGCGGGTGTCGAGTTCGGTGCCCCAGACGGCCTCGTACACCTGTTGCAGCTCTGCGATGGTGAAGCTTTCCCCGCAGAAGGCTGTGGCCAGCGCCGAGAACTCGAGCTTGGTGCGCGCGTGTTCGATCCCGTCCGCAGCGATTCGATGGTGGTCGAAGGCGAGCTCCACCTCGCCGGACAGGACGGCTTCCGCGGGAACCCACGCGGCGTCGGCGGCATCCGTTCCCGCGACCGGGTCAGGCAGTCCCGGTGCGATGGCCAGGTGGGCCACGGAGACGACGCGGCCCCGCGGATCGCGGCCCGAGTCCCCGTACACGGCCAGCTGTTCAAGATGCACCCAGCCGGCGGCCAGGGCCGTTTCCTCACTCAGTTCACGGTGGGCGGCATCCAGAATCTCCTCACCATCATGGTTCAGGAACCCTCCGGGCAGGGCGAGCATGCCCCGGAAGGGATCTTCGCCCCGCTCCACCAGGAGAACGTGCAGGCGGCTCTCCCGCAGCGTCAGGATCACGAGATCGACCGTCAGCAGTACAGAAGGTGGTGACCACACGTCATCTTGCATGTTCTGCAAGGTACTTCAGTTACTGTCACTTGCACAAGAAGGGAGCGGGGAGGGCTGTGCCGCTCGACTCCGCAGCCGCAGCACGTGCGGCAGGACCGCACGGATCGGCCGGCTGGCATCGGCCCCACCACTCCGCCTAGGTTTCGGGGTTCCCGCGGCCGGTGCTGCGATACTGCCCGCATGGTGAACCGCCTGGCCGATGCCACGTCCCCGTATCTGCTCCAGCACGCCGACAATCCCGTCGACTGGTGGCCCTGGGGCCCCGAGGCGTTCGCGGAAGCCGAGCGGCGCGGGGTACCGGTGCTGCTGAGTGTCGGCTACGCCGCCTGCCACTGGTGTCATGTGATGGCGCACGAGTCGTTCGAGGACGACGGGGTCGCCGGGTACCTGAACGAGCGCTTCGTCGCGGTGAAGGTGGACCGCGAGGAGCGGCCGGATGTGGACGCGGTCTACATGGAGGCGGTGCAGGCGGCCACCGGGCAGGGTGGCTGGCCGATGACGGTCTTCCTGACGCCGGAGAAGGACCCGTTCTACTTCGGGACGTACTTCCCGCCCGAGCCCCGGCACGGGATGCCGTCCTTCCGGCAGGTGCTGGAGGGTGTGGACGCGGCTTGGCGGGAGCGGCCGGAGGAGGTCGGCGAGGTCGCCGCCCGGATCCGGGCCGACCTGGCCGAGCGGGCCTCGGTGTACGGCGCGGGTGCGCACCATCCGCCCGCCGAGGCCGATCTCCGGCAGGCGCTGGCCGGGCTCGCGCGCAGCTTCGACGACAAGCGCGGCGGTTTCGGCGGTGCGCCGAAGTTCCCGCCGGCGATGGCGGTCGAGTTCCTGCTCCGGCACCACGCCCGGACCGGTGACGGTGACGCGCTGCGGATGGCCGAGCGGACCTGCGAGGCGATGGCCCGGGGCGGCATCTACGACCAGCTCGGAGGCGGCTTCGCCCGCTACGCGGTGGATGCCGAGTGGGTGGTGCCGCACTTCGAGAAGATGTTGTACGACAACGCCCTGCTGCTGCGGGTCTACCTGCACCTGTGGCGGGCCACCGGCGACGGGCAGGCCCGGCGGATCGCGCTGGAGACCGCCGACTTCCTGCTGCGCGAACTCCGCACCCCCGAGGGCGGGTTCGCCTCCGCGCTGGACGCGGACAGTGTCGACCCGGCGACCGGCAAGTCCGCCGAGGGCGCCTACTACGCCTGGACACCCGGGCAGCTGACCGAGGCGCTGGGCGCCGAGGACGGCGCGCTCGCCGTCCGGCTCTTCGAGGTCACCGGCACCTTCGAGCACGGTGCCTCCGTCCTCCAACTGCTCAGTGACCCGGCCGAGGCCGAAGCCGAGGCGTACGCGCGGATCCGGGCCCGGCTGCTCGCGGTCCGCGCCGAGCGGCCCGCGCCCGCCCGCGACGACAAGGTGGTCGCCGCCTGGAACGGCCTGGCCATCGCCGCCCTCGCCGAGACCGGCGCCCTGCTGGACCGCCCGGACCTGGTGGAGGCCGCCGTCCGCGCCGCGGACCTGCTGCTCGCCGTCCACCTCACCCCCGAGGGCAGGCTGCTGCGCACCTCGCGGGACGGCCGGGCCGGTACCAACGTGGGCGTCCTGGAGGACTACGCCGACACCGCCGAGGGATTCCTCGCCCTGTACGCCGTCACGGGCGACAGCGAGTGGCTCGGGCTGGCGGGCGGACTGCTCGACACCGTTCTGGTGCACTTCGCCGACGAGGCCTCGGGCGCGCTGTACGACACGGCCGACGACGCCGAGCAGCTGATCCGCCGCCCGCAGGACCCGACCGACAACGCGACCCCCTCAGGCTGGACGGCCGCCGCCAACGCCCTGCTCACGTACGCCGCTTACACCGGATCCGCCCTGCACCGCACCGCCGCCGAACGCGCGCTCGGGATCGTCGGCGCGCTCGCCGCCCGGGCCCCGCGCTTCATCGGCTGGGGCCTGGCCGCCGCCGAGGCGCTCACCGACGGGCCGCGCGAGGTCGCCGTGGTCGGCCCCGCGTCCGACCCGGCCACCGCCGGGCTGCACCGCACCGCGCTGCTCGCCACCGCACCCGGCGCGGTCGTCGCGCTCGGCGAACCCGGCGCTACGGACGTCCCGCTGCTCGCCGACCGTCCGCTGCTGGACGGCCGCCCGGCCGCGTACGTCTGCCGCCACTTCACCTGCGACGCCCCGACGGCGGACCGGGCGGCGCTGGCGGCGAGTCTGGGCGCAAGGGAGTAAACCGGGTGCGCCGGAGGGCGGTTGGCGGTCAGGATGGGCCATGGTCTGGACTCTGAGTACCTCACTGGACGAATTCCACCGCGAGGCGGGCAGCTTTCTCGCCGCCCACCCAGCCGAGAACACCGTGCTGCTCACGGTCCTGGACCGGCTCGGCAAGGCCGGCCCGCACGTCTACGGTCCGGGAACGCCCCGCTTCGGCTGGTGGCGGTCCGGGCCGGGCGGCCCGGTCTCCGGCGTTTTCCTGCAGACCCCGCCCGCCGGGCCGCTGCTCGGCCGGATGTCCAAGGTCGCCGCCGCCCACTTGGCCGACGTGCTGCGCGGCGCAGGCGAGCCGGTGCCCACGGTGACGGGTGAGAAGGGGCAGGCCGAGGCCTTCGGCTGGGTCTGGGGGAACGCCTCCGGGGTCAAATCGGCCGTCCAGGCCACGGAACGGATGTACAGGCTGGGCGAGTTGGCGGTGCCGGACCCGCTGCCGTCGGGCCGGGACCGGATCGCAGTCGGGGCCGACCGGGAGCTGCTGGTCTCCTGGCACGATGCCTTCAAGGCCGAACTCAGGGTCTCCGTCCCCGCGGACCTCGGCAGGCTGGTCGACCACCGGACGGCCGAGGGCTCGCTGCTCGTCCGGGAGGACGGAGCCGGCCGGCCGGTCGCCTTCGCCGGGGCCAGCCCGGTGGTCGCGGGCATGTCCCGGATCGGCCCGGTCTACACCCCGCCCGAGCTGCGCGGCCGGGGCTACGCGAGCGCGGTCGTCGCGGCCGCCTCGGCGCACGCCCTCGCGCAGGGCGCGCGGGAGGTGCTGCTCTTCACCGATCTGGCCAACCCGACCAGCAACTCGATCTACCAGAAGATCGGTTACCGCCCGCTCCAGGACCACCTGGTTCTGGACCTGAACCCGGCCGGCTAGTCCCAGTCCCAGCGGATGCCCAGCAGGCCGGGGCGCAGGCCGGTGGCCACCAGGTGCACGCAGTGGTGTCCGTCGAGCGTCAACTCGGCCGTCTCGTACGGTGGCCGGCCCGGCAGGTGGCTGGCGAAGCGGTGGCAGCGGACGGGCAGGGCATCCGGGTGGAAGGTGACCTGGAGGACGTACTGGCCCGCGCCGGAGTTGAAGCCCCGGACGTACTCGCGGCTCGGCACCGGTGCGGTGGCGTCGTCGAAGCCGTAGCTCAGCAGGTGGGTGTCGCCGGTGCGCAGCCGGTGGTCCAGCAGCAGTTCGGCGACCAGCAGGTTGGCGCTCTGGTCGCGGCGGACCCGGCCGGGGCGGCAGTTCTCGGTGGCCCGGACGGCGACCCGGGTGATGTCGCAGCCCGGGTCGCCCTGGTAGAGGGCGAGATAGCGGTCGATGCCGTCGCGGTGCGCGCGCAGGGCGTGCTGCGAGTCGCGGCACAGGAGTTGGCGGTCGGCCCCGATGCGGACGCGTTCGATGTGGGTGATGGTGTGCAGCCCGGTGTCGGGCGGCCCGTCGATGGTCGCGAGCAGGTCGTCGACCGCCTGGGCGGTGGCGATCAGGTCGCGGTAGGGCCGGGTGGCGGGCGAGGCCGGGCTCGGCGGGGACTGCCGGGGGCCGAGCAGCCGGGTGAGCGAGTGCGCGGGCAGGTCCAGTACCTCTTCCAACGCCCTTACCGCGCGCAGTGATTCGGCCCGCTCGGGTCTGCGCTGCCCCTGCTGCCAGTAGCTCAGGCTGGTGACGCCCACCTGAACCCCGCGTGCGGCGAGATGCTGTTGCACCCGGTGCAGGGCGAGGCCGCGGGCCGTGATGGCGGCCCGCAGCGCCAGGTGGAACGGGCCCGTACGGAGCGCGGTCGTCAGGTCGGGATGGCTGGTTTGCTGCATGACGTGCGCTCCTCGTCTGCCCGGTAGACCGTGAATATTCACACGGGAGCGGTCAGTTGTCACCGGTCCGGACGAGCGACGTGCTTCGGAGCCGGCTGCGTTCACACCCGGGCATCGCCGTTCACAGCAGAACCGCCCCTGCTCAGAGGCCTGTTGACCAGCACGGGTCAACGGGCCGATGCTCTGTCTCAACGCGTCCGGACGCGCGTCCCCCACACCCCCTCTCCTGCGGATACGCAAGGAGGAGAAGACGCCATGTCAGCAACCCGGACAACCCTGCGCCGGGCGGTCGCCGCCCTCGCGCTCGCCGTCCTCGCCCCGGCCGTCACGGTCGCCACCACCACCCCGGCCCAGGCCCAGGCCCCCCAAGCCCAGGCCCAAGCTCAGGCCCAGGCCCAAGGTCAGGCCCCAACCGCGCGAGCCCGGGCCGCGGCCCGACCGCGCACCGCGACGGCCTCGGCCGCCGCCACCTGGCGCACCCTGAACATCTCCATGCAACAGCAGCAGAACACCAACTGGTGCTGGGCGGCGAGCGGCAACACCATCGCCTCCTACTTCGGCTACAGCTACAGCCAGAACCAGTTCTGCGACGCCGCGTTCGGCCGGTCGACGAGCTCCACCTGCCCCAACAGCCAGGCCGCACTGGACGACGTGCAGTCCGCGCTGAGCTGGATCGGCATCAACCCGGGCTCGTACGTGACCGGCTACCTCCGGTACAGCACCGTCCAGACTGAGGTGAACGCCGACCGCCCGGTCGAGGCCCGGATCCAGTGGAGTTCGGGCGGCGGGCACATGGAGGTGCTCTACGGCTACGACCTCAGCAACAACTGGGTCTACTGGGGCGACCCGTGGCCGTCCGACACCCGCTACAACTGGGCGGACTACTGGTACTACGTCAGCAACAGCTCGTTCTCCTGGACCCACTCCCTGTACCAGATCGGCGCGTGAGGAGACGATCATGACCGACTTCCGTAGCTTCACCGGTAGCCGCACCGGCGTCACCGGCCTTACCGGCGTCACCGGTCTCACCAGCCTGACCGGCCTCGCGCGACGTTCCGCCGTGACGGCCGCCGTGGCCGCCGCCCTGGCGGCCGGCCTCGGCCTGGCCGCCGCACCGCTCGCCCGGGCGGCCGAACCGGCCGCCGCCGGTACCGCGTCCGTGGCCGCGAGCCCGAGTACCGCCGACCTGGCCGCCGCCCGCAGTGCGGTCACGGCCCCGGCCACGCTCGACCAGCTGGGGCACTTCTTCGCCCGCAAGGGCGTCCCGCCCACCCAGCCGCTCGCGGTCGCCCCGGCGGACGAGGCCCGCGCGGCGAAGCTGGCCGACCCGAGGCTGACCGGCGCGACGGTGCCGGTCTACACGCTGGCCGCCGCCTTCGTCGCCGGGACGGCCGGCGCGCCGGTGGCCGAGGCCGACTTCGTGGCGAGCAAGGTGGTCGCGGCCGACGGCCAGTCGGCCTCGGTCTGGACGGTGCGGGAGGGCTCGTCCTGGCGGGTGGTGAACATCGCCTCCGGCGGCGACGAGAGCGACTACGCCGCCCGGGCGGCGGCCTCCGGCGGTGGCACCGCCTTCCGTGAGCCGCAGTTGAACGCCTGGTACGTGCTGCGCGGCGGCCGGGTGCTGCCGCTGGACGACGAGGCGCGCCGCTCGGTCGGTGCGGGCGGGGTGACCGTGGCCGGGTACCAGAGGCTGGTGCACCAGCGGTACGGCGACAAGCTGCCCGGCTCGGCGTACGACAAGGCCGGCCTGGGCGGCGGTTTCGAGCTGGGCGGCACCCCCGGCACTGCCCTGGACGCCGCTTCGGGCGCCGCTCCGGGCGCCGCCCCGACCACCGGTGCCGGATCCGCCCCGCGGACGGCGGCCGCGGCGGCTGCGGCGGCCGCCTCCGGCGACGCGCTGCCGCTGCTCACGGGGGTGGCCGCGCTGGCCTTCACCGCGCTGGCGGGGGCGGGTCTGGCCACCCGTCGCCGGGTCCGGGGATAGCGGCGGCCCGAGACGGCGGAGCGGCCCGGTGGTCCGGCGACCACCGGGCCGCTCCCCTTGTCCTGCAACGGTCGTGCGACCTCGCAGTATCTGTTCGACCGGTGGTACCGAGAATTGATGTCTCGTTGATCCGGCGTTCGCCCGTCCGGGCCGGACCGCGTGGCACGCTCAGCTGAGAGGATGTCTCACTCGGCTGTGCGGTCGTGAGGGGGTAGCGATGTCGGACTGGGGAGCGCAGCGCGTCCAGGTCGGGACGGCGGCGGCGGGGATGTCGGCCGCGCTGGCCGTGGTGGCGGCCTACCTGATCGACGGTTCCGGGCTGGTCTGGGCGGTGGCGTCGGTGGAGGTGCTGCTGGTGATGGCCCACGTCGCCCGCCGGTTCCGGGCCAAGGCGCACGTCAGGGCGGCAGGCGAGGGTGCGGCGGCGGCGCACTGCGAGCGCTGCCGCCGGACCAGGGAGCGGCTGGAGGCGCGGGCCGGCTCCACGGGCTGAGATCCCGAACGGCCGGGCCGGCCCCGGTTCAGCGGGTGGCGCCGGCCCCGGTTCAGCGGGTGGCGCCGGCCCCGGTTCAGCGGGTGGCGCTGTAGGCGATCAGCGAGACGCCGACGTACTGCACGATGAACGCCCCCAGGGTGAAGGCATGGAAGACCTCGTGGAAGCCGAACCAGCGGGGTGACGGGTTCGGCCGCTTGAGGCCGTAGACCACACCGCCCGCACTGTAGAGCAGACCGCCGATCACCATCAGCGTGATCACGGCGACGCCGCCGGTCCGCAGGAAGTCCGGCAGGAAGAAGACGGCGGCCCAGCCCAGCGCGAGGTAGCACGGGGTGTAGAGCCAGCGCGGGGCGCCGACCCAGAAGACCCGGAAGGCGATGCCCGCGAGTGCGCCGCCCCACACCAGCCAGAGCAGGACGTCCCGCTTGCCGCCGTCCAGCAACAGGATGGTGAACGGGGTGTACGACCCCGCGATGATCAGGAAGATGTTCGCGTGGTCGAGCCGGCGCAGCACCGCGTCGCCGCGCGGCCCCCAGTCGAAGCGGTGGTAGACGGCGCTCACGCCGAACAGCAGCCAGGCGCTGACCGAGTAGACGGTGCAGGCGATCTTCGCCGAGGTCGAGTCGGCCAGGCAGATCAGGACGATCCCGGCCGCTACGGAGGCCGGGAACATTCCCGCGTGCAGCCACCCGCGCCACTTCGGTTTGACGAAGGCGTCGAGGGCGTCGGAGACGACGAGGGCCGGGGTGGTGTCGGCCTTGCTCTGGTCCGCAGTCATGACGGACATGCTACCTACGGAAGCGTAGGTTACTGCGAAGTAGGAAGTGGGCCTCATCACTTTTGGACGTTCTGGAGTATTCGGGCCGTTTCCCCGGGTGTCCAGGCGGGACTGAAAAGCCTTCTTGCCTGCTGGAATTTCGACACAGCGGTGTAAAAGACGCGCCAAAACCGCCAAGGTGCCGTGTTCCACCCCGTAAGGCGGAGCTACGCTGCAAGCACCCTCAACCACCCGCGACGCCGTCTCATAGCCGAGATGGCGTGAAACGGAGCGATCGTGTCGTACGAGAACTCTGCTCACAGCGCATCCGCGCCCACCCGCCACAAGCGTCTGCTGGCCTGGGTGAGCGAGATCGCGGAGCTGACCCAGCCGGACCGCATCGAGTGGTGTGACGGCTCGGACGAGGAGTACCAGCGCCTCGCCGATCTGCTGGTCGCCCAGGGCACCTTCACCAAGCTGAACGAGGCGAAGCGCCCGAACTCCTACTACGCCGCCTCGGACCCCACGGACGTGGCCCGCGTCGAGGATCGCACCTACATCTGCTCCGAGCAGGAGAAGGACGCGGGCCCGACCAACAACTGGAAGGCCCCCGCCGAGATGCGGGAGCTCTTCAGCGGCGCGAGCGGCCTGTTCAAGGGCGCCATGAAGGGCCGCACGATGTACGTCGTGCCGTTCTCGATGGGCCCCGTCGGCTCCCCGCTGGCCGCGTACGGCGTCGAGATCACCGACTCCGCCTACGTCGCCGTGTCGATGCGCGTGATGACCCGGATGGGCCAGGCCGTCATCGACCAGCTCGGTGAGGACGGCGAGTTCGTCAAGGCCGTGCACACCGTCGGCGCCCCGCTGGCCGAGGGCCAGGCGGACGTGCCGTGGCCGTGCAACACCACCAAGTACATCTCGCACTTCCCGGAGACCCGCGAGATCTGGTCCTTCGGTTCCGGCTACGGCGGCAACGCCCTGCTCGGCAAGAAGTGCTACGCGCTGCGGATCGCCTCCACGATGGCGCGTGACGAGGGCTGGCTGGCCGAGCACATGCTCGTCCTGAAGCTCACCCCGCCGTCCGGCGAGGTCAAGTACGTCACCGCGGCCTTCCCGTCCGCCTGCGGCAAGACCAACCTCGCGATGCTCCAGCCGACCATCCCGGGCTGGAAGGTCGAGACCATCGGCGACGACATCGCCTGGATGCGCTTCGGCGCCGACGGCCGGCTCTACGCCATCAACCCGGAGGCCGGCTTCTTCGGCGTCGCCCCGGGCACCGGCGTGGACACCAACGCCAACGCCATCGAGACGCTGCACGGCAACACCGTCTTCACCAACGTCGCGCTGACCGACGACGGCGACGTCTGGTGGGAGGGCCTCACCGAGGAGCCCCCGGCGCACCTCACCGACTGGCGCGGCAACGACTGGACGCCGGACAGCGAGACCCCGGCCGCCCACCCGAACGCCCGCTTCGCCGTCCCGGCCGCGCAGTGCCCGACCATCGCTCCCGAGTGGGAGGACCCGGCGGGTGTGCCGATCTCGGCCATCCTGTTCGGCGGCCGCCGCGCCACCGCCGTCCCGCTGGTCACCGAGTCCTTCGACTGGCAGCACGGCGTCTTCCTGGGCTCCAACATCGCCTCGGAGAAGACCGCCGCCGCCGAGGGCACCGTCGGCGAGCTGCGCCGCGACCCGTTCGCGATGCTGCCGTTCTGCGGCTACAACATGGGCGACTACTTCGGCCACTGGCTGAAGCTGGGCGCGCAGGCCGACGCCTCGAAGCTCCCGAAGATCTACTACGTGAACTGGTTCCGCAAGAACAGCGCGGGCAAGTTCGTGTGGCCGGGCTACGGCGAGAACAGCCGCGTCCTGAAGTGGATCGTGGACCGGCTGGAGGGCACCGCGGCCGGCGTCGACACGCCGATCGGCGTGCTGCCCGAGCAGTCCTCGCTCGACCTGGACGGCCTCGACCTCGCGCAGGAGGACCTCGACCTGCTGCTCACCGTCGACGCCGACATCTGGCGCCAGGAGGCGGCCCTGGTGCCGTCCCACCTGGAGCTCTTCGGCGAGCACACCCCCACCGAGCTGTGGGACGAGTACCGCTCCCTCGTCAAGCGACTGGGCTAGCCCGCAACCGAGGGCAACCACCTCAGGGGCGCGGGGAACTGCGCGCGCAACCGTGCACGGAGGTGCATGGCTGGCCGCGCAGTTCCCCGCGCCCCTGATGGTTACCCGTGTGCGTGCGGACACCCCAAGGGGCGCGGGGAACTGCGCGAGGTCGGGAGGCAAGGGCCCGCAGCCTTCGGCCGGGAGGTACCCCCACGCGCCCCTGTCTGTGGCTGACCAGTTGCCCAGGCGGAGCCGTTACGGCTGGACGTAGCCGCTGAGGAAATCACCGATACGGGTGACCGCGTCGGTGATCTCCTCCGGCCTCGGGAGGGTGACCAGGCGGAAGTGGTCGGGCTCGGGCCAGTTGAAGCCGGTGCCCTGGACGACCAGGATCCGTTCGGCCCGGAGCAGGTCGAGGACCATCTGGGCGTCGTCCCTGATCTTGTACACCTGCGGGTCGAGCCGGGGGAAGGCGTAGAGCGCGCCCTTCGGCTTCACGCAGCTCACGCCCGGGATCTCGTTCAGCAGCCGGTAGGCCGCGTCGCGGGACTCCAGCAGGCGACCGCCCGGCAGCACCAGGTCCTTGATCGACTGCCGTCCGCCGAGTGCCGCCGCCACCGCGTGCTGGGCCGGCATGTTGGCGCAGAGCCGCATCGAGGCGAGCACGGTCAGGCCCTCGATGTAGCTCCGGGCCCGGGCCCGGTCGCCGGAGAGGACCATCCAGCCGGAGCGGAAGCCCGCCACCCGGTAGGACTTGGACATGCCGTTGAAGGTCACGCAGAACAGGTCCGGTGCCAGCGTGGCGAGCGGGATGTGCTCGGCGTCGTCGTAGAGGATCTTGTCGTAGATCTCGTCCGCGTAGACGACCAGCTTGTTGCGGCGGGCGATCTCGACGATGCCTTCGAGGATCTCGCGCGGGTAGACCGCGCCGGTCGGGTTGTTGGGGTTGATCACCACGATGGCGCGGGTGCGGTCGGTGACCCTGGCCTCGATGTCCGCGAGGTCCGGGTACCACTCGGACTGCTCGTCGCAGCGGTAGTGCACCGCGGTGCCGCCCGCCAGGCTGACCGAGGCCGTCCACAGCGGGTAGTCCGGCGCCGGGACGAGTACCTCGTCGCCGTCGTCCAGCAGCGCCGTCATGGCGAGCTGGATCAGCTCGGAGACGCCGTTGCCGAGGAAGACGTCCTCCACCGAGAGCCCGTGCAGGCCGCGGTCCTCGTAGTGCATGACCACAGCGCGGCGGGCGGAGAGCAGGCCCTTGGAGTCGCCGTAGCCGTGCGCGGTGGAGAGGTTCCGCAGGATGTCCTGGAGGATCTCCGGGGGTGCCTCGAAGCCGAAGACGGCCGGGTTGCCGGTGTTCAGCTTGAGGATGCGATGCCCCTGGTCCTCCAGACGCATCGCCTCGTCGAGCACCGGGCCGCGGATGTCGTAACAGACGTTGGCGAGCTTGCTGGACTGGATCACCTGCATGCCAGAACACTTTACGGCCCGCCGGGCCCGATCTCCTCGTGCGTTCCGACACAGCGGAACTCCGCGGCGGACGCCGTCAGGTCGGCCGCGCGCCGTTCTGCGCCCCCGCACCGGGCGACGGGGTTCGGCGGATGCTCCAGCGGGTTGTGGAGGCCGCGGGCCGTACGGCCGTAGGCTCGGCGCAGGCGGGCGGAGGGGGCACCATGATCGGAGCGTTGATCGGTACGGCGGTCGGCCTGGCGGCCTCGCCCGTGCTGCGGGCGGCGGCGGCCCGGTACTCGGTGCCGTACGGGGAGCCGCTGCAGGTCTGCTGCCCGCGCGGGCGCTACCGGCTGCCGCCGAGCGGGAGCTGCCCGGGGTGCGGGCAGCGCGGCGGGCCCCGGGCCGGGCTGGTCGAGCTGGCCGCGGCCGGGGCCGGCGCCGCGATCGGGGCGGCGGCGCACTGGCCGGTGGCGCCGGTGCTGGTCTGGGCCGGGCTGTTCGGGGTGGTGCTGGGCTTCGTCGACGCGGCGGTCTTCCGGCTGCCCGACGCGCTCACCCTCCCGCTCGCCGCCGGCACCGCCGTACTCCTCGTGACGGCGGGTCTGACGGAGCACCAGGGGGGCGTACTGCTGCGCTGCCTGTACGCGGGGCTCGCGTTCGGCGCGTGCTACGGCGCGCTGGCGTTGCTCGCGCCGATGGGTTTCGGGGACGCCAAGCTCGCGCCCTCGCTGGGTGCGCTGCTCGGCTGGTACGGCTGGCACACCGTGCTGGCCGGCTTCTTCTACGGCTTCCTGCTGGCGGCCCTCTGGGGCGGGGCACTGCTGCTGGCCGGGCGCTCCGGACGCGGCGCCTCGATCGCCTTCGGCCCGGCGATGCTGCTCGGCGCCCTGCTCGCGGTGCTGACGGCGGTCTGACCCGGCCGCCGGGACGGCTCCGGCCGTGGCTACGATCGGCGGATGAGCCGCACCCCGCACCCGCTGCGCCTGGTCCGGGCAGTGCCGGCGCCGGTCCGGTGGCTGGCGCCGCCGGCCCTGCTGGGGACCGGCCTGCTCCTCACGACCGTCCTGGCGGGCCCCTGGGAACCGCCGCTGACCGCCCCTCACCCCGACGCGAAGACGGCCGGGTACTGCCGGGCGCTGGCCCGGGTGCTGCCCCGGGACCTCCAGGGACACCCGCGCGCCGCGACCTCCCCGTCCCCGTACGTCGTGGCCTGGGCGAGCTCGCCGCGGACGGTGCTGCGCTGCGGCGTGCCCCGGCCGAAGTCGCTCGCCGTGGTGGCGAACCGGGAGTCCGTGGGGCCGAACGTGGACGGTGTGCAGTGGTACGTGGAGAGCGACGGCCACGGCGGCTCCCGGCTCACCACCACGGAACTGTCGATGTACGTGGAGTTGAGCGTCCCGCTCGGGTCCTCTTCGCAGTACCCGCTGCCCGCCGTCTCCGAGGCCGTCCGGTCGACCGTCCCCGACCTGAGCGGTCGGATCGCCACCTCGCCGGACACCGAGCCGGACGGCTGAGCAGCCCGGTGAGCCGAGCAGTCGGTGAGCCGAGCAGTCCGACGGCCGAGGCCCGCCGCACCTGGACGGTGCGGCGGGCCTCGGCCGTCGGGCGGTGCCGGTTACGGCATGGCGTGGACGTGGGCGCCGACGTTGGCGGAGAAGTCGTTGCCGTTGGCCGCGTCCCAGTTGGTGGACCAGGTCATCGCGCCGCGGATGGTCGGCCACTTGGCCGGCGGGACGAAGCTGCCGCAGTGGGTGCCGGTGGCCAGGCAGTCGAGCGCGTTGTCGACGACCGTCGAGGAGACGTAGCCGCTGCCGGCCGCCTTGGCCGAGGCCGGGACGCCGATGCCGACCTGGTCGGGCCGCAGGCCGCCCTGGATGTGGGTGCAGACCTGGCTGGTGATGAAGTCGACGGTGCCCTGCGAGTAGACGTTGCCGTCACAGCCGTTCATCGAACCCGAGTTGTAGAACTGGGTGTTGACGACGGTCAGGATGTCCTTGGTGTTCAGCGCCAGCTGGAAGTACGCGCCGGAGGTGCTGTACATCCCGATCGTCTCGGGCGCCATGGTCAGCACGAAGCCGGAGCCGACCTTGCTCGCCAGGGTGTGCAGCGACTGCGCCATGTAGACCGGGTCGACGCCGTTCTCCAGGTCGATGTCGACGCCGTCGAAGCCGTACTTCTGGATCAGTGCGTACGCGCTGTTGGCGAAGTTGGCGGCGGCGGTGGCGTTGCCGACGGTGATCGCGCCGTTCTGGCCGCCGACCGAGAGGACGACCCGCTTGCCCGCCGCGTGCTTGGCGGCGATGTCCGCCTTGAAGTCGGCGTCGGTGTAGCCGCCGAGTGCGGTGGCGAGCTTCGGGTCCAGCGTGAAGGTGATGCCGCCGGCGTTGGCCGGGTCGGCGTCGGCGAACGAGACCGCGATGATGTCGTACGCGTTCTGGACGTCCTTGAGCTTCTGGTCGGTCGCGCCGTTGTCGAAGTTCTGCCAGTAGCCGGTGAGGGCGTGGGCGGGCAGGCCGGTGGCGGGCGGGGTGCTGCTGCCGCTCGGGCTCGGCGAGGAGCTGGGGGAGGAGCTCGGGGACGAGCTGGGGGAGGAGCTCGGGCCGCTGCTCGCGGAGGCCGAGGCCGAGGGCGAGGACGACGGGGTGGACGACGGGCTGGAGGACGGCGAGGCCGACGGGGACGGGGAGGCCGAACCCGCCGGGCCGGTCAGGGTGATGTCGTCCGCGCCGTAGGTGCTCTGGCCGTACCAGCCGTGCACGTACAGGGTGATGCTCCTGGTGCTCGCGCCGGTGGTGAAGGTGGAGCCGAGCTGGTTCCAGCTGCTCTGGCTGGACCACGAGCTCGGGTCGGTGCCGCCGGTGCCGCTCGCGCCCAGGTAGACGTACGGGCCCTGCACCCAGCCGCTGAGCGTGTAGCTGGTGTTCGGGAGCACGCTGACGGTCTGCTGGCACTGCGCGGTGTCCGAGCTGCTCGGGGTGGCGCTGAGCGCGTACGAGCCGGAGTGCGCCGGGGTGGCGACGGCGCTCGCGGTGCCGGTGCAGCTCCAGCCGGAGAGGTTCCCGGCCTCGAAGCCGCCGTTCGCCACCAGGTTGGTGACCGCCGCGCTCGCGCCGCCCGCGAAGAGGGCGAGGCCCGTACCGGCCAGGGCGAGCGCGGTGGTGCCGGCGGCGAGGACGGTGGGGACGGTGGTGCGGCGGCGTCGGTGTGACGCGGCCGGCAGGGTACGGGCCATGGGTGCGCTCCGGTGGGGGAGGAGAGGAGCCGCCGCGGTGGGGGTCGCGGCGGCCCCCGCGTGGGGGAGGTGGGGTCCGCAGAACTCGGGCGGAGGACGGCCGTTGGGGTGTGCTGCCGCCGCCCTCGGACACAAGCTGGACTAGACCAATGGCGGGCGTCAAGCATCCGACGGTCCGCTTACGGGTTATTTAAGGAAGCGGAGACCGTTCCGTATCCGAATCGGGTGTGACGGTCACCACATGCGACCGTCCGGCTGCGCGAGGTGGTCGCGGGGCGCGTCGGCGGCAACCGCCCAGCGCTGCCGCTTTCCACTGCCGTGCCCTCCGGGAGTAGGCTGCGCGAGGGTATTTCGCACCCGGGGGACCGAGCACTGAGGGGCCGAACATCATGGGTCTGCGCGAAGTTGTCGAGCGCACGCCGGGTCTCCGCACCCTGCTGGACAACGCCTACCGGCTCTACGGCCGCCGGGTGGAACTGCACCTGGCCGAGACCCCGCGCCACATCGGCGTGATCCTGGACGGGAACCGCCGCTGGGCCAAGGCCACCGGCGGCACCACCGCCCACGGCCACCAGCGCGGCGCGGACAAGATCACCGAGTTCCTGGGCTGGTGCGACGAGACGCACGTCCAGGTGGTCACCCTCTGGATGCTCTCCACCGACAACCTCTCCCGGCCGGCCGAGGAACTCGTGCCGCTGCTCGGGATCATCGAGGACACCGTCCGCGGCCTGGCCGGGGCCGGGCGCTGGAAGGTCAACCCGGTCGGGGCGCTCGACCTGCTGCCGCAGCAGACCGCGGACGTCCTCAAGGAGGCCGCCCAGGCGACCGCGCACATCCAGGGCATCACGGTGAACGTCGCCGTCGGCTACGGCGGCCGCCACGAGATCGCCGACGCCGTCCGTTCGCTGCTCCAGGAGCACGCCGGCCGCGGCACCTCGATCGAGGAGCTCGCCGAGATCCTCGACGTCGAGCACATCGCCGAACACCTCTACACCAAGGGCCAGCCCGACCCCGACCTGGTCATCCGCACCTCCGGCGAGCAGCGCCTCTCGGGCTTCCTGCTCTGGCAGAGCGCCCACAGCGAGTTCTACTTCTGCGAGGCCTACTGGCCCGCCTTCCGCAAGGTCGACTTCCTCCGGGCCCTGCGCGACTACCAGCTGCGTCACCGCAGGCTCGGCCTCTAGCGCCCCTGTTGTGCGTACCCGTGTGCCCAAAGAGCGGGCCCGAAGGTAAACGTTCGCTGACAATGATCTGTGGGCGGCATGCCTGACGGTTCGCCTGGGAATACCCCAGTCAGACCGGTATCCCGGCCACCGGGGTCGCGGGGACCGGTATGCCGCGGGTGACGCAGGGTCATCCGCTCTGGAGGCCTAGTGGTCAGTTCGAAGAGCCGCCGGACACCAGACCGGCGCACGTACGTTCTCGACACCAGCGTGCTCCTGGCAGACCCACTCGCCATGACGCGCTTCGAGGAGCACGAGGTCGTCCTGCCGGTGGTCGTGGTCACCGAGTTGGAGGCCAAGCGCCATCACCCGGAGCTCGGGTACTTCGCCCGGCAGGCGCTGCGCCTGCTGGACGACTACCGGGTCCGGCACGGGAGGCTCGACGAGCCCATCCCGGTGGGGGAGGTGGGCGGCAGCATCCGGGTGGAGCTCAACCACTCCGACACCTCGGTCCTGCCGGCCGGGTACCGGCTCGGCGGGGGTGAGGCGGACACCCGGATCCTGGCGGTCGCCCGCAACCTGCAGGCGGAGGGGTACGACGTCACGGTCGTCTCCAAGGACCTGCCGATGCGGATCAAGGCCAGCGCGGTCGGCCTGCTCGCGGAGGAGTACCGGGCCGAACTCGCGATCACCTCCGGCTGGACCGGGATGGCCGAACTGGACGTCTCCGGCGACCAGGTGGACGCCCTGTTCAGCGGGGGCCACGACGCGGCGGTGGAGATCGACGGCGCGGCGGACCTGCCCGTCCACACCGGCCTGGTGCTCACCTCCGAGCGCGGCCGGGCGCTGGGCCGGGTGGCCGGTGACGGCCGGGTCCGGCTGGTGCGCGGGGACCGCGAGGCGTTCGGGCTGCGGGGACGCAGCGCCGAACAGCGGGTCGCCCTGGACCTGCTGCTCGACCCCGAGGTCGGCATCGTCTCGATGGGCGGGCGGGCCGGCACCGGCAAGTCCGCGCTGGCGCTCTGCGCCGGTCTGGAGGCGGTGCTGGAACGGCAGCAGCACCGGAAGGTGATGGTCTTCCGTCCGCTCTACGCGGTCGGCGGCCAGGAGCTGGGGTACCTGCCCGGGTCCGAGTCGGAGAAGATGAGCCCCTGGGCCCAGGCCGTCTTCGACACCCTCTCCGCCGTCACCACCCCGGACGTGATCGAGGAGGTGATCTCCCGCGGGATGCTGGAGGTGCTGCCGCTCACCCACATCCGCGGGCGCTCGCTGCACGACGCCTTCGTGATCGTGGACGAGGCCCAGTCGCTGGAGCGGAACGTGCTGCTCACGGTGCTGTCCCGGATCGGTTCGGGCTCGCGGGTGGTGCTCACCCACGACGTCGCTCAGCGTGACAACCTGAGGGTCGGTCGGTACGACGGCGTGGTGGCGGTGGTGGAGAAGCTGAAGGGGCATCCACTGTTCGCGCACATCACGCTCACCCGCTCCGAGCGGTCGCCGATCGCGGCGCTGGTCACCGAGATGCTGGAGGACATCCAGCCCTGACCGGCCCCATGCCGGCCCCATGCCGGTCCCGGACCGGCCATAGGACAAACCGGTCATAACATGGTCAAACGCCAGGTCGGGGTGCACCGTTGGACGGTGTGCCCCGACTTCGTCATCACATCTGACTGTCTCTTGTCTGCCGAATGGGCAAACTCCGAGGCGGCCGAGAATGTGAGATGCGCCACGCAACCGGGAATTGCGTCGACACGTCCCGGTGCGGCATGGTGAGGGTTCTGTCAGGCCCCGCGTACGGCGTGACAGGGCTCCTCCCGAGGGGCCCGAGTCGCCGAAAGGTGACGGTGTGTGCGAATCGCCCGGCAACTCCGGTCGGCGGGCGGACAACTGAAGACCGATGAGCCGTACGCCGCCCGATCCAAACGTCGTCCCGACTTCCGTCGAGCCGGCGCGGGCCAGTGCCTTCCGTGACCAGCACCACATGGAGGCCAGTGTCAGGGGGCATGTTGCGCCCGTACGGTCACGCGTGGGCGATGCTGGAAGGAAACCATGTGACTCGGATCTCGGTCCGGGGAGTTGCCGTGGCCTCCGCCACCGCCGTCACCGCAGTAGGTGCCGTCGTGGGTGTGGCCTCGGGCAGCGAGGCCCCCCATGTGTCGACGGTCGACGTCGCAGGCGCGACCCTGCTCGCCGACGCTCCCACGGGTGCCAACGTGCAGGCCATCAGCGACGGCATCGTCCGGCAGGCCACCGCGCAGCAGGTCTCGGCCGACGCTGCCGCCAAGAAGGCCGCCGAGGAGGCGGCCCGTCAGAAGGCGGCCGCCGACGCTCAGGCCAAGTCCGACGCGGACAAGGCGGCCAAGGCCGCCGACGACAAGCGCAAGGCCGACGAAGAGGCCGCGAACCGTGCGAAGGCGCGCTCCGCGCTGAGCGCCGACACGCCGGTGACCTCCGTCGACCCCGGTTCGGTGCAGGCACTGGCCGCGTCGATCGTCGGCGACAACACCCAGTTCCAGTGCTTCAGCCAGATCGTGAAGCGCGAGAGCGGCTGGGACTACACGGCCACCAACTCGGGCTCCGGCGCGTACGGCCTGGTCCAGGCCCTGCCCGGCTCCAAGATGTCCTCGGCCGGCTCCGACTGGCGCACCAACCCCGCGACGCAGATCAAGTGGGGTCTGGGCTACATGAACGACCGTTACGGTTCGCCGTGCGGTGCCTGGTCCTTCTGGCAGGCGCACAGCTGGTACTAGAAGCCGCTGCTCCTGCGCGGCTCACGGCGAGGCCCCCGACCCAGGTCGGGGGCCTCGCCGTTTCCGCATGCTGTGGCCCGGGTGTGCTGTCCCGCCGGGCGGGCCGCTCCGCTCGGGCCGCGCAGACCGGCGCGCTCGCGAGCGGGGCGGTCCTGGGTGCGGACGCGGGGCGCCGGAGAGGGTCCTGGGAGCTCCGGCACCGGCCGGTCCGCCGGCAGATGGTCCCGTTGCACCGGACTCCTGCCCTCTTGAGCGGTGTCTGAAACATGATGATTCCGGATGATTCGGGCAGTGATGTCCGCGACGCCGGAGGTGATTCCCCCTGCCAGCTGCCCGGCCCGCCGGAGCCGTGGCCTGCCGGGCGGGTAGCGTCATCCCCGGACGGCCGTGCTCAGACCCGCGGCCCAGCAGCCGGACGGGGGAGCGGTGAGAGCGAAGCTGGCAGGACGCGCGAGGGTGCAGAAGGTGGTGACCTGGGCCGGGGCACTGGCCTCCAGGACGCTGACCGCGATGGAGAACCGGCGCCGGGCCGCCGAGACACAGGAGATCGAGCCGGTGGGCGACGCGGTGACCAAGTCCGGAGTGCCGGACCCGGACCTGCTGGTCGGGTTCGAACCGGCACCGGACCTGCGCGGGCCGCGCCCGGCACCGTCGTCCGGCCGTGAGTACTACCCGAGCCGCCCGGCCACCCCGGCCGAGGCCGTGCCGTGGAGTCTGCGGGTGGCCGCCGAGTCGACCTGGCGGCTGCTGCTGCTCGCGGCGGCGCTCTACCTGGTGTTCCGGGTGGTCGACATGCTGCGGCTGGTCGCCTTCGCGGTCCTGGCCGGCCTGCTGATCTCCGCACTGCTGGAGCCGACCGTCTCCTGGCTGCGGCGGCACGGCTGGCCGCGCTCGCTGGCGGCCGCCGCGACCTTCCTCAGCGGGCTGGCGGGCATCTGCGGTGTCGGCTGGTTCGTGATCTGGCAGGTGACCACCAACATCGGCTCGGTCGCCGTGAAGGTGCAGGACGGTGTCAACAAGCTGCGCGAGTGGCTGGTCACCGGGCCGCTGCACCTGACACACCAGCAGATCAACGACTTCGCCAAGCAGATCGAGGCGGCGATCGGGACCAACACCCAGCAGATAACGTCGCTGGGTTTCACCGGCGTGACCATCGCGGTCGAGGTGCTCACCGGCCTGCTGCTGGCCGCCTTCACCACGTTCTTCCTGCTCTACGACGGCGCCAGGATCTGGAGCTGGCTGCTGCGCGGCCTGCCCCGCCACTCGCGCTACGCGATGGCCGGCGCCGGGCCGAAGGCCTGGGCGACGCTCACGGCCTACGTACGCGGCACGGTCTGCGTGGCCTTCATCGACGCGCTCTGCATCGGCATCGGCATCCAGCTGCTCGGCGTGCAGCTGGCGCTGCCGCTGGCCGTGATCATCTTCCTCGGCGCGTTCGTGCCGCTGGTCGGCGCGCTGGTCACCGGGACCATCGCGGTCCTGATCGCGCTGGTGACGCAGGGCCCGTTCACCGCCCTGATGGTGCTGGTGATCCTGGTCGCGGTCCAGCAGATCGAGGGCCACCTGCTCCAGCCCCTGATCCTCGGCCGTGCCGTCCGGGTCCACCCGCTGGGCGTGGTTCTCGGCGTGGCGGCCGGCTCGATCGTCGGCGGTATCGGCGGTGCGATCGTGGCCGTCCCGCTGATCGCCGTCACCAACACCGTCGTCTCCCACCTCCGCCGCCGCAACGCGGCCGGCCAGGAGGTCTTCGAGGCCATGGAGGCCGCCCGGGAGAAGGCCTCCGAGGCCGTCGCCTGACAGTGGGGCGACCGACCGTTCAGGACCGGCGCGTCCCCGCGGCGGTCGCCCTGAGCCGTACCGCCCGCGCGCGCACGGCAGGAAGCCCTGCCGGAGTAGGCCCGGCAGGGCTTCTGTGCGTGCGGGTGGGATCAGATCCCGGCCAGCACGGCCTCGGAGTCGAGGGTCGCGGCGACGGCCTGGATGACCGAGGCGACCTTGATCGCGGCCTGGATGACCTCGCGCTCGACGCCGGCCTTGCGCAGGACGGTCTCGTGCGAGTCGAGGCACTGGCCGCAGCCGTTGATCGCGGAGACCGCGAAGCACCAGAGCTCGAAGTCGAGCTTCTCCACGCCGGGCGTGCCGATGATGTTCATCCGCAGACCGGCCCGCATCCCGCTGTACTCCTTGTCGGAGAGCAGGTGCAGCGTCCGGTAGTAGACGTTGTTCATCCCCATGATCGCCGCTGCGCCCTTGGCGGCGGTGTACGCCTCCGGGCTCAGGTTGGCCTTCGCCTCGGGCTCCAGCTCGCGCAGGACGGCCGGCGAGCGGGTCGCCATCGCGCAGGAGAGCACGGTGCCCCAGAGCTGCTGGGCGGGGAGGTCGGAGTTGCCGATCACCGCGCTCAGGTTGAGCTTGAGGTCCTTGGCGTAGTCGGGGAGAGCCGCCTTCAGCTCGTCGAGTGCCATCGGTCAGCCGGCCAGCAGGGCCTGGGCGTCGAGGGTGTCCTCGCCCTTCGTCCAGTTGCAGGGGCACAGCTCGTCGGTCTGCAGGGCGTCGAGCACCCGCAGGACCTCCTTGGGGTTACGGCCGACGGAACCGGCGGTCACCATGACGAACTGGATCTCGTTGTTCGGGTCCACGATGAAGACCGCGCGCTGGGCCAGACCGTCGGCACCCTGGACGCCGCAGGCCTGCATCAGGTCGTGCTTGACGTCGGCCAGCATCGGGAAGGGGAGGTCGCGGAGGTCCTTGTGGTCCTTGCGCCAGGCGTGGTGCACGAACTCGGAGTCACCGGAGACACCGAGGATCTGGGCGTCACGGTCGGCGAACTCCTCGTTCAGCTTGCCGAACGCGGCGATCTCGGTCGGGCAGACGAAGGTGAAGTCCATCGGCCAGAAAAAGACGATCTTCCACTTGCCCTCGTAGGACTTGTGGTTGATCTCGGCGAACGCGTTCGCGGCGTCGAGGTCGACACAGGCGTTGAGTTCGAACTCGGGGAACTTGTCACCGATCGTGAGCACGTTCACGTCTCCTGGGTTGGGATGCGAGGGTCTTTTGTCCATATTTGCCTATGGTTCGGCAGGTTCTGGACTTGATCCACAGTGACACACTGGGTACTGATCGGGGAAATAGCTAGACTCGATACATCTGATCGGAGAGAGCTATCAGTACCCATAACCCCAGGCCACGGGCCCCCCGGATGCCGACCGTGTCCCAGCTGCGCGCCTTCACGGCGGTGGCGGAGCACCGGCACTTCCGCGATGCCGCCGCCGCCATCGGGACCAGCCAGCCCGCCCTCTCCGGCGCGGTCGCCGCGCTGGAGGAGGTGCTCGGTGCGCAGCTGGTCGAGCGTACGACCCGCCGGGTCATCATCACCCCACTGGGTGAGCGCGTGGCCGACCACGCACGCCGAGTGCTCGCTTCGCTGCACGCCCTCACCGAGGAGGTCGAGGCCGCCCGCCGCCCGTTCACCGGGCCGCTCCACCTCGGCGTGATCCCGACCGTCGCGCCGTACCTGCTCCCCGCCGTCCTGCGGCTGGTCCGGGCAAGCTACCCCGACCTGGAGCTGCACGTCCACGAGGAGCGCACCCCCTCGCTGCTGGAGGGGCTGGCGGCCGGCCGCCTCGACGTCCTGCTGCTCGCCCTCCCGGCCGGTGGCAGTGCGCCGACCCGGGACATCCCGCTCTTCGACGAGGACTTCGTCCTGGTCACCCCGCCCGAGCACGAGCTCGCGGGCCGGACGGACGTCCCGCGCGACGCCCTGCTCGACCTCGACGTGCTGCTGCTGGAGGAGGGTCACTGCCTGCGCGACCAGGCCCTCGATCTCTGCCGGGAGATCGGCGCCGACGTCTCCGGCGGCTCGACCCGGGCGGCCGGCCTCTCCACCCTCGTCCAGCTGGTGGCCGGCGGTCTCGGCGTCACCCTGCTGCCCGCCACCGCCCTGGAGGTCGAGACCGGCCGCACCGACCGCCTCGCCGCCGTCACCTTCGCCGCCCCCGCCCCCGGCCGCCGGATCGGCCTCGCCACCCGGCCCGGCTCGGCCCGCAGCGCCGAGTACGACCGCTTCGCCGCCTCTCTGCGCGAGGCGCTGCGCGAACTGCCGGTCCGAATCGTGGAGTGACGGACCGTGGAGCGGGCATGGACCCTCGTAGGCCGGATCCGACCGACGTGCGGAGGGTGTGGGCATGTACGTCTCCAGGCTCAGGATCGACAACATCAAGGGCTTCCACGGCGATCGGGCCGTGGATCTCGACCTGACCCGCCCCGACGGGTCGCACTCCGGCTGGACGGTGCTGGCCGGGCCCAACGGATCGGGTAAGAGCACGCTGCTGCGGGCGGTCGCGCTCACGCTCACCGGGGTCGCCGCCGGCGGGCTGCTGGAGCTCTCGTCCTGGCTGCACGCCGATGCGGCGGTCGGCGGGGTGAAGATCGTCGACGAGGCGTCGGAAGACGTCCAGTGGCGGCTGGCCAGGACGGCCCGAGGGGTCATCGAACGGCACGTCGGCGGCCGGGGCTTCTGCGTCGGCTACGGCCCGTTCCGGGGCGGCGGCGACGGCCCCCGGGTGGAGCTGCGGGGCGCGGCCGCCCCGATCGCCACCCTGTTCCACGACGCGCCGGTCCTCGGCGAGAGCGTCGGCTGGCTGGTCGGGCAGCACCTGCGCCGCCTCGAACAGCGGCGCGGGGCCGCCGAGTTGCTCGATGCCGTGCTGGCGCTGCTCGGCGACGGCCTGCTGCCCGAGGGGCACCGGGTCGCCCGGGTCGACTCGGAGGGGCTCTGGATCGGCCAGGGCGGCGACGAGTTCCCGCTCCGGGCACTGGGGGACGGCTGCCAGGCGGTCGCCGCGCTCGTCCTCGATCTGGTCCGACAGGCCCAGCAGGTCGAACCCGAGGCCGAGTTGGTGGTGAACGGCGAGGTGCCCACGGTGCCGGTGAGCGGCGTCGTACTGATCGACGAGGCGGAGGCCCATCTCCACCTCGGCTGGCAGCAGCGGCTCGGCGAGTGGCTGGTGGCGCACTTCCCGAACGTCCAGTTCCTCGTCACCACCAACAGCCCCTACCTCTGCCAGGCCGCCGACCCGGGCGGGCTGATCAGACTGCCCGGCCCGGCCGAGGCCGGCCCGGCCCGGGTGCTGGACGACGACCTCCAGCAGCGGATCGTCTACGGCAGCGGCGACGACGCCGCGCTCTCCGAGCTCTTCGGACTCCCGAGCCCGTACTCGCCGCAGGCCGAGGCGGAGCGGCGGCTGCTGATCGCACTGGAGCGCAAGCTCTACGCCGGCCAGGCCTCCCGGTCCGAGGTGGCCGAGTACCAGGAGCTGGGAGCCAGGCTCAACAGCTCGCTGAGCGCGCGGGTGGACGAGTTCCGGGCACGTACCGGGGGTGACCGGTGATCCCGCTCCAACGCCCGCCGCTGCAAGCACAGTTGGCGGCCGATCTGGCCCGCCGCACCGAGGCGATCCGGGCCGCCGGGCCGAGCACCACGATCGGGCGCAACGCCTGGCGCAACGCCCGTGAACCCAAGGCCCGGCTCCGGCAGCTGCTGCACCGGATGGCCCCCGGGCTGGTCCGCTGCATGTACTGCGGCGACAACCTGGGCACCGACATAGACCACTTCGAGCCGATCGCCCGCGATCCGCTGCGCACCTTCGACTGGCACAACCACCTGCTCGCCTGCGCCTACTGCAACAGCAACCAGAAGCGCGACCGCTTCCCCTGCGACCCGGTCACCGGCGCGCACCTGCTGATCGACCCGGCCCGCGAGGACCCGGCCGACCACCTGCTGCTCTACCTGGAATCCGGCGCCTACCAGGGGCTGACCCCCAAGGGGCTGGCCACCATCGACGTCTTCGCCCTCAACACCCGCGCCGAACTCGTCCGGGCCCGCCGACTGGCCTTCACCGTCGTCCGGGCCCTGCTCCGCGAGTGGCACACCCTCCGGGCGGACGGCGACCTCGCGGCGGCCGAGGAACTGGCCGACTCCCTCCGCCTCCTCTGGCAGGCCGACGTCCTGCGCGCCGTCGTCCGCCTCACCCGCAACCCGCCCCTGGCCGAAACCGTCCTCGGCCCGACCACCTTCACCGCCCTCCGCACCCTCGCCGCCGAGGACCCCCACTTCCGCCCTTGACCCGGACCGCAGCGGAGCCCTACGGCAGCCGCTGTTCGAACCAGACGACCTTCCCCGCCCCGAGCCTGGTCGCGCCCCAGCGCTCCGCACACTTGGCGACTATCTGCAGACCCCGCCCGCGCTCCTCGTCCGGCCCGGCCCGGCGGGCCCTCGGGAGCAGCGGGCTGTCGTCACCGACCTCGCACCGCAGCACCGAGGTCCGCACCAGCCGCAGCGTGACCGGCCTGGTGGCGTGCTGGATCGCGTTGGTGACCAGCTCGCTGACCATCAACTCGGTGTTCTCCGCCAATTGTTCGAGCCCCCAGCGGCGCAGCGCGTGCCCGGCCAGCCGGCGGGCCCGTCCGGGGGTCTCGTGGCGCGGCTGGAGGAACCAGTACGCGACGTCCTCGGCCGGGATGCCGTCGAACGCGGCGGCCAGCAGGGCGATGTCGTCGGCCCGTTCGCCGGGCGGCAGGATCCGCAGCGCCTCCTGGCAGAGGTGTTCGGGGGAGTGCCGGTGGGCGGTGCTGATCCGGGCCCGGAGCATCTCCAGCCCGGTGGTCAGCGACCGTCGGCGCGACTCGACCAGGCCGTCGGTGAAGAGCAGCAGCGCCGATCCGGGCGGCGCGGGCAGTTCGACCGAGGTGAAGTCCACCCCGCCGACCCCGATCGGGGCGCCGGGCGGCAGGTCGAGCAGTTCGGTGCGGCCGTCGGGTTGGACCAGCACCGGCGGGACGTGGCCGGCGTTGGCGATCACCAGCCGGTTGGCGATCGGATCGTAGACGGCGTACACGCAGGTGGCCAGGTGCTGTTCCCGGCCGAGGCGTTGGGCCTGTTCGTCGAGGTGGTAGAGCACTTCGTGCGGTGGCAGGTCGAGCGCCGCCAGGGTCTGCGCGCTGGTCCGCAGCTGGCCCATGATGGCGGCCGAGGTGAGCGAGTGGCCCATCACGTCGCCGACGATCAGTGCGACCCGGTTGCCGGGCAGCGGGACGGAGTCGTACCAGTCGCCGCCGACCTGGGCACCGCTCTCGCTGGGGAGGTAGCGGTGCGCCAGCCGGACGCCGTGCCGCTGCGGCAGGTGGGTGGGCAGCATGCTGCGCTGCAGCTGGTCGGCGATCTCCCACTCGCGGGTGTAGCGCAGTGCGGTGTCCACGGCGAGCCCGCCCTGGGTGGCCAGGTGGCCGGCCGTGGCGCTGTCGGTCGCGTCGAAGGCCGAGGCCAGGTCGAAGGCGGAGGTGAGGTCGAAGGCCGTCGGCCGGGCCGGTTCAGGCGGTTCGGGGTGTTCGTGGCCGGCGCGGGTGAACGCGTGGACGCGGGGGGAATCCGTCGCGTGGTCCACGCCCGGCCCGGCGCCCTTGCCCGGACGGCGGATCAGCACCAGCAGCCCCAGGACCGCCTTGCGCCCGCGCAGCGGCAGGGCGAGCAGTGCCGTCCCGGCGGCGAGCCGGCCGAGGGTGCGGGCGCCGTACAGCTCCTCCAGCAGCGGGCGGAGCCGGGCCGCCGAGGGTGTGCCGAGCACCACCGGACCGGCCGGGAGCTGCTGGCTGAGCACCCGGGCGAGCGGACCGCCGGGCCGGATGGTCCTGGTCCCGGAGCGCCGGCCGAGCCGGGTGCCGTGCGAGTGGTGCAGCCGCAGCGCGGTGGGCTGGCCCGGATCGCGCTCGCCGCCCGGCAGCGGGTCGCGCAGGTGCAGTACGGCGGCGTCGGCCAGCGAGGGGACGAGTACCTTGCCGAGGTTGCGCAGCGTGGCGGTCAGGTCCAGCGAGCTGTTGATCCGGCGGGAGGCGCTCTCCAGGTACGCCATGCGCTCGGCCGTCCCGGGCAGCGCCGACGGCCCCGGCAGCGGCGATGGGGGACGGCGCTGGGCGGGGACGGCGGGCGGCTGCCCCGCCTGGGGCTTGAGGGGGTCGCGCACGGGCTTCCCGTTCTGGGAGGTCGGGGGGAGAGGGGCCGGGGGAACTGCCGGGGGTCAGCCGATCCGCCGACAGCGCAGGAAGAGCTGCTCCTCCGGGGGCAGGGTGGTGTCGGCGGGCGCGTACGGATGGCCGGAGTGCGCCTCGACGGCGAACCCGGTTCTGGAGAGCGTCAGTTCGAGTTCCTCGCGCAGGTAGCCGCTGATCCGTATCTCGTGCCCGAGGAAGGGCAGCGGGGTGTGGTCGAGATCGGCCTCGACCATACCGAGTGCCAGCAGCCCGCCCGGGCGCAGCAGTTCGCGGATCCGGCCGAGCACGACGGGGATCTCGCTCTGCGGCAGCAGGATCAGCGAGAAGAAGGCGCTCGCGGCGGCGAAGGTGCCGGCCGCCCGCGGGCCCAGCTCCGGTACGTTCCAGGCCTGGACGGCGCGCGGTGTGGCCAGGTCGTACATGTCGATCCGGTGGTACGTGGCGTCCGGGGCGGTGCGGCGGGCCAGGGTGAGCATGCCGTCGGAGAGGTCGGCGCCGGTGACGCGCAGGCCGCCCGCGGTGAGCTGCCGGACGGTCGGGTCGCCGGTGCCGCAGCCGATGTCGAGTACCGGCGCACCCGGCTCCAGCTCGCTCAGCAGCCACTCGCCGCAGGCCAGTTGGCCGGCCTTGCCGGGGAAAGCCGCGCTGTAGCCCGCGCCGATGGTGTCGAAGGCCACCGCCTGAAGGGCGCGCTCGGCGCGGCGCAGGCAGGCGTGGTGAGCGGTGGCGGCGGGGTCGCGCCCCTGGGCGGGCTCGGATATCTGTCCGGTCGTCACGATTGAGAGGCACCCTTCCACCCTGGCCGCAGGGTGGTGGCGCCGGGCGGCCGTACCCCGCCGCCGGCCCACTGCCTGCCGCGGTCCGTCACGCTCCCCGCGTCACTGTGCGCTGTGTCGTACTGTCCAAACGTCCCGCCCCGTCGGCACCGGCCCCCAAGACTGGGCTGGCCTCCGAGAATAGGCGTGATCACCCGACTGTGGGGACCCTTTCCGGTCAACTAGTGGTTGTCGGGACGAATATGGCCGGGACAGCGGGAGCTCGCGGGGGCGGGCCGGGGTGGTGCGGACACCCGCCCCGCGCCGTACGGTGCGCCCTTCTGACTGCCCTGACCTGGGGAAACGTCATGTCATGGGTCGTTTATCGAACGTCAATCGGCACCTGGGACAGTTGCTTCAGCGCCGGGGAAGCGTCAAGGGCGTTCCCGCAGCCGGGGGGCTGCGGGGACGCCGACGACGCGCAACGGGGGACCTGTCGGGGGACGGGTCACGGCGCGGGGGGAATGAGGGACTCGGTGTGCTGCTGGTCGATGAGGTCCCGTACGGGGAGGGCCTCGGGCACACCGAGTCGGGTGAAGAGAGCGTGCGCCTCCTGGAGGCAGGCCAGCCCGCGAGCGGGCTGGCCCAACTCCAGGAGCGCCTCGCCGAGGGCGGCGTTCGCCAGGCCCTGGCAGTACGCGGCGTCCATCTCCTGAGCGATGGCCAGGGACTCGTCCGCCGCCTCCGCTGCGTCGGGGTACTGCCGGTCCGCCAGCAGGTTGGTGGAGAGCCGGGCCAGCGTGTAGCCCTCCCGCAGCCGGTTCTGCTGCGACCGGTACAGCCGGTGGGCCTCCCGCAGGTGCTCGGCCGCCGCGGTGGGTGAGCCCGTCGTGGAGAGCACCACACCCAGTTGGTAGAGCGTGTCGGCGAGGCACGGCCCGTTGGCCGAGGCGCGGGCCTTGGTGACCGCCTCCTGGGCCGAGCGGATCGCGGAGTCGCTCTGGCCCACGTCGAGCTGCGCCCTGGCGATGTTGCCGAGCACCCGGGCCTCTCCGATCGGGTAGCCGATCTTGTGGCCGATGGCCAGTGCCTGCTCGAAGAACGGGAGTGCCTCGGCCGGCCGGCTGGCGATGCTCAGGATGACGCCCAGGGTGTTGGCGGTCGTCGAGCGCAGCGGGGTGACGTCGTCCGGGTCCTGGAGCGCCAGGCTCCTGCGGAGCGAGAGCTCGGCACCCTGGAACTCGCCGGTGACCTGTTGCAGCGTCCCCAGCGCGAAGTGGGTACGGGCCAGGGCCACCGCGTCGTTGTAGGACTGGGCGTTGGTGTCGGCGATCGCCAGGATCCTGCGCACGCGCGGCCCGTGCGTGGGGTCCTCCATGACGCTGGCCAGCACGATCAGCAGGTCCACGGCGGGGCGCAGCAGCTCCGACGGTCCCTGGACGGCCGCTTCGACGGCGCTGAGCAGCAGTGCCACCTCGGCGCGCAGCCACTCCTGGGCGTCGCTGCTGGTGGTGAGCCCGAGTCCGTTGCTGACGAGCCGGTCCATGGGTTCGGGCAGTTGGTCGTCCGGCTCGATGACCTGGGCGGCGTTGCGCATGGTCGGCAGCAGCAGGTCGAGCAGCCGCAGGACGGCGGAGTGCTGGTCGGCCGTGTCCTGGAGCTTTTCGTTCTGCCGCTGCGCGTACAGCCGCAGCAGGTCGTGGTAGCGGTAGCGGCCGGGGGTGAAGCACTCCAGCATGTTCGCCTCGACCAGCGCCTCGGCCAGGTCCTCGGCCCGGTCCTCGTCGACGCCGAGCAGGGCCGTCACCGAACTGAGCGGCAGATCGGGGGAGTCGACCAGGGAGAGCAGCCGGAAGGCCCGGGCCTCGTCCGGCTGGAGCTGGCCGTACCCGAGCCCGATGGTGGTCTCCACCGCGAGGTTGCCGAGCTGTAGTTCGTCCAGACGCCGTCGCTGGTCCGCTAACCGACGGGCCAGGTCGGAGACGCTCCAGCGCGGCCGGCTGGCCAGCCGGGCGGCCGCGATCCGGACGGCGAGCGGCAGGAAGCCGCAGGCCCGCACCACGGCGAGGGACGCCTCGGGTTCGGCCGCCGCCCGCTGTTCGCCGACGATGGCCGAGAACAGCGCCAGCGCCTCGGCCGGCGTCAGCTCCTCCACGTCGATCAGGTGTGCGCCGGGGATCCCGGCCAGCCGGGAGCGGCTGGTGGCCAGCACGGCACAGCCCGAGACGCCGGGGATCAGCGGTGTCAGCTGTTCGGCGTCCTGGGCGTTGTCCAGCAGGAGGAGCATCCGGCGGTTGGCGAGCAGCGAGCGGTAGAGCGCGGCCCGCTGTTCGAGCGAGTCGGGGACCTCGGTGACGCCGAGGGTGTGCAGGAAGTCGCCGAGCACCACGGCGGGGTCGGCCGGTGAGGCACCGGCGCCGCGCAGGTCGACGTACAGCTGCCCGTCCGGGAACTCGGACCGGACGCTGTGGGCCACGTGGACGGCCAGCGTGGTCTTGCCGACCCCGCCGATCCCGGCCAGCGAGGTGACCACGACGGCCTGGCCGGTGGCGTTTCGCAGCACGTCCCGCAACTCGTCCACCAGGGCCGTCCGGCCGCTGAAATCGGACACATCGGCAGGAAGCTGTGCGGGCGGGGAAATAACCGGGACTGATCCGTCCGCTTCCGGTCCGGATACCTCGGCGGGGCGGGGGGGAATCAGTGTCGGATCGGCGGCCAGAATCCGCGAGTGCATCGTGGCCAGCCCGGCGCCGGGCTCGACTCCGAGCTCCTCGATCAGCAGCTTGCGG
Organism: Kitasatospora kazusensis; assembly: GCF_039529945.1. Lineage (NCBI taxonomy): Bacteria > Bacillati > Actinomycetota > Actinomycetes > Kitasatosporales > Streptomycetaceae > Kitasatospora > Kitasatospora kazusensis. The sequence goes on along the minus strand of NZ_BAAANT010000027.1, from coordinate 3,933 downwards.
GTGTCCGCGTACACGCCGAGGGATTCGGCCTGCCGTCCGCAGCGGTAGAGCGCCAGCATCAGCAGCTCGCGCAGCCGCTCGCGGAGCGGGTGCTCGGCCGCGAGCGAGCTCAGCTCGGAGACCACCTCCGCGTGCAGGCCGATGTCGAGCGCCGACGCGCAGCGCTCCTCGCCGACGGTCACCTGACGCTCGGCCAGCCGCAGGCGCTGCGCGTCGGCGTAGGGGCCGGGGACTCCGGCGAGCGGGCGGCCGGTCCACAGCGAGAGCGCGGAGACCAGCAGCCGGTGCGCCGTCTCGGCGTCCCCGGCGGCCCGGGCGGCCATCGCCTCGGCGGACCTGGTGTCGAAGACGGAGGCGTCCAGCGCCTCGGCGGGGATCCGCAGGGCGTAGCCGTCGCTGACCGAGACCAGCAGTTCGGCCCGGGCCCGGTTCTCCCGGTGGGGTTCGATGACCGTGCGCAGCCGGGAGACGTATGTGCGCAGTGCCGCGACCGCCTGCGGCGGCGGGCGCTCGCCCCAGATGCCGTCGACCAGGTCCTGCGTGGTCACGGGCCTGCCGTGGTGCAGGAGAAGAGCGGTGAGGACGGCCTGTTGTTGTGGCGACCCCAGGGACAGTGGCTGGTCGCCGCGCCATGCCTGGACCGGTCCGAGCACCTGGAAGCGCAGCGCATGGGAGTGCGGCGTTTCCCGAAGCTCCATAAAAATCCCCCGATATCTTCGATGGCTTTCCGCGCCGGGCGCTCAATGGTCCGCCGTGGCGCCGCCAGCTTAGGCGGAAGCTTGCAAACGTTGGAGAAGAGCACAGGCGGCACGATGTTTATAAGACATTTAACGACCCCTACGATACTGTCCGGGCGCCCTGACCGGTCTGGTCGGGCCTGAACAGATCCGACCAACCGAAAGGCGGCCAGCCATGGCCAACGACCAGAGCACGACCGCGGTGCCGGCGCCCGCCGAGCCGCAGACTCCCGTGACCGCGACCGTGACCGCGACCGAGACCCAGCCGGCCGCCGTCGCGCCGGTCGAGCACGTGGTGACCACCCCCGACGTTCTGCCCGACCTCAGGGGTCTGACCGGTGGAACGCTGATCGACGAGCCGGAGGTCACCGGCCCCGCCGCGCCGACCGGCCTGATAGTCAGCCGCCCGTAGCCGCCCCACTGCCCGACGAGCGCCCCGCACCACCACCCGGTGGTGCGGGGCGCTCGCCGTACAGCCGTGGTCACTCCGCCGACCGCACCCGCAGGCTGGTGATCAGCGGACCGTCGGTGACCTCGGCGAAGAAGTCGTTGCCCTTGTCGTCGACCACGACGAACGCGGGGAAGTCCTCGACCTCGATCCGCCAGACCGCCTCCATGCCGAGCTCCGCGTACTCCAGGACCTCGACCTTGCGGATGCAGTCCTGGGCCAGCCGGGCCGCCGGGCCGCCGATCGAGCCGAGGTAGAAGCCGCCGTGCTCGGCGCAGGCCTTGGTGACCTGCTTGGAGCGGTTGCCCTTGGCGAGCATCACCATCGAGCCGCCGGCCGCCTGGAACTGGTCGACGTAACTGTCCATCCGCCCGGCCGTGGTGGGGCCGAAGGAGCCGGAGGCGTAGCCCTCGGGGGTCTTGGCCGGGCCGGCGTAGTAGACCGGGTGGTCCTTCAGGTACTGCGGCATGCCCTCGCCCGCGTCCAGCCGCTCCTTGATCTTGGCGTGCGCGATGTCGCGGGCCACCACCAGCGTGCCGGTGAGCGAGAGGCGGGTCTTCACCGGGTACTTGGAGAGCTCGGCCCGGATGTCGTCCATCGGCTGGTCGAGGTCGATCCGCACCACGTCGTCGTCGAGGTGCTCGTCCGTGGTCTCGGGCAGGTACTTCGCCGGGTCGGTCTCCAGCTGCTCCAGGAAGATCCCGTCCGCGGTGATCTTGCCGAGTGCCTGGCGGTCGGCCGAGCAGGAGACGGCCATCGCGACGGGCAGCGAGGCGCCGTGGCGCGGCAGGCGGATCACCCGGACGTCGTGGCAGAAGTACTTGCCGCCGAACTGCGCGCCGATGCCGATCTTCTGGGTCAGCTCGGTGACCTTGGCCTCCAGCTCCAGGTCGCGGAAGCCGTGCCCGGTGGCGGCGTCGCCGGAGGTCGGCAGCTCGTCCAGGTAGTGCGCGGAGGCGTACTTGGCGGTCTTCAGCGCGAACTCGGCGCTGGTGCCGCCGACCACGATCGCCAGGTGGTACGGCGGGCAGGCGGCCGTGCCCAGCGAGCGGATCTTCTGCTCCAGGAAGGCCAGCATCGAGTCCTCGTTGAGGATCGCCTTGGTCTCCTGGTACAGGTACGACTTGTTGGCGCTGCCGCCGCCCTTGGCCATGAAGAGGAACTTGTACGCGTCGCCGTCGGTCGCGTACAGCTCGATCTGCGCGGGCAGGTTGGAGCCGGTGTTCTTCTCGTCCCACATGGTGACGGGCGCCATCTGCGAGTACCGCAGGTTGAGCTTGGTGTACGCGTCGTAGACGCCGCGCGCGATCGAGCTCTCGTCCGCGCCCTCGGTCAGCACGTTCTGGCCGCGCTTGCCCATCACGATCGCGGTGCCGGTGTCCTGGCACATCGGCAGGATGCCGCCGGCCGAGATGTTCACGTTCTTCAGCAGGTCCAGCGCGACGAAGCGGTCGTTCGGGCTGGCCTCCGGGTCGTCCAGGATCCGGCGCAGCTGGGCCAGGTGCGCGGGCCGCAGGTAGTGCGAGATGTCGTGCATGGCCTCGGCGGTGAGCAGCCGCAGGGCCTCCGGCTCGACCTTCAGGAAACGGCGTCCGTCGGCCTCGAAGGTGCTGACACCCTCCGAGGTCAGCTTCCGGTACGGGGTCGGGTCGGCCCCGAGGGGAAGAAGGTCGGAGTACGCGAACTCTGGCGTGGGAGCCATGGGGAGGTCCTTAACTGATCCGGCTGCGTCGACGAAGCACCCTCTAGGGTAGGCGCCGGCGAAACGTCGGATGCGTACAGGTGGGCCTTCGTGACGGGGGTCACGCCGAACCGGGGTGAACTGCCGTTCGGGGACGGGCCCGGTGACTACTCTTGTGACGTGGAAAACACGCCGTCGCAGGACGACCAGGGCCGCTCGCCCGTACCCATGACGAAGAACGCACCCGCCGCCGAACCCGCGCCGCGGCCGGTGCTCGACCAGACCCCGGTGGCCGAGGCCGAGATGCGCGCCTCCGACGCCGACCGGGAGCGGATCGCCGAACTGCTCCGCGACGCCTACGCCGAGGGCCGGCTCACGGTGGAGGAGCACTCCGAGCGGATCGAGGCGGCCTACGGCGCCAGGACGCTCGGCGAGTTGGTCCCGCTCACCCGGGATCTGCCCGCGCACCGGCCGATCTCGATGGAGAAGGCCCCGCCGGCGCAGGCCCGGCCGGTGGCCGGCCCGCTGCCCCCGGCGCGCAGCGAGTCGCCCTCGATGGTGGCGATCTTCGGCGGCGCCAGCCGCAAGGGCCGCTGGCGGGTGGGGTCGCGCCTGAAGGCTGTCGCGATCTTCGGCGGGGTGGAGATCGACCTCACCGACGCCGTCTTCGAGTCGCCCGAGGTGGTCATCGAGGTGACGGCGATCTTCGGCGGCGTGGACATCAAGGTGCCGGAGAACGTCAGCCTGCACGGCACCGGGGTGGGGATCTTCGGCGGTTTCGACGTCAGCGAGCAGACCTCGGCGGACCCGTACGCGCCCGTCGTCCTGGTCAAGGGCGCGGCGATCTTCGGCGGCTGCGAGGCCAAGCCGCGCCGGGGCAAGAAGCTGAAGGAGTGGGTCCGCAAGCAGCTCGGCGACTAAGACCGACCGGCACATGGTGGGCGGCGTCGCGACGCCCGGACTCTCCCCTGAACGGCTTCTCCTCAGTCGCCGCAGCTCCGCTGCTACTCCCTCGTCGGCACCGCCCAGACTCGGCCCGGACGCCGCTCCTTCCTCCACCCACCATG
>NZ_BAAANT010000026.1:0-98611 GCF_039529945.1 Kitasatospora kazusensis | reverse complement strand
AGCCGAACTCAGCTCCACAAAGCGAATCCGGCCGCAATCCGATAAACGCACACGGCAAATCAGGCCCCATGCGGGACGAGAAGAGAAGTGGTGGTCCAGAGGATTGGCCGCTCCGGGACCGTCCGCGCCGATGCGTGTCCGGTGCTCCCTGCCGAGCGACTAGGGAACACTACGCCCGCCGGACGCCGGATGCAAACCGGGGTACGGCCACCGGACCGGCGCACGCCTGAGGGCTGCCCGGTCGGTACGGCGTGTACCGACCGGGCAGCCCTCAGGGTCGAACAGGAACAGGGTCGCGCAGCGGGGCGGGCTCAGGCGTTGGTGGGGAAGCCCAGGTTGATCCCGCCGTGCGACGGGTCGAGCCAGCGCTGCGTCACGGCCTTGCCGCGGGTGAAGAACTGGACACCGTCGGCGCCGTAGGCGTGGGCGTCACCGAAGAGCGAGGCCTTCCAGCCGCCGAAGGAGTAGTAGGCGACCGGCACCGGGATCGGCACGTTGATGCCGACCATGCCGACCTCGACCTCGTGCTGGAAGCGGCGGGCCGCCCCGCCGTCGTTGGTGAAGATCGCGGTGCCGTTGCCGTACGGGTTGGCGTTGATCAGCGCGAGGCCGTCGTCGTACGAGGCGACCCGGACGACCGAGAGGACCGGGCCGAAGATCTCGTCGTTGTAGACGGACATACCCGGCTTGACGTGGTCGAAGAGGGTCGGGCCGAGCCAGAAGCCGTCGCTGGTGGGGGCGCCCGAGGCGTCCTCCGTCGTGACCGGGTGCTTGCGGCCGTCGACCGCGAGCTCGGCGCCGTCCGCCAGGCCGGACTCGACGTACGAGGTGACCTTGTCACGGTGCTGGCCGGTGACCAGCGGGCCCATCTCGGAGTCACCGTTGCAACCGGGGCCCACCTTGAGGGGGGCCATCCGCTGCTTGATCTTCTCGACCAGCTCGTCGCCGATCGGGTCGACCGCGACCAGGACGGAGATCGCCATGCAGCGCTCACCGGCCGAGCCGAAACCGGCGTTGATGGCGGCGTCGGCGGCGAGGTCGAGGTCCGCGTCCGGGAGGACCAGCATGTGGTTCTTCGCGCCGCCGAGCGCCTGCACCCGCTTGCCGTACCGGGTGCCGGTCTCGTAGACGTAGCGGGCGATCGGGGTGGAGCCGACGAAGCTGACCGACTTGACGTCGGGGTGCTCCAGCAGGCGGTCCACTGCCACCTTGTCGCCGTGGACGACGTTGAAGACGCCGTCCGGGAGGCCCGCGTCCTTCCACATCTGCGCCATCAGGTTGGCGGCCGTCGGGTCCTTCTCCGAGGGCTTGAGCACCACGGTGTTGCCCGCCGCGATGGCGATCGGGAAGAACCAGAGCGGGACCATCGCCGGGAAGTTGAACGGCGAGATGATCGCGACCGGGCCGAGCGGCTGACGGATCGAGTACACGTCGATGCCGGTGGAGGCCTGCTCCGTGAAGCCGCCCTTGATCAGCTGCGGGATGCCGCAGGCGTACTCGATGACCTCCTGGCCGCGGCCGATCTCGCCGAGCGCGTCCGAGTGCACCTTGCCGTGCTCGGAGACGATGATCGCGGCGAGCTCGTCCTTGCGGGCGTTGAAGATCTCACGGAAGGCGAAGAGCACCTGGGTGCGCTTGGCGATCGAGGCGTGGCGCCAGGACGAGAAGGCCGAGGCGGCGGCCGCGACGGCCTGGTCGACCTCGGCGATGTCCGCGAAGTCAACCTGGCCGGTGATCTGACCGGTGGCCGGGTCGAAGATGTCGCCCCGGCGCGGCGCGGCGCCGGCGGTGGCTACGGCGGCACCGTTGATCCAGTGGGTGGTGTGCTTGGTCTCGATGGGCTTGCTCAAGATCGTCTGCCTCCGAAGTCCGTGCGGCACACCGGCCGCCGGTCCCTGTCTGCGGCGCCACCCGACAACGGCCGGGCGGCGGGATCACGGGGCTACCGCGCTCGACTCCAGTCTGCGGACGGGCCGGGCCCGCCTCAACGAGCAGCATGACGGGGATCGGAGATTCAGCCTTACAGGTCGTCGGGTGGGCCATCCGGCGGGTGCCGTCCGTCGAGCTCCCTCAGGTAGAGCGAGGCCGCCGCTTCGTGCAGCGCCAGCTCCAGCAGGACCGGTTCGATCAGCGCTCCCGACCCGTCCGGCGGGAGCAGCCAGCGCACGCCACGACCGCCGTCCGGGCCGGCGTCCCGGGTGCGGCCGGCCGGGTGCGGGATGACGACCCAGGTGCCGTAGCCCGCGCCGCGCACACCGGTACCGATCCACCGGGCGGCCGTTCCGACCGGAACCAGGAACCCGATGTTCTCGTCCCCGAAGTCGGCGAACACCGGTCCCCCGCCGCCGGGCAGCCCGGCCAGGGCGGCGAGCGTGAGGTGTCCCAGAGCACCGGGCACCAGCAGGACGTCCCAGAGCCGCCCGGCCGGCAGCAGCGTGACGCCGCAGCCGGTGCGTTCCCACTCGCGTCGGCACGCCTCTGGGTCGGCGGCGGCCGCAGCCAGCCAGTCCGCCGCGTCGGCGCGTGGGGTGCGCTCCATGACTCGTCCTCCGCTCGTGGGCCTTCTCCTCTGGAGAGGACGGCGGCGGCACTCTCTTACACACTTTCCGCGAAGGGGTACGACCGGCTCACACCTCCGGCCCGACCAGCCGGAAGGCGGCACGGCGGTAAGGCGGTAAGGCGGTGGGCGGGGGTGGCGGGAAAGGCCGAAGGGGTGCACCCCGTCACGGAGTGCACCCCCACCTGGACAACGCGGACCGCCGCTTACCCGGACGACCCGGAGTACCGCGGTACCCGCCGGCGGTCAGCTGTCGAAGCCGAGCCCTGCCCGGTCCAGCGTCCGCAGCCACAGGTTCCGCCGGCCGCCGTTGCGGTCGGAGCGGTCCAGCGACCATTTGGTCATCTCGATGCCCGCCCACCGCACCGGTTCCGGCGGGAACGGCATCGGCTTGCTGCGCACCATCTCCAGCGATGTGCGCTCGGTGACCTCGCCGGCCAGCAGGTCGAGCATGACCTCGGCCCCGAACCGGGTCGCGCCGACCCCGAGACCGGTGAAGCCGGCCGCGTAGGCGACGCGGCCCCGGTAGGCGGTGTCGAAGAACGCCGAGAAGCGGCTGCAGGTGTCGATCGCCCCGCCCCACGCGTTGGTGAAGCGCACCCCCTCCAACTGCGGGAAGGTCTGGAAGAACTGCCGGGCGAGCGTCTGGAAGGTCTCCGGCCGCTGGTCGTACTCGGCCCGGACCTGGCCGCCGAAGTGGTAGATCGTGTCGTAGCCGCCCCAGAGGATGCGGTTGTCTGCGGAGAGCCGGAAGTAGTGGAACTTGTTGGCGCTGTCGCTGAGCCCCTGCCGGCCGCTCCAGCCGATGGCGGCCAGTTGCTCGTCGGTGAGCGGCTCGGTCATCAGGGCGTAGTCGTACACCGGGACGACGTACGGTCGCACCCGCTTGACCAGCGACGGGAAGACGTTGGTGCCGAGTGCGACCCGGCGGGCGTAGACCCGGCCGTAGGAGGTGCGGACGGCCATGCCGCTGCCGTGCTCGGCCAGGTCGGTGGCCTGGGTGCGCTCGAAGATCCGGACGCCCTGCGCGAGGCAGGCGGCCCGCAGGCCCCAGGCCAGCTTGGCCGGGTGGAGCATGGCCACGCCGTCCTTGTCCCAGACCCCGCCGAGGAAGGTCGGCGAGTCGACCTGCTTGCGCAGCTGGTCGGCGTCCAGGACGGTCAGTTCGAGGCCGTACTCGGCGACCGCCTCGGCGACCTCGTGCAGTTCGGCCAGCTGGTGCGGCTGGGTGGCGATGTCGATCTCGCCCGTGCGCTCCCACTCGCAGTCGAGGTCGTAGCGCTCGACCGCGTCCTCGATGGCCTGCAGGTTGGCCTGGCCCTGGCGCTCCAGCTCGCCGAGCTCGCCCGGCCAGCGTTGCAGCCCGTTGCCGAAACCGTGGGTCAGGCTGGCGGCGCAGAACCCGCCGTTGCGCCCGGAGGCCGCCCACCCCACCTCGTGGCCCTCGATCAGGACGACGTCCAGCGAGGGGTCGCGCTCCTTGGCGATCAGCGCGGTCCACAGGCCGGAGTAGCCGCCGCCGACCACCAGCAGGTCGCACTTGGTGTCGCCGACCAGGGCGGGGAGGGCCTCCGGCCGCCCCGGGTCTTCGAGCCAGAAGGGGGTGGGCCGAGCATCACTGAGCGCACGGGCAGAGTCCATGCTGTATCAGCTACTTTCTGATCCTTGGTGGTGATTTGAGCGTAACAAGAGAGCCCGGTCGAGCACCGGGTTCACCCGCGGGCCCGGTCAGGCCCGCGCCTTGCGACGGTTGGCGAGCCACTGGCCGGCCACCGTGAAGACCACCGCGGCGATGAACATCCCGGTACCGATCACGTTGACCTGGACCGGGATGCCGCGCTGCGAGGCGCCCCAGACGAACATCGGGAAGGTGACCGTAGTCGGGCCCGAGTTGAACTGGGTGATGATGAAGTCGTCGAAGGAGAGCGCGAAGCTGAGCAGCGCGCCGGCGGCGATGCCGGGGGCGACCAGCGGGAGGGTGATCCGCAGGAAGGTCTGGGTCGGGGTGGCGTAGAGGTCCTGGGCGGCCTGTTCCAGCCGGGGGTCCATGCTCATCACGCGCGCCTTGACCGCCGTCACCACGAAGCTGAGGCAGAACATGATGTGCGCGATCAGGATGGTCAGGAAGCCGAACTGGATCCGCATGTTGAGGAAGAGCGTGCCCAGCGAGGCCGCCATGACAACCTCGGGCATCGCCATCGGCAGGAAGATCAGCGCGGTGGTCGCGGCCCGTCCGCGGAAGCGGTAGCGGGCGAGGGCGAAGGCGACCATGGTGCCGAGCACGGTGGCGCCGAGGGTGGCGAGCAGGGCGATCTGCAGGCTGAGCGAGAGCGAGCCGCACATGTCGGCGACGCCGCAGGGGTTGGTCCAGGCGTCGGTGGAGAACTGGGACCACTCGTAGTTGAACTTGCCCGCGGGCTTGTTGAACGAGAAGGCCAGCACCACCAGGTTCGGCAGCACCAGGTAGGCGAGGGCGAGGATGCCGGCCACCACCACCAGGTGCGCACGCACCCACTTCAGAAGTCGGGACATCAGACCAGCTCCTCCGTCCCGGCCTTGCGCATGTAGACCGTCACCATGCCCAGGATCAGGGCCATCAGGATGAAACTCAGCGCGGCCGCCGTCGGGTAGGCGAGCACGTTCAGGAACTGCTTCTGGATGCCGTTGCCGACCATCTGCTCGCTCGGCGAGCCGAGCAGCTGGGCGTTGATGTAGTCGCCGGAGGCCGGGATGAAGGTGAGCAGCGTGCCCGCCACCACGCCCGGCAGCGAGATCGGGAAGGTGACCGTGCGGAAGGTGGTGAACGGCCTTGCGTACAGGTCGTTCGCCGCCTCGTGCAGCCTGGGGTCGATCCGCTCCAGCGAGGTGTAGAGCGGCAGGATCATGAACGGCAGGAAGTTGTACGTCAGGCCGCAGACCACCGCGAGCGGCGTGGCCAGGACCCGGTGGCCCGAGGTCAGGCCGACCGCGTCGGTGAGGGCCAGCAGGTGCAGGTGGTTCAGCAGGCCGACCACCGGGCCGCCGTCCGAGAGGATGGTCTTCCAGGCGAGGGTGCGGATCAGGAAGCTGGTGAAGAAGGGGGCGATCACCAGGATCAGGATGACGTTGCGCCAGCGCTGGTTGGCCTTGAAGGCGATGGTGTACGCGAGCGGGTAGCCGATCGCCAGGCAGAGCACGGTGGCGATCGCGGCGTACGAGAACGAGCGGACGAAGTGCCACTTGTACTCGACCAGCGCGTCCCAGTAGGTGGCGAAGTGCCAGGTGAGCCGGAAGCCCTGCTCCAGCGAGCCGGTCTGCAGGGAGGTGGAGCCCTGGTAGACCATCGGGATCGCGAAGAAGACGACCAGCCAGGCGATGCCGGGGAGCAGCAGCCAGTACGCGGTGAGCTTGCGGCGCTTGCGGCGCGCCGTTTCGAGCGGCACGGCCTGGGGAGGCGCGGCCTCGGTCACGGTGGTCACGCGGCCGCCTCCCCGGTGCCGGCGTCGATCGCCTGGGCGGCGTCGAGGCCGAAGGAGTGGGCCGGGTTCCAGTGCAGGACGACGGGGGCGCCGGCGGCTATCCGGGTGTCGCGGTCCATGTTCTGCTCGAAGACGGCGATCTCCTGGCCGGCCGCGGAGCGGACCACGTACTGGGTGGAGACGCCGATGAAGCTGGAGTCGACCACGGTGCCGGTGAGCCGGTTGCGGCCCTCCGCGATGCCGGCGGCGGCGGAGGCGTGCGCGAGGGTGATCTTCTCGGGGCGGACGCCGAGGTAGACCTTCTTGGCCTCGGTGGCGCAGCGGGCCTTCGGGACGGCGAGCCGGACGCCGTCGGCGCTGAGCAGCAGGTCGCCGTCGGCGCTGCCGGTGACCTCGGCGGCGATCAGGTTGGACTGGCCGAGGAAGTTGGCGACGAAGGTGGTGCCCGGGTTCTCGTACAGGTCGGCGGGGGCGCCGAGCTGCTCGACCCGTCCGGCGTTCATCACCGCGATGGTGTCGGCCATGGTCATGGCCTCCTCCTGGTCGTGGGTGACGTGGACGAAGGTGATGCCGACCTCGGTCTGGATGCGCTTGAGCTCCAGCTGCATCTGGCGGCGCAGCTTGAGGTCGAGGGCGCCGAGCGGCTCGTCGAGCAGCAGCACCTGCGGGTGGTTGATCAGGGCGCGGGCGACGGCGACGCGCTGCTGCTGGCCGCCCGAGAGCTGGTGCGGCTTGCGGCGGGCGTACTGGCCGAGCTCGACGAGTTCGAGCATGTCCTCGACCTGCTTCTTGACGTCCTTCTTGCCCCGGCGGCGCAGGCCGAAGGCGACGTTCTCGAAGATGTCGAGGTGCGGGAAGAGCGCGTAGCTCTGGAAGACGGTGTTCACCGGGCGCTTGTACGGGGGGAGGTCGGTGACGTCCTGGCCGCCGATCAGGACGGTGCCGCTGGTGGGCTCCTCCAGGCCGGCGATCATGCGCAGGGTGGTGGTCTTGCCGCAGCCGGAGGCGCCGAGCAGGGCGAAGAACGAGCCCTGGGGCACCGTCAGGTCGAGCGGTTGGACGGCGGTGAAGTCGCCGTAGGTCTTGCCGATGCCGGTGAGGCGGACGTCTCCACCGGCGGTCGCCGCTTCGGGCTGCTGCTCAGTCATGGTGTCTCTCTGTCAATGGCCGTACAGGTACCAGGGCCGTACGTGGGGGAGGTCGGAGGGTCCGGCAGTACGGGGAGCGGCCCCCTGCCGGCGGCCCTCCCAGGCGCCGGTCGGCGGGGTCAGGCGCCGATCAGTCTGGAGAACTTCTCCTCGAAGTCGCTCTCCTCTGCCTCGGTCAGGCTCCGGAAGACGTGGACCTTGGCGGCCATCTCCGGGGTGGGGATGACCAGCGGGTTCGACGCCGCGTCAGGGGCGAGCTTGACGAGCTCGTCCTTGACGCCGGTGACCGGGGACACGTAGCCGATACCCGCCGTCAGTTCGGCCGCGATCTTCGGCTGATAGTAGAAGTTGATCAGCAGCTCGGCGTTCTTCTTGTGCTGGGCCTTCGCCGGGATCATCAGGTTGTCGGTGGAGGCGACGTAGCCCTGGTCCGGGATGACGAACTCGATGTCGGGGTTGTCGGCCTTGAGCTGGATCAGGTCGCCGCCCCAGGCGAGGCAGGCCGCGATGTCGCCGGAGGAGAGCTCCTGGCCGTAGTCGTTGCCGGTGAACTTGCGGATCTGCTTGCTGTCCACACCCCGTTGCAGCCGGGCGATGGCGGCGTTGTAGTCGTCGGCGGTGAACTTCGCCGGGTCCTTGCCCAGGTCCAGCAGGGTCATCCCGACGGTGTCGCGCATCTCGGAGAGGAAGGTGACCCGGCCCTTCAGGTCCGGGTCGTCGAGCAGCTGGGAGACGCTGCTGACGACCTTCCCCTTGGTCGCCTTCTTGTTGTAGGCGACCACGACCTGGATCCCGGCCCACGGGTAGCTGTAGAGCCGGCCCGGGTCCCAGTCGGGGGCCCGGAACCGGTCCTCCAGGTTGGTGATGGCGTTGGTGACGTTGGCCATCTCCAGCTTCTGCGCCCAGCCGAGCCGGATCAGCTTCCCGGCCATCCAGTCGGTCAGCACCATCAGGTCGCGGCCGGTGTCCTGGCCGGCCGCGAGCTGGGGCTTGACCTTGCCGAAGAACTCGACGTTGTCGTTGATGTCCTCGTTGTAGCGGACCTTCACACCCGTGGCGGCGGTGAACTCGTCCAGGCTGGGGTGCTTGTCCTTGTTCTTGTCGTCCACGTCGATGTAGAGCGGCCAGTTGGAGAAGTCGACCACCTTCTCCGTGTCGGAGAGGTCCTTGGCCGAGTTCGCCGGGGCGTCACCGGTCGCGGACACCGTCCTGGCCGGCGGGATGCCGCAGGCGGCGAGCGATCCCGCGCCGGCCAGCAGGGTGGTGGCGCGCAGCAGAGCGCGCCGGGTCATCGCGGCCCGGCCGCTGGTCAGACTGCGTTCCCACGCCTTGCGGACCGGCTCCGGCAGACCGCCGGCTATCTCGTGGAGCTCCATGCGGGGACACCCTCCTGGGGGAAGAGGCTGGGAGACGACGGGGGTTATCTGTCTCCGAAGATCGTGCGGTGCCAGTCCTTGCGGGCGACCGCCGTGGTGTCGAACATGACGTGCTTGACCTGCGTGTACTCGTCCAGCGAGTACTGCGACATGTCCTTGCCGTAGCCGGAGGACTTGTAGCCGCCGTGCGGCATCTCGCTGAGGATCGGGATGTGGTCGTTGACCCACACACAGCCGGCCGCGATCTCGCGGGTGGCGCGCAGCGAGCGGTGGATGTCCCGGGTCCAGGCGGAGGCGGCCAGGCCGTAGGGGGTGTCGTTGGCCAGCCGCAGGCCCTCGTCGTCGGAGTCGAAGGGCAGCGCGACGAGCACCGGGCCGAAGATCTCGCCCTGCACCACCTCGCTGTCCTGGGCGACCCCGGTGATCAGGGTGGGGAGGTAGTACGCGCCGCGGGTGAGGTCGGTGCCGTCGTGGCCCGTGCCGGGCGCCCGGCCGCCGGTCACGACGGTGGCGCCGTAGCCGCGGGCCCGCTCGACGAAGCCGGCCACCCGGTCCCGGTGGGTGTACGAGACCAGCGGGCCGAGGTCGGTCTGCGGGTTCACCGGATCGCCGAGGCGGATCGCGGCGAACAGCTCGGCGACGCCCGCGACGAACGCGTCGTACAGCGGGCGCTGGACGTACGCGCGGGTCGCGGCGGTGCAGTCCTGGCCGCTGTTGATCAGCGAGGCGGCGACCGCGCCGTGCACGGCGGCGTCCAGGTCCGCGTCGTCGAAGACCACGAACGGAGCCTTGCCGCCGAGTTCGAGGTGGGTGCGCTTGACGGTCGCGGTGGCGAGCTCGGCGACACGCTTGCCGACGGGGGTGGAGCCGGTGAAGGAGACCATCGCGACGTCGGGGTGCGAGACCAGGCGCTCGCCGGCGGTGCGTCCGGCGCCGGTGACGACGTTGACCACGCCGTCGGGGATGCCCGCCTCGGTGCAGGCCCGGGCGAACATCAGCGAGGTCAGCGGGGTGAGCTCCGCGGGCTTGAGCACGATGGTGTTGCCGGCCGCGATCGCCGGGAGGATCTTCCAGGCCGCCATCTGCAGCGGGTAGTTCCACGGCGAGATCGAACCGACCACGCCGATCGCCTCGCGGCGGACGTACGAGGTGTGGTCGCCGGAGTACTCCCCCGCCGCCTTGCCCTCCAGGTTGCGGGCCGCGCCGGCGAAGAACGCGGTGTTGTCGACGGTGCCGGGCACGTCGAACTCGGTCGAGAGCTTGATCGGCTTGCCGGTCTGCGCGGTCTCGACCCGGGCGAACTCCTCGGCCCGGTCGGCGAGGATGCCGGCCAGCTTGAGAAGCGCTGCCGAGCGGGCGCCGGGGGTGGCGGACGCCCACTCGGGCAGCGCCGACTTTGCGGCCGCGACGGCCGTGTCGACGTCGGCGGTGGAGGCCAGCAGGACCTGCTGGACCACGCTGCCGTCGGCGGGGTTGACGACCTGGAAGGGCTCGGTTCCGGTGCCTTCGGTCAGCCGGCCCGCGATGTACTGCGCGCCTGCGCTGAAGTCGGTCAGGTCCATCAGGTTTCCTCCATGTGCCCGGGTGGTCCGGTGCCTCTACCGCTGCCGAGTGCTGACGGCGGGGATGAATGCGAGGGTGACTGTTCGTCATGCTGCACGCATCGGTCGGCGTGACGGCGCACCGCGGGCGGTCGTCCTGGTTCGGGTCGCGGCGGTGCGGGCATCCGGCGGATAGCCGGGGTTTTGCGCGATCCTGGCAGCCTCAGGCGGGGCCCACAAGGGATTCCGCTGTTGCTTTCTGGTGACGCAACGAATTCCGACGGACACGCCCGCACTTCGCTGCGCCTGACTCGCTGACGATGCCCCGCGCGGCCTACAGGTGACAAGGGTCACTGCGGCAAGCCACCCGGCAAGGGCCTTACACAGTGCAAGGGGCCGGCGGAGGCGACAGACCGTCGCCACCAGGGATGATTCTCCTGACAGTCTGAACCCCCATGGAGGCCCGCCGTGCTCCCCACCGTCGCCCGTGTGCTCGAACTGGACGCGATGCGGCGCGGCCTGCCCCAGGTGGTGGCGGGCGCCGACCACCTGGAACGCCCGATCCGCTGGGTGCACGTCAGCGAGCTGCCCGACGTCGCCGGGATGCTGCAGGGCGGCGAGCTGGTGCTGACCACCGGCATCGCGCTGCCCGAGGACCGCGAAGGGCTGGCCCGCTACGTCCGGGAGCTGGACGAGATCGGCGTGGCCGGGCTGGTGGTGGAGTTCGGGCGGCGCTACTTCGACAACCTGCCCCGGGCCCTGGTGCACGCCGCCGAGCAGCGCGGGCTGCCCCTGATCGCGCTCCGCCGCGAGGTGCGCTTCGTCGCCGTCACCGAAGCCGTGCACGCGCTGGTGGTCAACGCGCAGCTGGAGCAGCTGCGCAGCTCGGAGGCGGTGCACCAGGTCTTCAACGAGCTGGCCGTGGAGGGCGCCGAACCGGGCGAGGTGGTCCGCCAGGTGGCGATGATGGCCGGTGCACCGGTGGTGCTGGAGAACCTGGCGCACCAGGTGCTCGCCCACGACTCCGCCGGCCGCCCGGAGGCCGAGCTGCTGGAGGGCTGGGAGCGCCGCTCACGCGGGGTCCGGCCGCCGGGGCGGACGGGCCACGACCCGCGCAGCGGCTGGCTGGTCACCACGGTGGGGGCGCGCGGCCAGGACTGGGGGCGCCTGGTACTCGTCCACGATCCCGGCCCGCTGCCGGCCGACACGCCCCACCCGCACGCGATGCTGCTGGAACGCGGCGCGGCCACCCTGGCGCTGAACCGGCTGGTGGTCCGCGACCGGGAGAGCCTGGAGCGGCAGACCCACCGGACCCTGCTCGCGGGCATCCTCACGCACGCGCTGACGGTCTCGGAGGTGGCGCTGCGGGCCCAGGCGCTCGGGGTCCCGCTGGAGAGCCGCCGCCTGGTCGGCGTGATGCTCCGGGAGCGCCGGGGGCCGATCCCGGCCGCGCTGGAGGCGCAGGCCCGGCTGCGCGACTTCACCGAGCTGGCCGCCACCGCGATCCGGACCTGCCGGCTCTCCGCGCTGGTCGGCGCGCTCGACGACGAGGGTGTCGGCCTGCTGATCGCGCTCGGCTCCCAGCAGGACGAGCACTCCGCGCTGGAGGCGTTCGCCGCGGCGCTGCGCAAGCTGGCCGCCGACAGCGCGCGGGGCGGCACGGCGGCGGAGCCGGTGATCGCGGTCGGCTCCTCCGTCGGCTCGGTCCGCGACGCCCGGCGCACCCTGCTGGAGGCGACCCAGGTCGCCGACGCGGCGTTGCACGACGCGCCCGGCGGCCGGGCCGCCGCGTACTACCGGCTGCCGGACGTCCGGCTGCGCGGACTGCTGCACCTGCTGCGGGACGACGCCCGGCTCCAGACGTACGTGGAGCGCGAACTGGGTCCGCTGCTCGCCTACGACGCCGAGCACGGCAGCCAGCTGGTGCAGATGCTGCGGGTCTACCTGGAACAGGGGCGGAACAAGTCGGCTGCGGCGGACGCGGCGCACCTGTCCCGGCCGTCCTTCTACGACCGGCTGCACAAGGTCGAGCGGATCCTCGCGGTGGACCTGGACCAGGTGGAGTCCTGCCTCTCGCTGCACGTCGCACTGCTCGCACTCGACGCGGTTCGCCGCTGAGCGGCAACCACAGCATGGGCGCGGGGAACTGCGCGCGCAACCGTGCACCTTCGTCGTGCCCTGGTCGCGCAGTTCCCCGCGCCCCTTGGGGGGAACCCGTCCTGAACGGTCACACTCCCGCGACCTGGCCCCAGATCTGGTGGAAGTCGGGGCGCTCGGCCGCCGTGACGTCGCGCATGGTCTGGAGCTTGGCGCGGATCTCGGCGGTGGGGAAGATCAGCGGTTCGTCGGCGAGTGCCGCGGTGTCGGCGTCGGTGCTCCGGGCGAGGACCTCGCGGGCGGCCGGCACCGGGCAGATGTACTGGACGAAGGCGGCGAGCTGGGCGGCCACCTCGGGCTGGTAGTAGTAGTCCATCAGCTTCTCGGCGTTGCTCTTGTGGTCGGCCCGGTTGGGGATCATCAGGCTCTCCGCCCAGAGTTCGGCGCCCTCCTCCGGCACGACGAACTCGATGTCGGGGTTCTGCGCCCGCAGCTGGATCACGTCGCCCGAGTACGCCTGGCACGCCACGGCCGCGCCCGAGGCCAGGTCGCTGGTGTAGTCGTTGCCGGTGAAACGGCGGATGTGCTTGGTGTCGACCAGCTTCTGCACCTGGTTCATCGCCTTGTGCGCGTCGTCGGCGGTGAACTTGGCGATGTCGGCGCCGTTGGCCAGCATCAGCAGCCCGAGTGCCTCGTCCATCCCGGCGAACAGCGTGATCCGGCCCTTGAGGTCGGGCGCCCAGAGGTCCGAGGTGCGCTTGATCTCGCGGCCGAGCGCCTTCCGGTTGTAGGCGATCCCGGTGATGCCGGACTGCCACGGCACGCTGTGCGAGCGGTCGGGGTCGAACGCGGGGTGGCTGAGCTGCGGGTCGAGGTACTTGGTGACGTTCGGCAGGTTCGCCTTGTCCAGCGTCTCCACCCACCCGAGCGCCACGTACCGGCCGGCCATCCAGTCACTGATCACCATCAGGTCCCGCCCCGGATCGCCACCCTGGGCGAGGACCGGGCTGATCTTGCCGAAGAACTCGTCGTTGTCGTTGATGTCCTCGGTGTACGTGACGGCTATCCCGGTGCGCTTCTGGAACTCCTCCAGGGTCGGGCGCTTGCCGGCCTTGTCCACGTCGATGTACTGCGTCCAGTTGGAGAACTGGAGCGACCTGTCCCGGTCCGACCGGTCGGCCGCCGTGCGCTGCTCCTCCGGTACGTACGCGGCGGGGATGCCGCAGGCGGACAGGCCGCCCAGGCCGAGCAGACCGAGGGCGCCGAGGGCGGAGCGGCGGGACAGCGGGGCACTGCGCATGGGGGATCGTCTCCGGGCACGGGAAGGAACGGCCCCGGGCGGCGGGTGCCCGGGGCCGTACATCGGATGGTCAGAGCGTCGGACGGTGTGCGCGTCGGACGGTGTGCTTGTCAGACGGTGTGCGCGTCCGCCAACGAGAGCACCTCGTCCAGGATCGCGAGGCCGGCCTTGGCGTCCTCCTCGGTGACGTTGCACGGCGGGACCACGTGGAGGCGGTTCATGTTGACGAACGGCCACAGCCCGCGCTGCTTGCAGGCGGCGGCCAGCTCGGCCATCGGCGCGTTGGCGGCGCCGGCGGCGTTGTACGGCACCAGCGGCTCCCGGGTCTCACGGTTCTTCACCAGGTCGAGGGCCCAGAAGACGCCGAGGCCGCGCACCTCCCCGATGACGGGGTGACGCTCCGCCAGCTCGCGCAGGCCGGGGCCGAGGACGGTCTCGCCGATGTGCTTGGCGTTCTCGACGATGCCCTCCTCGGCCATCGCATTGATGGTCGCCACGGCGGAGGCGCAGGCCAGCGGGTGGCCCGAGTAGGTGAGGCCGCCGGGGAACGGGCGCTCGGCGAAGGTCGCCGCGATCGCGTTGTTGATCGCCACGCCGCCCAGCGGCACGTACCCGGAGTTGACGCCCTTGGCGAAGGTCAGCAGGTCCGGGACGACACCCCAGTGGTCGGCGGCGAACCACTCGCCCGTACGGCCGAACCCGGCCATCACCTCGTCCAGGATGAAGACGATCCCGTAGCGGTCGCAGATCTCCCGGACCCCGGCGAGGTAGCCGGCCGGCGGAATCAGGATGCCGGCGGTGCCGACCACGCTTTCCAGGATGATCGCCGCGACGGTGCCGGGGCCCTCGAAGGCGACGGTCTCCTCCAGGTGGCGGAGCGCGCGCTCGCACTCCTGCGCCTCGTTCTCGGCGTGGAAGTTGGAGCGGTAGGCGTACGGGCCCCAGAAGTGCACGACGCCGGAGATGCCGATCTCGCTGGCCCAGCGGCGCGGGTCACCCGTGAGGGCGATCGCGTTGGCGGTGGCGCCGTGGTACGAGCGGTAGGTGGACAT
Organism: Kitasatospora kazusensis; assembly: GCF_039529945.1. Classification (NCBI taxonomy): domain Bacteria; kingdom Bacillati; phylum Actinomycetota; class Actinomycetes; order Kitasatosporales; family Streptomycetaceae; genus Kitasatospora; species Kitasatospora kazusensis. The sequence goes on along the minus strand of NZ_BAAANT010000026.1, from coordinate 84,082 downwards.
CACCTTCTGACGGCCGGTGTGCAGCCGGGCCATCCGGATCGCGTTCTCGACGGCCTCGGCGCCGCCGTTGGTGAAGAAGACCTTGTCCAGGTCACCGGGGGTCCGCTCGGCGATCAGCCGGGCGGCCTCGCTGCGGGACTCGACCGCGAAGCCGGGCGCCATGGTGCACATCTTCGCCGCCTGCTCCTGGATGGCGGCGACCACCTTCGGGTGCTGGTGCCCGATGTTGGTGTTGACCAGCTGGGAGGAGAAGTCGAGGTATCGGTTGCCGTCGTAGTCCCAGAAGTAGGAGCCCTCGGCGCCGGCCACCGCGAGGGGGTCGATCAGTGCCTGGGCGGACCACGAGTGGAAGACGTGCGCGCGGTCGGCGGCCTTGACTGCCTGCCCGGCGGCTGAGTCAGCGGTGGGGATGCTCATAGCCGTAAGGGTAGGGAACCGCCCGGCTGACGTGCAGTTGCATCTTGTCAGGCGGTCACCGCGTCGGCCGACACCCTGAAAGGGCCGCGGCAGCGCAGGACGGAACAAGCTCAGGGCAACCACAACAGGGACGCGTGGGAGTGACCCCCACGCGCCCCTGTGGGTTGCCCAGGTGCGTACGGCTACCCGCGCCCCTGGAGGGTCAGCCCGCTCAGATGGCCGTCATGACGTGCTTGACGCGGGTGTAGTCCTCGAAGCCGTACGAGGAGAGGTCCTTGCCGTAGCCGGACTTCTTGAAACCGCCGTGCGGCATCTCGGCGACCAGCGGGATGTGGGTGTTGATCCAGACGCAGCCGAAGTCGAGCCGACGGGACATCCGCATCGCGCGGGCGTGGTCCTTCGTCCAGACGGAGGAGGCCAGGGCGAACTCCACCCCGTTGGCGTAGTCGACGGCCTGGTCCTCGTCGGTGAACTTCTGCACGGTGATGACCGGGCCGAAGACCTCGTTCTGGATGATCTCGTCGTCCTGGTTCAGGCCCGAGACGACGGTCGGCGCGTAGAAGTAGCCGACCTCGCCGACCCGGTGGCCGCCGGCCTCGACCTTGGCGTGCGCGGGGAGGCGCTCGATGAAGCCGGCCACCTGCTTGAGCTGGTTGGCGTTGTTCAGCGGGCCGTAGAGGACGTCCTCGTCGTCGACGCCGCCGGTCTTGGTGTCGGCGGCGGCCTTGGCCAGCGCGGTCACGAAGTCGTCGTGGATGGACTCGTGCACCAGGACGCGGGTAGCGGCGGTGCAGTCCTGGCCGGCGTTGAAGAAGCCCGCCACCGAGATGCCCTCGACCGCCTCGGCGATGTCGGCGTCCTCGAAGACCACGACCGGGGCCTTGCCGCCCAGCTCCAGGTGGACGCGCTTGACGTCCTTGGAGGCGGACTCGGCGACCTGGATGCCGGCCCGGACGGAGCCGGTGATGGAGGCCATCGCCGGGGTGCGGTGCTCGACCATCAGCTTGCCGGTCTCGCGGTCGCCGCAGATCACGTTGAAGATGCCGGCCGGCAGCTCCAGGTCCGCCAGGATGCCGCCGATGATCTCGGCGAGCAGCACGGTGGAGGCCGGGGTGGTGTCGGAGGGCTTGAGGACGACGGCGTTGCCGGCGGCGATCGCCGGGGCGAACTTCCAGACGGCCATCATCATCGGGTAGTTCCACGGCGCGACCTGGGCGCAGACGCCGACCGGCTCGCGGCGGACGATCGAGGTCATGCCGTCCATGTACTCGCCCGCGGCCTTGCCCTCCAGCAGGCGGGCGGCGCCGGCGAAGAAGCGGATCTGGTCGGCCATCGGGCCGATCTCCTCGGACTTGGTCAGCCCGCGCGGCTTGCCGGTGTTGCGACACTCGGCGTCCACCAGCTCGTCGGCCCGCGCCTCGACCGCGTCCGCGATCTTCAGCAGCAGCTTCTGCCGGGTGCTCGGGGTGGAGTCGCGCCAGATCGGGAAGGCGGCGGCGGCCGAGGCCATGGCCGCGTCCACGTCGGCGGAGCCGGACAGCGGCGAGGTCGCGTACGCCTGGCCGGTGGTCGGGTCGACGATCTCCAGCGTGCGGCCGTCAGCCGCATCGACGAACTCACCGTTGATGTAGTTGCGCAGCGTACGAAGCTCGCTCACGGGTCTCTCCTCGGTCTGGGCCTGCCACGTTGCAGAACCGGCGCCAGGGTACCGGGCGCCGAGTGGCCGGGCCATGGAAGCCGCGGTCCACTGGTCTGGTGTGGACGCCTACACGTACACCTGGACAGGGTACCCCGCACCCTGTCGTTATCGACCGGTCCTCATTGGGAACTCAACGCAATCCGTATGCAATTTTCAAAACGACGACGAAATCAGCAGCCGAACGGCTTGCAACCGACAGGGCGATCAGGCACAGTGGCGTCGTGGCCAACCGCGACCGGAACGCCAGCGTTCCCCTTGATGCCGCCTCCAAGGCGATCATCGAGCAGCTCCAGGAGGACGGGCGCCGCCCGTACGCCGCCATCGGCAAGGCCGTCGGCCTGTCCGAGGCAGCCGTACGGCAGCGGGTCCAGAAGCTGCTCGACCAAGGCGTGATGCAGATCGTCGCCGTCACCGATCCCCTCACCGTCGGGTTCACCCGCCAGGCGATGGTGGGGATCCGGGTGGAAGGCGACATCGAGCCCGTCGCCGACGCACTGGCCGCCCTCGACGAGGTCGACTACGTCGTCTGCACCGCAGGCTCGTTCGACCTGCTGGCCGAGCTGGTCTGCGAGGACGACGAGCATCTGCTCGAAATGATCAACAAGCGCATCCGTGCCCTTCCCGGCGTGCGGAGCACCGAGAGCTTCGTTTACCTGAAGCTCCGGAAACAGACCTACACCTGGGGCACCCGATGACAGCCGACCCGGCGCAGAAGGACCTTTCCAAGACCGCCTACGACCACCTGTGGATGCACTTCACCCGCATGTCGTCGTACGAGAACTCCCCCGTGCCGACCATCGTCAAGGGCCAAGGCACCTACGTCTGGGACGACAAGGGGAAGAAGTACCTCGACGGCCTCGCCGGCCTGTTCGTCGTCCAGGCGGGCCACGGCCGCGAGGAGCTGGCCGAGGCCGCCGCCAAGCAGGCCAAGGAGCTCGCCTTCTTCCCGGTGTGGAGCTACGCCCACCCGAAGGCCATCGAGCTGGCCGAGCGCCTCGCCAACTACGCCCCCGGCGACCTGAACAAGGTCTTCTTCTCCACCGGTGGCGGCGAGGCCGTCGAGACCGCCTGGAAGCTCGCCAAGCAGTACTTCAAGCTGGTCGGCAAGCCGACCAAGTACAAGGTCATCTCGCGCGCGGTCGCCTACCACGGCACCCCGCAGGGCGCGCTCTCGATCACCGGCCTGCCGGGCCTGAAGGCCCCGTTCGAGCCCCTGGTGCCGGGCACCCACAAGGCTCCGAACACCAACATCTACCGCGCCCCCGCCTTCCTGGAGCGCGACGGTGTGATCGACCCCGAGGCCTACGGCCGCTGGTGCGCCGACGAGATCGAGCAGGCCATCCTGTTCGAGGGCGCCGACACCGTCGCCGCCGTCTTCGTCGAGCCGGTCCAGAACGCCGGCGGCTGCTTCCCGCCGCCGCCCGGGTACTTCCAGCGCCTGCGCGAGATCTGCGACCGCCACGACGTGCTGCTCGTGTCGGACGAGGTCATCTGCGCCTTCGGCCGCCTGGGCACCATGTTCGGCGCCGACAAGTTCGGCTACCAGCCCGACATGATCACCTGCGCCAAGGGCATGACCTCGGGCTACTCCCCGATCGGCGCCACGATCATCTCGGACCGCCTGGCCGAGCCGTTCTACAAGGGCGACAACACCTTCCTGCACGGCTACACCTTCGGTGGCCACCCGGTCTCCTCCGCGGTGGCGCTGGCCAACCTCGACATCTTCGAGCGCGAGGGCCTGAACCAGCACGTCCTGGACAACGAGGCGAACTTCCTCGGCACCCTGGACAAGCTGCGCGACCTCCCGATCGTCGGCGACGTCCGCGGCAACGGGTTCTTCTACGGCATCGAGCTGGTGAAGGACAAGGTCACCAAGGAGTCGTTCAACGACGACGAGGTCGAGCGCGTGCTCTACGGCTTCCTGTCGAAGGCGCTCTTCGACAACGGCCTGTACTGCCGCGCCGACGACCGTGGCGACCCGGTCATCCAGCTGGCCCCGCCGCTGATCTCCGACCAGTCGACCTTCGACGAGATCGAGCAGATCCTGCGGGTCAGCCTGACCGACGCCTGGGCCAAGATCTGATCAGCTGATCCTGCTGTCCCACCCTCCACCGCTGGGCGGTCCCACACGGGACCGCCCAGCGGTGTTTTTTCCGCACCCAACACGCCGGATTCGCGGCATTTTGCCCCCTGATGGGTCAGTGTGCCGCAACCACAGGGCGGCTCCGTCGTTCTAATCTGACGACTGTCATATCCCTCCAGCCATCAGGATGGAACCTCATGTCAGCGGCCCCGCCCGACAACGACGTGCTGTGGGCCCGAGGGATCGTCAAGTCCCACCACGGCACCCCCGCCCTGCGCGGCGTCTCGCTCGGCATCCGGGTCGGCGAGGTGCTCGCCGTGACCGGCCCGCGCGGCTCCGGCAAGAGCACCCTGCTCGGCTGCCTCTCCGCGCTGCTGCCGGTGGACGAGGGTGAGGTCTGGTTCAACAGCGCCCCCGTCCACACCCTCAGCCGGGCCGGCCGCGAGCGGCTGCGCCGTGACCGCTTCGGCTTCGTCGGCTCGGAACCGCACCTCGTGCCGGAGCTGACGGCCCGGGAGAACGTCGCCCTCCCGCTGCTGCTGGCCGGCGCCGGGCACAAGGCCGCCTACGCGGCCGCCGCCGAGTGGCTGGAGCGCCTGGACGTCGCCGACTGCGCCACCCGCAGGCCCGCAGAACTGATCCAGAGCCAGCGCCAGCGGATCGCCGTCGCCCGGGCGCTCGCCCCGCTGCCGCCCGTGGTCTTCGCCGACGACCCGACCGCACCGCTGCACCGGGACACCCAGGACCAGGTCCTGCGGATACTCGCCAGCGCCGCCCGCTCGCACCAACTCACCCTGGTGCTCGCCACCCACGACCCGGAACTGGCCCGCTACGCCGACCGCACGGTGGCCCTGGTGGACGGCCGGCTGGCCGCACCGGTCGCGCCCGTGGTGCACGGCGCCTCCGCCGCGTCGGCCGGGCGCTGAGAGGGACACCCGTGCTCTACCTCCGCCTGGCCCGGGGCTACCGGATCACCGACCTCGGCCGCTGGCTGCTCACCGCGACCGCCGCCGCCGTAGTGGCCGGCTTCCTGCTGCGCGCCCTCGGCCGCGCCCTGAGCCAGCCGGCCGGCGGTTCGCTCGTCCGGCTGCTCTGGTGCCTGCCGCCGCTCGCGGCGGTCGGCTGGTTCGCCGCCGTCGCGGCCCGCGCCGTCCCGGCCGGACGCCCCGAACGGATCACCGGACTGACCGCCGCCGGAGCCGGGCCGATCAGGATCCGGGTGCTGATCGCGGGTGAGATCGCGCTCGCCTGCATCCTCGGCAGCCTGCTGACCCTGCTGGTCTTCCTGGTGCTGCGCAACAACATCGCCGGCGCCTCACTCGCCCCCGAACTCGGCATGGGCGTCCCCCTGCCGCCGGCCGCCCCCGTCACCCTGCTGGCCCTGGTCCCCCTGGTCGCCGGCCTCTCGGCGGCCGCCGCCGTCCCGGCCGGCGAGACCCTGCCGGGCCGCACCGCACCGGCCGCGCACCCCGCGTTCGGCCCGCTGCGGCTCGCCCTCCCGCCCGGCCTGCTGCTGGTCGGCCTGGCCCTGGAGCTGTACGGGCTGCGCCCGGGGGCGGCCGAGGACGGCCGCCCGATCCGGCTCCCCGCCGGACTCGGCACCACCAGCCCCGCCGCCCTGACCGGCTGGGCGATCGCCGCACTCGGCCTCGCCCTGCTCACCGCTCCCCTGCTCACCTGGACCGGTCGGCTGCTGGCCGCCGGCCGCCCCGCGCCACTGCGGCTGCTGGCCGGACGCGGGCTGACCGCCGAGGCCGGCCGGCTCGGCACTCCGCTGGCCGTGTTCGCGTTCACCCTCGCGGTGCTGCTCACCGCCGTCCGCTACTGGGTCGACAAGCCGGGGACGGCGCAGGCGCTGCCCGCCGTCGAAGTCACCCTGATCGCCGGCTGCGTGGTGGGCGCGGTGCTCACCCGGGTGAGCGAGGTCCGCAACGCCCGCCGCGAGGTCACCGCGGCGCTGCTCCGGCTCGGGACGGCGCCCCGGCTGCTGTTCGGCGCGGTGCTGCTGCGCACGGCAGCCGCCGGCACCACCCTGCTGCTGACGGGCGGGCTGACCGCCGCACTGGCAGCGGGGGCGCTGCGCTGACTTTCCGCGCCGGGGGAGCACAGCAGGGGCGCGGGGAACTGCGCGCAACCGTGCACCAACGTCGTGCCCTGCGCGCGCAGTTCCCCGCGCCCCTGGAGGTACCCGGCTATCTCGAACCGTCAGCCCGCAGCGGCGAGCTGACCGCAGGCGCCGTCGATCTCCTGACCGCGGGTGTCGCGGACGGTGGTGGGCACGCCGTGCGCCTGGAGGCGGCGGACGAACTCGCGCTCGTCCTCGGGGCGCGAGGCCGTCCACTTCGAACCCGGGGTCGGGTTCAGCGGGATCAGGTTGACGTGCACCCGGTGGTTCTTGATCAGGCGGCCGAGCAGGTCGGCCCGCCACGCCTGGTCGTTGATGTCCTTGATCAGCGCGTACTCGATGGAGATCCGGCGGCCGGACTTCTCCGCGTAGTTCCAGGCCGCGTCGAGGACCTCGGAGACCTTCCAGCGGGTGTTCACCGGCACGAGCTCGTCGCGCAGCTCGTCGTCGGGCGCGTGCAGCGAGAGCGCCAGCCGGACGGAGAGCTCCTCGTCCGCGAGGCGGTTCATCGCGGGCACCAGGCCGACGGTGGAGACGGTGATGCCGCGCTGCGACATGCCGAAGCCGTCCGGCGCCGGGTCGGTCAGGCGGCGGATCGCGGCCAGCACCCGGTTGAAGTTGGCGAGCGGCTCGCCCATGCCCATGAAGACGACGTTCGAGAGCCGTGCCTCGCCGCCCGGGATCTCGCCGGACTTCAGCGCCCGCATGCCGGCGCCGATCTGCTCGACGATCTCGGCGGTGGACAGGTTCCTGGTCAGCCCCGCCTGGCCGGTGGCGCAGAACGGGCAGTTCATGCCGCAGCCGGCCTGCGAGCTGATGCACATGGTGACCCGGTCCGGGTACCGCATCAGGACGGACTCGACCAGCACGCCGTCGAAGAGCTTCCAGAGCGTCTTGCGCGTGGTGTCGTCGTCGCAGGAGACGTGCCGGACGACCGACATCAGCTCGGGCAGCAGCGCCTCGGTCAGCTTGTCGCGGCTGGCGGCGGGGATGTCCGTCCACTCGCTCGGGTCGTTGGACATCCGGCCGAAGTAGTGGTTCGACAGCTGCTTGGCGCGGAACGGCTGCTCGCCCAGCTCGGCGACGGCCTCCTTGCGCTGGGCAGGGCTGAGGTCGGCAAGGTGTCGCGGGGGCTTGGCGCCACGCGGCGCGACAAAGGTCAGTTCTCCGGGTGCAGGCATGGTTCATCCAGTGTCGCAGATGGCGGAAGGGTTCTCTGATGCCGGAAGCCCCGGACGCGGGCGTCCGGGGCTTCGCTGGCTTCGTGGTGTGCCGGGTCAGGTCCCGACGAAGGCCGCCAGCAGCAGCCAGACCACCGGGGCGGTCGGCAGCAGCGAGTCCAGCCGGTCCATGATGCCGCCGTGGCCGGGCAGCAGCGTGCCCATGTCCTTGATGCCGAGGTCGCGCTTGATCATCGACTCGGCGAGGTCGCCGAGGGTCGCCGTGACGGCCGCGCAGCCGCCCAGGACCAGACCCTGCCACCAGGTGCCGTCGTCGATCATGTACTGCATCAGCAGCGCACCCGCCAGCATCGACAGACCGATGCCGCCGGCCAGGCCCTCGCGGGTCTTGCCGGGACTGATCGTCGGCGCCAGCTTGTTCTTCCCGAACTTGTACCCGACCGCGTACGCCCCGGTGTCACTGCAGATGGTGACGATCAGGAAGAGCACGATCCGGCGCGGGCCGTCGTCGGCAGCCAGCATCAGGGCCACGAAGGTGGCCAGGAACGGCACGTAGAACGCGGTGAAGATCCCTGCCGTTATGTCGCGCAGGTAGTTCTCCGGCGGCTGGCCCATCCGCCAGACCATCACCGCGAGCCCGGTCAGGGCCAGCGCGGCGGCGGTCCACTGGGCACCGGCCCAGTAGCCGGCGGCGAGCATCGCCACGCTGCCGACGGCCAGCGGGACGAGCGGGACGTTGATCCCCTTGCGCTCCGTCAGCCGGCTCGTCAGCTCCCAGACGCCCACCACGACAGCCGCCGCCACGACGAACAGGAACAGCACCTTCACCACGAAGAGCGAGGCGATGATCACTGCGCCTAGGCCGACCCCGACCCCTATCGCGGCCTGCAGGTTGCGGCCACCGCGTTGCTTGCGGGGCGGCTGGTCGGGCTGGGCCACGGGTGTCTCCTGCCCTGAGGCGGACGGTGGTGCGGGGTGCTGCCCGTGCTGGTCGGGCTGGGTCTCCTGGACGGAAGGCATGAACTGAGTCTGTGCCGCCGAGGCACCCCGGTACACCGGAGGCCGCTGCGAGTGACCCGTTTGGTGTCTGCTCCCGGAAGCCGGGAGCCGGGGGTCACCCGCAGCGCGGGGTGCCGGGGTGAGGTGCTGAGCGGTGCCCCCGATGCCAGGGGCGTCAGGGGCGTCGTTCATCAGACCTCGAGCAGCTCGGCTTCCTTGTGCTTCAGCAGCTCGTCCACCATCGCGGCGTACTTCGCGGTGGTGTCGTCGAGCTCCTTCTCGGCGCGACGGGCCTCGTCCTCGCCGACCTCCTTGTCCTTCACCAGCTTGTCCAGCGCGTCCTTGGCCTTGCGGCGGACAGCGCGGATCGAGATCTTGGAGTCCTCGCCCTTGCCACGGGCGACCTTGACGTACTCCCGGCGACGCTGCTCGGTCAGCTCGGGGAAGGTCACCCGGATGATGCGGCCGTCGTTGGACGGGTTGACGCCGAGGTCGGAGTCACGGATCGCCTGCTCGATGTTGCGCAGCGCGCTCGCGTCGAACGGCGTGACGACAGCCATCCGCGGCTCCGGCACGGCGAACGAGGCGAGCTGGTTGATCGGCGTGATGGCGCCGTAGTAGTCCGCGACGATCTTGGCGAACATGGCCGGATGCGCCCGCCCGGTGCGGATGGCCGCGAAGTCCTCCTTGGCGACGACGACGGCCTTCTCCATCTTCTCCTCGGCCTCGAGGAGGATCTCTTCGATCGCTTCGCTCACTGTCTGCTCCCTGTCCGGTGCATCTGCTGTTGTCCCGTTCCGGTGCCCCGGACGGCTGATTTCTGCCCCGCCGACGACCTCGGGGCTGATGGCTGGTCAGGCCCGGGCGGAATCCTGGCTGATGAGTGTGCCGATCTTCTCACCCTTCACCGCACGGGCGATATTGCCCTCGGCCAGCAGCTCGAAGACCAGCATCGGCAGGCTGTTGTCCTTGCACAGCGTGATCGCGGTCAGGTCGGCCACCTTGAGGTCGCGCGAGATCACCTCGGTGTAGTCGAGCGCGTCGAACTTCACCGCACCGGGGTTGGTCTTCGGGTCCGAGTCGTACACCCCGTCCACGCCGTTCTTGCCCATCAGCAGCACCTCGGCGTGGATCTCCAGGGCGCGCTGGACGGCGGTGGTGTCGGTGGAGAAGTACGGCATTCCCATACCCGCACCGAAGATGACCACGCGCCCCTTCTCCAGGTGGCGGACGGCGCGCAGCGGCAGGTACGGCTCGGCGACCTGGCCCATGGTGATGGCGGTCTGGACCCGGGTCTCGATGCCTTCCTTGATCAGGAAGTCCTGCAGCGCCAGGCAGTTCATCACGGTGCCGAGCATGCCCATGTAGTCGGAGCGGGCCCGGTCCATGCCGCGGACCTGGAGTTCGGCGCCACGGAAGAAGTTGCCGCCACCGATCACGATCGCGACCTCGGTGCCGTCGCGGACGACCGTGGCGATCTCCCGGGCGATCTTGTGCACGACGTCCGGGTCGACGCCGAGCCCGCCACCACCGGCGAACGCCTCACCGGACAGCTTGAGCAGAACGCGGCGGCGCGTCACGTCCTCTGCGGTCTCCTGCGTCTCCTGCATGGACTTCTCCTTCTCCGCCTACTGGTTCACAGGCCGGGCGCCGACCGGGGGTGCCGGGCCTTCGACCTGCGCGTACACGCGAGGAGGCCACTGCCGCGGGAACCGGTGAAGGTGTCCTGCACGGCAATGGCCTCCTCGTCGTTCATGGTGCCGACGCGGCCCGCCCTTTGACAGAGTGGCGCTGGATGAGCCCGATCGGCGCGTTCCTGGCCATCCTCCTGGGAGGCCGGGCGATTCCTACCTTAGGCGGGAAGCGCGGTGGAACGTGGGTCAGGCGCCGACGCGGAAGCGGGCGAAACGCTTGAGGGCGACGCCGTTCTCCTCGAGAACCTTGGCGACCGTCTTCTTGCTGTCCTTCGCGAAGGCCTGCTCCAGGACGGAGTTCTCCTTGACGAAGCCGGTGATGCGGCCCTCGACGATGCGCTCCAGGGCAGCCTCGGGCTTGCCCTCCTCGCGCGCGGTGGCCTCGGCGACGCGGCGCTCGTTCGCCAGGTCCTCGGCCGGGATGTCCTCGCGGGAGAGGTACTTCGGGGCGAAGGCGGCGATGTGCTGCGCGACGTCCTTGGCGACCGTGGCGTTCTCCTGGTCGAGCTCGACCAGGACGCCGATGGCCGGCGGGAGGTCCGGGTCGGTCTTGTGCAGGTAGACCGCGACGAAGCCGTCACCGTCGAACTGGGCGAAGCGGCGCAGGACGATCTTCTCGCCCAGGGTCGCGTTGGCCTCGTCCACGAACTGCTGGACGGTCTTGCCGGCCTCGATCTCGGAAGCCAGCGCGGCGTCCAGGTCGGCCGGGGAGGTGGCGGCGACGTGGGCGGCGATCGCGTCGGCGACCTCGACGAACTTGCCGCCCTTGGCGACGAAGTCGGTCTCACAGTTCAGCTCGACCAGGACGCCGGACTTGGCGCCCTCGGCGATCAGCGCGGAGACGGCGCCGTTGGAGGCGTCACGACCCTCGCGCTTGGCAACGCCCTTCTGGCCCTTGATGCGGAGCAGCTCGACGGCCTTCTGGACGTCGCCCTCGGCCTCGTCGAGCGCCTTCTTGCAGTCCATCATGCCGGCGCCGGTGAGCTCACGGAGCTTCTTGACGTCCGCGGCGGAGATGTTCGCCATGGTGTGAATCTCTTCTCGCGTCTCGCGTGTCTGCGTGGGGTTGTGCCAGGGCCGCTGGTTCAGTCCTGGCACGGGAGAGAGGGGCACTCACCGGTGTCGTACCGGCGAGCGCCCCTCACCCTTGGTACGTCAGGCCTGGTCGGCCTCGGCGGCCGGCGCCTCGACGGCGGGGGCCTCGACGACCTCGGCCTCGGCCTCAGCGGCGGGGGCCTCGACGACGGGGGCCTCGACGACGGGGGCCTCGGCCTCAACGGCGGGGGCCTCGGCCTCGGCGGCCGGCTGGCCTTCGAGGATGTCCTTCTCCCAGTCGGCCAGCGGCTGGTCGGCGCCCGGCTCAGCCTTGACGTCGCCCTTCGCAACACCGGCGCGGGACTTGAGGCCCTCGGCGACGGCGTCGGCGATCACGCGGGTCAGCAGGGTGACGGAGCGGATCGCGTCGTCGTTGCCCGGGATCTTGTAGTCGACCTCGTCGGGGTCACAGTTGGTGTCGAGGATCGCGACGACCGGGATGTTCAGCTTGCGAGCCTCGCCGACGGCGATGTGCTCCTTCTTGGTGTCGACGATCCAGACAGCGCTGGGAACGCGCTGCATGTCACGGATACCGCCAAGGGTCTTCTCGAGCTTGGTGTGCTCGCGCTCCAGAACGAGGAGCTCCTTCTTGGTGAGGCCCGAACCGGCCACATCCGTGAAGTCGATCTCGCCGAGCTCCTTCATCCGCTGAAGGCGCTTGTAGACGGTCTGGAAGTTGGTCAGCATGCCGCCGAGCCAGCGCTGGTTCACGTAGGGCATGCCCACGCGGGTGGCCTGCTCGGCGATGGCCTCCTGGGCCTGCTTCTTGGTGCCGACGAAGAGGACGCTGCCGCCGTGGGCAACCGTCTCCTTGACGAACTCGAAGGCGCGGTCGATGTAGTTCAGCGACTGCAGGAGGTCGATGATGTAGATGCCGTTGCGCTCCGTGAAGATGAAGCGCTTCATCTTCGGGTTCCAACGACGGGTCTGGTGACCGAAGTGGACGCCGCTCTCAAGCAGCTCCCGCATCGTGACGACGGCCATGGCCGTGCTCCTCGTGTTACGCCTGGCCGCACACCCTGAAGGCGGCTGCCAGGTCTGGCTCGGTTGATCCGCGGTGGTCGGGAGACCGCCGCGCCTGACGCCCCGGTCGTGCCGAGCTGCCTCTGCCCGAGCGGCCGAAACCGTGACGGGCTCGGCGGACCGAGCGGCACTCGCACCGGGCGGGGGCGGTTCAGGGTCGTGGTGGACCTTGGCCTTCCCACCGGTGGCGGGGCGTGCGAAGTCGACCCGGCGGACCGGGTCGCGTGTGAAGTGTACGGGAAGCCCCGAGGAGCGAGCGACTTCAGCCGCCCGGCGGGGTCGTGCGTGGACCGGCTCTGGTTCCCGGACGGACCTGCTTTCACCCGTCCGGGGTACTCGGATTGTCCACAGGCGGGAGTTGTCCACAGGAATCCGGACCGGGCTGGGCGGGGCCGCACCGGGCGAGGACGCTCCCGACCATGACACCAGCTCTCATCTCCGCCGCTCCCACGACCCGGTCCGCGCCGTCCTGGCAGCGCACGTCACCCGCACCACCCTCGCTGTTCGCGCTCTCCGTGCCGTCCGCACTCTCGCTGCCGCCACCGGCGCCCGACCGGCGACGGCAGGTCCTGCTGCTGATGCTGCTGCTCACGGCGCTGCTGCTCGTGCTGCCCCGGCCGATCGCCCGGGCGGCGGACTCGGCTGCCGGCAGCGGCACCGGGCCGGGGCTCGGGCGGGCCTGGCCGGTGGGCGGACGGTCCGGGCTGCTGCGACGGTTCGAGGCGCCGCCCATGCGCTGGGCGGCGGGGCACCGGGGCGTCGACCTCGCGGCGGCGGAGGGGATGACGGTCCGCGCCGCCGCACCGGGGGTGGTCTCCTTCTCCGGCATGATCGTCGGGCGCCCGGTGGTGACCGTGACGCACCCGGGCTCCGGCGAGCCGCCGCTGCGGACCACCTACCTCCCCGTCGCGGGGACCGTCCCGGTCGGGACGGCGGTCGCGGGCGGCGAGCCGATCGGAACAGTGGCCGCGGGCTCCGGGCACTGTGCCGCCGGATGCCTGCACTGGGGCCTGCTGCGCGGGCACCGCTACCTCGACCCCTTGGCACTGCTGGGTGCCGGGCAGTCCCGGCTGCTGCCGCTGCACGACCGGGCGGGCCCGAGCGCCGCCGAGGGCTGCGACCGCCTGCCTGACCTCCCGGCCCCCGACGACGCCCCTGCCCGCACGAACGTGGCTCAGGCCGGGCCCGGGGCTCCGAGCCCGTGCAGCGCCATGGCGACGGCGGCATCGGCGATCGCCGCCGACCCGGCGTCCGGGACGTGCTCCGCTTGGCGGACGGCGGCTTCCACCACTCCCTGGAGCAGTGCGGCCGCCAGTCGAGGCTGCTGGTGGCCCAGCTCCGAGAGCGCCCGCACCACCAGGTCGACGAGCGCGACGTGCGCCGCCCGGATCCGCGCCCGGGCCGCCTCGTCGAGTTCGAGCGCCGAGACTGCCGCGACCGCCCGGTGCCGGGGGTCGCCGGCCAGCGCGAGCTGGCCGCGCACATACGCCGCCACCTGGGCCTGCGGGCTGTCGCAGGCGGCCATACCCGCCTCGATCTCGGCCGCCCAGAGCGGGAAGTCCACCGCACACAGCTCTTCCACCACCGCGGCCCGCGAGCGGAAGTACTCGTAGACCGACGAACGCGCCAGACCCGTCCTCGCCGCCAGCGCCGGGAAGGTCAGGGCCTCGATGCCGCCTTCGGCGAGCAGCGTGCGAGCAGCATCGAGGAGGGCTGCGTGCTGCAGCTGGCGATGCTCGGCCACCGTGGCCGCCCGGATCTTCGGCACGCCCCTACTGTACGGAGCCCGCCCCGCGCGTGGGACGGTGCCGTGCGAACTCGGCGGACCGTCGGCGCGGGAGCGCCTCAGCGGATGTCGGAGAGCTTGGCCCTGAGCTGGAGCACCGACTTGGTGTGGATCTGGCTGACCCTGCTCTCGGTGACGCCCAGCACCTGGCCGATCTCCGCGAGCGTCAAACCCTCGTAGTAGTAGAGGGTCACGACGGTCTTCTCGCGCTCCGGCAGGGTGTTCACCGCGGTGGCGAGCAGCCGGCGCAGCTCCCGGTCCTCGGCGATCTCGACCGGGTTGTCGGCGCCGATGTCCTCCAGCGTGTCCATCAGGCTCAGGCGGTCGCCGCCCTCCCCCGCGGGGTGCATCAGCTCGTCGAGCGCCACCACGTTGGCCAGCGAGAGCTGGCTGAAGATGGCGTGCAGATCCTCGATCGCGATGCCCATCTCGGCCGCCACCTCGGGCTCGTGCGGCGTGCGGCGCAGCCGGGCCTCCAAGGTGGCGTAGGTGCGCTCGACGGCCTTGGCCTTCTGCCTGACCGAGCGCGGGATCCAGTCCAGGGCCCGGAGCTCGTCGATGATGGCACCGCGGATCCGGCTGATGGCGTAGGTCTCGAACTTGATCGCGCGGTCGATGTCGAACTTCTCGATGGCGTCGATCAGCCCGAAGATCCCGGAGGAGACGAAGTCCGCCTGCTCCACGTTGGCCGGCAACCCCACACCTACCCGCCCTGCCACGTACTTGACGAGCGGTGAGTAGTGCAGGATCAGCTGCTCGCGCAGGCGTGCGTCGGCGGTCTCCTTGTACGAGCGCCAGAGGGAATCCAGTGCCGTGCGGTCGACAGGCACGCGGTCGGCGGACAGGGCGTCGGCGGAGGCCCGGGGAACGCCGGGGGGCGCGCCGGGGGCCGCACCGGTGCCCGCCTCGCGCCGGGCCGCCGGTGGGCGCACCCCTAGTGCGGCCGGGAGCTCGTCCTTCGTGCCCTGGCCGGGCCGGCCGGTCTGGCGTGCCAGGCCCAGCACGCGGGGCGTCTTCGGCTGGAGATCGGCGGCGGGGCGAGCCTCGGCCCCTGGCCCTCCCGAGGACCGGACGCCACCGGTCACCCTGTGTCCGGGAATGTGTGTGGGCATACGTTGGTCTGCGCCGTTCTGCCGAGTCACGTGCTGATAGGAAGCCTATGCGAGCGTAGCGTGACCAGGTCACTGCATTGTGCTACCGCCACTCGGTCGTCGCCCGATCCGGTGGAGCGGGGCGCGCGCCGCCTCGCGTGCGCCGTCCCCGACGACCTCAGGCTCCCCGGACCAACCGCCAGTGCGCCCCGAAGCGCTCGACGAATCCGAGCGAGCCCAATTCGTAGAGCCGCTGCAGGACTTCGTCCGGCGGGAGGCCGGAGCGCTGGGCCAGCCGCTCGACCGGCGCCCCTTCGGCCGTCGCCGGAACGGCTTCGAGCACCCGGGCCACCCCCGGCTCCAACAAGTCCCTGGGCAGCACCGGCCCGGAGTGTCGCGGCGCCAGGTCGTCCCCGATGGCACCGATCAGCTCGCCGATCTCGGCGGCGTCGGTGACCAATGTCGCCGCTCCGCTGCGGATCAGGGCGTGCACTCCCGCCGACAGCTCCGACGTCACCGGGCCCGCCACGCCCATGGTGTGGCGGTTGAGGTCCCTGGCCCGCCGTGCGGTGCTCAGCGCGCCGCTGCGCAGCGCGGCCTCCACGACGACGGTGCCCCGGGTGAGCGCGGCGATGACCCGGTTACGGAGGACGAAGCGGAAGCGGTTCGGGTGTTCGCCGGGCGGCAGTTCGCTGATCAGCAGGCCCTGCCCGGCGATCCGGGAGATCAGCTCCGCGTTGCCGGGCGGGTAGGCCATGTCGACCCCGCAGGCGAGCACCCCGAGGGTGAGGCCGCCCACCGCCAGCGCACCCCGGTGCGCGGCCGCGTCGATCCCGTAGGCCGCCCCCGAGACCACCACCCAGCCCCGTTCCGCCAGCTGCGCGGTGAGCTCCCCGGCGACGTGCGCGCCGTAGGCGGTGCAGGCGCGGGCGCCCACCACGGCGACCGAGCGCAAGGCGAGCAGGCGCAGCGATCCGGTGCCCCTGACCCACAGCCCGACCGGCCTGCCGTCACCGAGGTCGTCCAGCTGGGACGGCCACTCGGTGTCGCCCGGAATGATGAACCGTCCACTGTGGAGACGGACCCGCTCCAGGTCCGCGTCCGGGTCCAGCAGCGGCAGTCTGGCCCGGTAGGCGGCCAGCCGGGCAGCGTCCAGATCGAGGTAGCCGGGAACCGTGTGGTCGCGGACGGCCTCGATCAGCGTCGTCGCGCTCACCCGGGTGAGCCACCGGCCGATCACGGCGTCTCCGGGCTCGATCAGCCGGGAGAGCGCGGCGCGTGCCCGCCGCTCGGCCTCGCGGACGGGGTCGGGCGGGCGGTCCTCGGGTGCGGGGGGATCCGATCCGAGCCGGGCGAATACGGGCCGTGCGTGGTTCACCTGCGCCTCCATGAGTGGCGGTGGGTCAACGCGTGAGGGTGGGTCCGGCGGGTGAGGGTGGGTCCGGCGGGTGACGGGCTCTGCCGGCGAGTGCGCCCGGCCGACCTGTCGGCGGAGCCTGCGAGAGACAGGCACCGGGGCAGGGTCGAGGGACCGCGCTCCGGCGGACAGGTCCGGCGAGCAGGTGCAACTAACAGCCGCAGCGAGCGGCTCCGGCGCGCTACGGGTCCGGCCCCGGGGCGGTGGCCGGGCCGTGACGAGGGCGGGCCGTCCAGGCGGCGGCGGGCAACCCGCGCTGCACGCCGGTCCGCAGGACCAGTGCCGTCCGTACGTCGAGCCGTCCGGGCTGGTCACGGCCGGCCAGGTCGGCCACCGTCCAGGCGACTCTGAGCACCCGGTCGAGCCCCCGGGCCGTCAGGAGGCCGCGTTCGAGCTCGCACTCGGCGTCGGCGAGCGCCCCCGGCCCGAGGCGCCAACGCGTCCGCAGGGCGTGGCCCGGCACCTCCGCGTTGGTGCGCCACGGGGTGTCCGCGAAGCGGGCGGCCGCCCGCTCGCGAGCCGCCAGGACGCGGGCCGCCACCACGGCGGTGCTCTCCGCCGAGCACTCGGGCCCCATCAGTTCGGCCCGGGTCACCGGCGCCACCTGCACCTGGAGGTCGACCCGGTCCAGCAGCGGTCCGGACAGCCGCGCCTGGTACCGGTTCACCATGCTCGGGGTGCACTCGCACCCCTCGCCCCTCCTGGAGTGCCGGCCACAGGGGCACGGGTTGGCGGCCAGGCAGAGCTGGAAACGGGCGGGCAGCCGCAGTGTCCCGGCCGAGCGGGCGATCATCACTTCGCCCGATTCGAGCGGCTGGCGGAGCGCGTCGAGGACCCGGACGGAGAACTCCGGGGCCTCGTCGAGGAACAGGACCCCCCGATGGGCCAGGCTGACCGCCCCCGGTCTGGGCAGTCCGCTGCCCCCGCCGACGATCGCGGGCATGGTGGCCGAGTGGTGCGGTGCGTAGTACGGCGGGCTGTCGATCAGCGGCCGGTCCACCGGCAGCAGCCCCGCGACCGAGTGGACGGCCGTCACCTCCAGCGCCTCCAGCTGGGTCAGCGGTGGGAGCAGGGCGGGGAGCCGCTCGGCCAGCATCGTCTTCCCGGCCCCCGGCGGACCCTTCAGGTAGAGGTGGTGGCCGCCGGCGGCGGCGATCTCCAGGGCGTGCCGGGCCTCGTACTGACCGGCGACGTCGGAGAGATCCAGTTGGGCCGCCTTCTCCGCCGCGAGGGCACGGATACCCGCCCCCGGCAGCCGGAGCCCAGCCATCGACGGATCGCGCCGCCCGCTGACCGGATCATCCGATTCGTCCGGCATCGGCGCGCCGGTCAGCATCGCGATCAGCTGTCGCAGGCTCCGCACGCCGAGGACGGAGACTCCGGGGACGAGGGCGGCCTCGGCGGCGGTCTGCTGCGCCACCACGATCTGCCGGTAGCCCGCGTCCGCGGCGGCGAGCACCGACGGCAGGACCCCGCGTACCGGGCGGACCCTGCCGTCCAGCCCCAGTTCGCCGATGATGAGCAGGTCGGCGATCCCGGCCGGATCCAGCCGCTCGGCTGCGGCCAGCACCGCGCAGGCGACGGCCAGGTCGAAACCGCTGCCGCTCTTGGGGACCGAGGCCGGGCTCAGGCCGACCGTCAGCTTCCGCTGGGGCCAGCTCTCGCCGCTGTTCACCACGGCGGCCCGCACACGGTCACGTGCCTCGGTGAGGGACTTGTCGGGGAGGCCGACCAGGGCGAAGGCCGCGACGCCCGGTTCGAGGTCCGCCTGGACCTCCACCACCACGCCGTCCACCCCGTTGAGGGCCACCGAACAGGTGCGGGCGAAGGCCATCTCAGACCGCCCCTCGCAGGTGCTCCACCTCGGCGGGGCCCTTGCGGCGGTTGACCACCCCGATCAGGTCGATCCGCACACCCCCGGGCGGCGTCGGCACCGTCCAGCCGGACGGCGTGCCGAGGTCCGGATCGGCGGCGCCAGGCCCGGCGGGGCCCGACGCACCGAGGTCCGGCCCGGCGGGAGTCGACCCGGCGGCGGCGGAGCCCGTGGCTCTCAACCCGGCGGGGCCGACCCGGCCGGCGTCCGCCAGTCCGGCGAGCCGGGCGAAGTGGGTGGGCCAGCGTTCGCCGAGCCAGCGCTCCGCCAGTCGGCGCAGCCGGTCCGCCTTCGCGCGGTCGATACCTTCACTGGGCTGCTGGAAGCCGCGCTCCGAACGGGTCTTCACCTCGCAGACGGCGAGCGTGTCGCCGTCCAGCGCGACGATGTCGAGTTCTCCCTCCGAGCAGCGCCAGTTGCGCTCCAGAACCCGTAGCCCGCCCGCGGCGAGCCAGCGGGCGGCAACCTCTTCGCCGTAGCGGCCCAGGCCGTTGTTGGAACTCTGCACGGTCATCACCTCCGTGCCAGGAGGCTGCCGTACCGGTACGGATCGGGCCAGACAGTTCTATTTCCTGTGGATAACCAGGCGCTGTGGATAACTTCCCTCACCCGAAAGGGTGGGAATCGGGCACGGCTCTGGACATTGCCCCGGGAGTCGGATCACTCTCAGCTACCGAAGGAG
This sequence comes from Kitasatospora kazusensis, assembly GCF_039529945.1. Lineage (NCBI taxonomy): Bacteria > Bacillati > Actinomycetota > Actinomycetes > Kitasatosporales > Streptomycetaceae > Kitasatospora > Kitasatospora kazusensis. The sequence continues at coordinate 64,917 of NZ_BAAANT010000026.1, read as the reverse complement.
GCGTCGTCCGACGGCAGCTCCAAATCGCTCTTCGCCAGTTCCTCGATATTGACGTCCTTGAAGGTCAATACCCGCACTTTGCGGACAAACCGGGCGGGCCGGTACATGTCCCAGACCCAGGCATCCGCCATCGACACCTCGAAAAACACTTCCCCCTGCACCGAGTGCACCTGCAACTCGTAGTCATTGGTGAGATAGAAGCGTCGCTCGGTCTCGATCACGTATTTGAACAGGCCGACGACGTCCCGATACTCCCGGTAGAGCTTCAGCTCCATCTCGGTCTCGTACTTCTCGAGGTCTTCGGCACTCATTCAGGCGTCCCCTCAACTCGTCACGTCCACCCCATTGTGGACCACCCCGCCCGTCCGGAGAGCCTTACCGGCTGGACTGGCGGCCCGTCCACCAGCAGCCGGCCCAGGAAATCGGCCAGACCGATCGGGTACACCGTCTCCTCGGTGGCCCGCAATTGCACCACAGTCCACCACCGGGCGGTCAGCAGCAGGGCATGCTCCTGCGCGCCGCCCGAGCCGGCCCGCCCGACGAGGCCGCCCTCGGAAAGATCGACCTCGGAAAGATCGACCCCGGGAAGACCGGTCCCGGCGGGTCCCGTCTCCGGGAGGCCGCTCCCGGAGACGCTCGCCCCGTCCGCCCGGGTGCGGGCCAGAAGGAACCGCTGTTCCTGCTCGTAGCGCTGCCCCTGGAAGGAGAAGGACACCGTGTCGTACGCCACCACCGGACCCAGCTCGACGTCCAGCAGCCCGGTCTCCTCAGCGAGTTCGCGCATCGCGGCCTCGCGCGGCCCCTCGCCGGGTTCCAAGCCGCCGCCCGGGGTGATCCACCAGGTCACCTCGGGCACCGCCGGATCCGTCCCGCGTAGGAGGAGGATCCGATCCGATCCGTCCAGGAGCAGGACGCGCGCCGCCCGTCGCCGCTGGACTGCCATCCCCGTCACCTCCGTGTCCGGACCTTGCCACGTGCCCCGCACGAGGCAGCGCGCGCTGCCCCCGGCCCGGCCATGCGCGCACCCGGGCTCACCGGCCGGGTCAGGCGCGCCGCCGCGTTCGCAGCCAACGGCCCGCCGAGACCATCCCGCCGACCGCCGAGGCCAGCACGATCAGCACCGCTCCGCCGGCCATGCCGTACGCCGCGGGCTCCAGCGGTCCGGCCCCGGCCGCGACCGGGCCGCCGAGACCGTCGAAAGCCGCCGCACGCCGATTCGTACCCACCCGGCTGAACGGCCAGACGGTCCCCTCCACCCTGGCGACCACGTCCGTGGCGGCGACCGTGCCACCCGACAGGTCGAGATGGCGCCGGGAGTCCTGCGAGTTCGTCCGGTTGTCGCCCAGCAGGAAGATCCGGCCGGGCGGCACCGTGACGCTGTACCGGGTGCTGTCGACCAGCTGCGTGTGCACGTACGGCTCGTCGACCGGCGTGCCGTTCACCGTCAGCCGGTGCTGGGCGTCACAGCAGGCCACCGTGTCCCCGCCGACCGCGACGACCCGCTTGACCAGCGTGTCCGCACCCCAGAGCGGGTCGTGGAAGACCACGATGTCCCCCCGGCCGACCGCACCGCCGCTCACCTTGCGCCCCAGGACGGTGTCACCGGGGTTCAGCGTCGGGGTCATCGAGGCCGTCGGGATCCGGTACGGCCGGTAGTTCACGGCGATCACGCCGAAACCTCCGACCAGCATCACGAAGCCGAGCCCGATGACCAGGCCCTGCAGCAGGGCCGCCGCACTGCGGCGAGTTCTCACCTCGGCCGGCGCCGGGGCCGACCGCTCCACCACGCTGCTCATCGCCACCGTCCGTTCCTGATCTGCCCGCGCTCCGCACGAGTGCGCCGCGCCGAGGCCGGAAAAGCCGACGGGCCGTGGCACGTGCGAGCAGATTACTCGCCAGTACCACGACCCGCGCAAGAGCCGACGGCAGAGTCGGCCACGATCAGCGGCGAGACCTCCGGAGCCACCAGACCGCCGGCACCGCGAGAGCCGCCCCGGCGACCGGCGGCGCGACGGGCAGCGCGGCCGAGGCCAGGCCCTTCTGGCCGAAGGTGTCGGGCACCGGCAGCGTCGCCCAGTCACCGAGCGGCCAGGCGACCACGAAGGCCCGCCCGATCACGTTGCCCACCGGCACCGAGCCGCCACCGGGCTGGTCCTGGTGGAACCGGGAGTCCAACGAGTCGCCTCGGTGGTCGCCCATCACCCAGAGAGCGCCCTTCGGCACCTTGACCGGACCGAACGGCTTGTCACCGCAGGGGGTGTTGCCCGGAAAGATGTAGGGCTCGTTGAGCGCGACACCGTTGACCTTGACCGGCCCGGTGCCCTCGCACTCGACAGTGTCCCCGCCGACTCCGATGACCCGCTTGATCAGGTCCTTCTCGTTCACCGACGGCATCAGCCCGATGAAGCTGAGGACGTCCTGGACACCACGGACGAACGCGTTGTTGTTCGGCGGCGTGGACTCGCCGTCCAACCAGCCTCCCGGGTCGTGGAAGACCACCACGTCCCCGCGCTCCGGCTCGGCGCCGAACCAGGGCGTGAGCTTGTCCACCAGGACCCGGTCGCCGATCTGCAGCGTGTTCTGCATCGACCCCGACGGAATGGAGAACGCCTGGACGAAGAAAGTCTTGATCACCAAAGCCAGGATCAGAGCGATGCCGATCAGAATCGGCAGCTCCTTCCAGAAGGAGCGCTGCTTCTGCTCCTTCTTCGGCCGGCCTGTTCCGGCGTCACCCGCAGCCTCGCCCGAGGCCCCACCCAGTGGACCGCCCAGCTGACCGGAGCCTCCGTCGGAGCCGTCGGCCGCGTTCGCGGCCACGCCGTCCTCGGTAGGTTCCGAAAGCTGTGCGGACTCGGTGGACCGGACCGTACCGCCGCCGACGCCCTCGGGCTCAGGGCCCCCTGAGCGGGCGCCGATCACCAGATCCCCCACAACATCTCCTCCCTGCTGTGCGGACGCCTGAACGTCCGCTCTCACCAGTGCCGCACAGCGGGCACCACGCTCTGTGGCCGACCGTCAACCCGCCTCAGGACTGCCCGCCATGGGCACACCTGACACCAGCGCAGCCTTCGGAGGCAACCGGACGGTATACCGAGCACTCCAGCACTTCTCTATCACTCCCGGCCGTTCCGCCCCTGCTCCCACACGGGACAGCAGGTGGCGGGCCGGTGGACCGTCCGTGCCGGGCCCGGGCCGGCCTCGGTCGAACGACGAACGGAATGACGCCCAACACACCCATAACGAGCGGAGGTTCCGCAGGATCCGGGCTGACCGCGGCTGATCCGGAACCGGCTCCGAAGCGGCCCGCACCGGAGGTGCGAATCAGCGGAGCGCCCCCGGCGGACGCCACAGTACGCACCGGCAACGAGGAGAGTGAGGCGGGTACACCGAGTTGACGGATCCGCTGGACCGGCCAGGCGATCACGAACGCCCGGCCGACCACGTTCCCCATCGGGATCGTCCCCTCGCCGGGGTTCGCCATGTGGTAGCGGGAGTCGGCGGAGACGTCACGATGGTCTCCCATCACCCACAACCTCCCGGCCGGCACCGTCACCTTGAACGGCTGCCTCGACGGCACGTTGCCCGCCGCGAGGTAGCTCTCGTCCAGCGGCGTGCCGTTCACCGTGAGCCGCCCCTGGGCGTCGCAGCACACGACGGTGTCCCCGGGCACACCGATCACCCGCTTGATCAGATCCTGCTCGTCGTCGGAGGGCAGCAGCCCCACGGACGAGAACGCCGTCTTCAGCGCACCCAGCACCGGACCGTCCGAGGAGCGACCGTGATCCGACTCCAACCAGCCACCGGGATCCTTGAAGACCACCACGTCGCCCCGGACCGGCTCGCTGCCGAACCAGGGCGTGAGCTTGTCGACCAGTACCCGGTCGCCGATCTGGATCGTCTGCTCCATCGATCCGGACGGGATGACGAAGACCTGGACCATGAAGGTCTTCAGGACGAGCGCGACCAGCAGCGCGACCACCGCGATGACCGGCAGATCGCGCAGCAGCGAGTGCCGTCGCCGTCGCTGCGCCCTGCGCGCCGTCCGCCGCCGGTCCGCCCGCCCCCGGGCGGCGACCCGGTGCTCCGGCCCTCCCGGGCCCACCCCCGCCCGGGCCCCAGGTCCGGCTGCTTGTCCGGCCGCCTGTCCGGCGTCCGACTCCGTACCGGCGGACGCGAAGCGCCCCGCAGTGGTGTCAGCAGCACCCCGATCGGCTCCGGCGGGCTCGCCTATGGCGGGGTCGGCGGACCGGCCCCTACCGCGGCTCCCCATGGCCACCCGTCCCCTCTGCCGCGCCCACCGGACCCACTGCGGCAAATCCTGCGGGCCGGTCGAGCCCGCGCCAGCGGCCGAACGGGAAGACCAGCCAGTCCGCCCGCCCGATCACCTTGCCCTCCGGCACGAAGCCGCCCCCGGGCTCGCCCAGGTGGTCGCGGGAGTCCCGGGAGTTGCTCCGATGGTCGCCCATCATCCACAGCTTCCCCGCCGGGACCACGATGTCGAACGGCACCTGCGAAGGGACGTCACCGGGAAAGAGGTAGGCGGACTCGTCCAGCGGCACACCGTTGACCCGGATCCGCCCGTCCGTCCCGCAGCAGGTCACCCGGTCCCCACCGATACCGATCACGCGTTTCACGTAGACCGAGTTGTCGCCCCAGGCCAGCCCGAGGGCGCTCAGGAGGCGCTTCGGGGCCGACGGTTCGGCGGCGTACGGCAGGAAGGAGCCGGTGCCGTCGAAGACCACCACGTCCCCCCGGCGCACATGCCCGCCGAAGTCGTACGCGAGCTGGTTCACCAGCACACGGTCACCGGGGCGGAGGGTGTTCTCCATCGAGCCGGACGGCACGGCGAAAGGCCGGGCGACGAATGCGTTGACCAGCAGTAGTACCAGCAGGCAGATCCCGAGGAGCAGGAGGAGATCACGTGAGAACCGGCTCGGCCCTTCGACCCCAGGCTCTTCAACCCCAGACTCTTCAACCCCAGGCTGTCCAGCTGCGGGCTCTTCGACCTCGGGCGCATCCGCTCCGGGCACCTCCACGTCGGGCGAATCCCCCGCGGGCGCGCCGGGCGCGCCCGGCAGCGGGCCGCTCCGCGCCGGAGCCGCCGTCGGATCGCCGGACGGAACAGCAGACGGACCGCCGGACAAACCGCCGGACGGACCGACAAGCGCCCCGGACACGAACGCGGACCGCGACGGCGAGTCCGCACCCGAAGGTGCGGGACTGCCGTCGCGGTCCGCGAGTGGCTCGTGCGTGCTCATCGGGGCTGAGCTTATCCCTAAGGCGCTCAGCCCGGTCCGAGCGTACTGAACCCCCGGACAGGCCGGAGGTCAGCGGATCAGCGGTCGCGCTTCTCCTTGATCTTCGCGGCCTTGCCGCGAAGGTCACGCAGGTAGTACAGCTTGGCGCGGCGAACCGCACCACGGGTGACGACCTCGATCTTCTCGACGACCGGGGTGTGCACCGGGAAGGTACGCTCCACGCCGACGTTGAAGCTCACCTTGCGGACGGTGAAGGTCTCGCCGACACCCGAGCCGTGGCGACGGATGACAACGCCCTGGAAGAGCTGGACACGAGAGCGGTTGCCTTCGATGACCCGGACGTGGACCTTCAGGGTGTCACCGGCGCGGAAGGCCGGAATGTCGGTGCGCAGCGATGCCGCGTCGACAGCAGCGAGCTTGTTGCTCATGATGCTCTCCATCGCAGACGCCACGGGCCGCCTACGGAATTTCGTCACAATGGGGTGCGCTGCGGGCCGAATCGGCTGGCGGTGATCCCCCCGTGGCGGGGGCACCGGGCCACTGACCCCTACAGGAGGAGCCCAACGGCAGACAACAGTCGCCTATTCTTCCACAGCTTCGACCGCAGACCGAAATCGGCCGAGCTGCTCGTCCCAGAGCAGACCGAGGATGCTGAGCGCCTCACGGTCCTTCTTGTCGAAGGTGCCGTTCTGCCAGCGCTCGACCAGGTCGGGCCGGTTGGCGAGCGTGCGGGCGAAGGCCTGGTCGCGGCGCCACCGGGCGATCTTGCCGTGGTGACCGCTGAGCAGCACCTCCGGCACCTCTCGTCCGCGCCACTCGGCGGGCTTGGTGTAGACCGGGCCCTCCAGCAGATCGGCCATCGCGCCGGGGGCGAAGGAGTCGTCCCGGTGCGACTCCGCGTTGCCCAGCACGCCGGGGAGCAGCCGGGCGATCGCCTCGACCATCACCAGGACCGCGACCTCGCCGCCGGCCAGCACGTAGTCACCGATCGACGCCTCGACCACCGGCATCCGGTCGGCCGCCTCCTCGATCACCCGGCGGTCGATCCCCTCGTACCGGGCGGGGGCGAAGGCGAGCCAGGGCTGTCCGGCCAGCTCCTGGGCCAGCTCCTGGGTGAACGGCCGACCGCTCGGCGTCGGCACCACCAGGGTGGGCACGGTCCCCTCCGGGCCCTGGGCGAGCACGGCGTCCAGCGCGGCCCCCCACGGCTCGGGCTTCATCACCATGCCGGGCCCACCGCCGTACGGGGTGTCGTCGACGGTGCGGTGGATGTCGGTCGTCCAGCCGCGCAGGTCGTGCAGGTGCACGTCGAGCTGCCCCCGGGCGCGCGCCTTGCCGACCAGGGAGACGTTCAACGGCTCCAGGTACTCGGGGAAGATCGTGACGACGTCGATCCGCATCTCGCTCACGCGTCGCCCTTCACGTCACCGGCGGCGCCGTCGGCACCCTCTCCAACATCGGAACCGGAGCCGGTCCCGTCCCCGTCGCCGCGGTCGGTCTCGGCCTGGTCCGGGTCGATCAGCCCGGGCGGCGGGTCGATGACGGCGCGCTGGTTCTCCAGGTCGATGGTCGGCACGATCCGCTCGACGAAGGGCACCAGCACCTCGCTGTCGTCGGGCCGCCGGACGAGCAGCAGGTCCTGGTACGGGAGGTGGATGACCTCGGCGAGTTCGCCGACGAGGGTGCCGTCCAGCATGACCACGTCGAGGCCGATCAGCTGGTGGTCGTAGTACTCGTCCGGGTCGTCCGGGGTCTCCTCCGGGTCGACCTCGGCGATCAGAATCGTGCCGCGCAGCGCTTCGGCTGCGTTGCGGTCGTCGACCCCGGCGAAGTGGAGCAGCAGCCGGCCGCTGTGGACCTTGCCGGACGCGACGGTGAGCGGCCCGGCGGACGCGGGGTCGGTGAGCACCACCGCTCCCGGGCCGAGCCGGAGCTCCGGCTCGTCGGTGCGGACCTCGACGCTGACGTCACCCTTGATGCCGTGGGCGCGGCCGATCTTGCCGACGACGAGCTGCACGGTGATCGCTCTCCTGAAGTTGCGCTGTACCGGAACGGGACGCGGGACGGGACAAGGTACGGGCCATCGGAACGGGACGGCCCGGAAGGAACGGAGCTCCAGGGCCCGCCGCCTCTGAATCGGGCAGCGGGAGGACCGGCGGACCGGCGGACCCGGAAAACCGGAAAGATAAAAAGGCCGGCCAGGACGACAAGCGTCCCGACCGGCCCAAGACTGACGGCTGAGCGTCAGTGAATGCTGTCCACATCGACCAGGTCGACCCGGACGTTGCGACCGCCGAGAGCGCCGACCACCGTGCGCAGAGCGCGCGCGGTCCGGCCGCCCCGGCCGATCACCTTGCCGAGGTCATCGGGGTGCACGCGCACCTCGATGGTGTTACCCCGACGCAGGTTGCGCGAGCGCACCTGCACCTCGTCGGGGTGCTCGACGATGCCCTTCACCAAATGGTCCAGGGCGTCCTCGATCACGATCAGGCCTCGGTGGTCTCGGCGTCAGCCTCGACCTTGTCCGACTTCTTGGCCTTCGGGGTGATGGCAACACCGGTGGTGCTGTCCTCGAAGCCCGCGACGGCCTTCGCGAAGAGGTGGCTGAAGTCGGTGACCTTCGGCTCGGCGACCTTGAGCGGCGCCGGGGCCGGCAGGCCCTTGAACTTCTGCCAGTCGCCGGTCAGCTTGAGGATGGCGAGAACCGGCTCGGTCGGCTGGGCGCCGACGGACAGCCAGTACTGGGCGCGGTCGGAGTCGACCTCGATCTTCGAGGGGTCGTAGGTCGGCTGGTAGATGCCGATCTCCTCGATCGCGCGACCGTCACGCTTGGTGCGCGAGTCGGCGATGACGATGCGGTAGTGCGGGGCGCGAATCTTGCCGAGACGCTTGAGCTTGATCTTGACTGCCACGGGAGTGGGTTCTCCTGGTATTGACGTGGGTGAGCGGCCACTGCACCGCGTGGGGTTGCGGAGGCGGCTGCTCAAGGGACACGCCAGCCGTAGGAGAGAGGGGTCCTGTCTCGGCTGCCGAGTACTCAGCTGTCCATTCTGCCATACACACGCCGGACACCCTGACCGGGAGGCCGGACGACCCGGGAGTCGGTACACCGGGCGCCCCGGCGGGACCGGGTCAGCTCGACCGAGGGCTGACGCCCCCGGTTGAGCCAAGCCTCGGTCGAGCGGTGGAGCAGTGCAACATGGAGCGGTGACGAGCCGAGCGGTGAAGCGGTCGAACGTGGAGCGGTGACGAGCCGAGCGGTGAAGCGGTCGAACGTGGAGCGGTGACGAGCCGAGCGGTGGAGCAGCACCGGAGCCGGTGCGGGTGGAGCGGGTGGTATCGGAAACGCAGGCGGTACGGGCGGTGCGGGTGGAGCGGGTACCGACCGGGCCGCCGGGGCGGCCAGGATCAGGAGATCCGGAACGGCTGCTGGCAGGCGCCGCAGACGATCGACGCCTGGGCGAGCACCGAGGGCACCACCCGGACGTTGCGGCCGCAGCCGCAGACCGCCTTGACCCGGACCCCGCCGCCGGACGAACCGTGTCTGGCGGCCGGCCCCCGGAAGCTGCGGTGCGCGCCTTCGCCCGCGACCGCCAGCTGGTGTGCGCCGAGGGCGCGCTCCAGCCGCTCGATGGTCGGCGCGTAGCGCTCCTGCGTCTCGATGAGCATGGTCACCTGGGAGAAGCCGCTACTGGCATGCGGCTCGATCGGGTGGGCCAGCCCGAGCTCGGAGGCGAGCAGCAGGAAGCGGCGGTTGTGGTAGCGCCCGGCTCGCGAGGTGTCACGGATGTCGCGCGCGGCGGCCAGTCCGTGTGCGGCCTCGTGCAGCAGCCGCTCGAAACCGAGCCGGGTGCCGCAGGCCGAGGAGGACTCGCCGATCAGTGCCTCGGGCGAGGCGAGGTCGGGGAGGTCCTGATGATGGGCCTGGATGTCGCTCCAGGCGGCGGCCAGTTCGGCCGCCAGGACGAGAGGCTGTGTCGTGCTCACGCTATACCAACGATGGAGTGAGAGCCGATGTTCCGCGAGTTCCCCATCGCCGGGAATTCCCAGCGAACTCTCAGGAATGCACTGTCGTGCGTAAATTGCGCTGCTCGGATCTGACGCAAGACCAACCCCCTGCAACTCTGGGCCCAGCGAATCTCGCCGGCCTCTCGGCATCGCCCCGGGACGTGTCCGACTCCCACAGCGAACGGCCCGCAGCCGCATCGAAATTGACAGGGCCACGGGCCGTATACCGTACCGCTAGTTCAGCAGGACCGGCAGTTGACCCGTCAGTAGCCTCTCGGAAGAGTGGACGGGAAGTAGAACAATCGGACCGCAGTGGCGCAAAGAGCGACTCACCTTCGCCTCAGCGGTCCATCCACAAGTCAGGGATGGACCGCTGACGAACCACGAGGGAAGTCGATCCGAACAACCGGCGAACCGGATAGCGGGGCGAACCTCCCCGCACACCGGCCGACCGACCGTCAGGTCGGGCGGCACCGTTCGGCCGAAAGCGTCCGCCCGAGGCCATCCGGCCGCGACAGTCCGAACGCGACCGTCCGGGCGACGGCTCGGTACGTCCGGGCGACGGCTCAGTATGCGCGCGCCACGATCGCGACGTTGCCGTCCTGGTCGTCGGTCAGCGGCACCGAGCCGTCGGCCGCGACGATGCACCGCACCGAGACGCCCTGCTCGGCGAGCTTGGCCTCGCCCTCCGGGCCGAGATCGGCCCAGGAGATCCGGCCCCAGCCGGTCGCGGCGGCCTCGGCGGCCTCCTCGATCGTCTTGACCTCGACCGTGCGCGACTCGCGGCGCTCGCGGGACTGGCGGAGCAGCAGGGCCTGGTCCTCCTCCAGGATCCCGGGCAGCAGGGCGGCCAGACCGTCGATCGAGACCGGCTCCTTGCCACCGGAGATCCGGCGGGCCAGCATGGCCGTCCCGTTCTCCAGGTCGCGCGGGCCGACCTCGATGCGCAGCGGTACGCCCTTGAGCTCCCAGTCGACCGCGCGGCGGCCGAACGGGGTGTCGGTGCGGTCGTCGACCACGACGCGGACACCGGCCGCCTCCAGCTGGGCGCCGATCTCGCGGACCTTGGCGATCACCGCGTCGTCACCCTTGATCGCGAGCACGACGGCCTGGACGGCCGCCAGCCGCGGCGGGACGCGCAGGCCGTTGTCGTCGCCGTGCGACATGATCAGGCCGCCGACCATCCGGGTCGAGACGCCCCAGGAGGTCTGCCAGACGAACTCGCGCTCGGCGCCCTGCAGCTGGTACGTGGTGTTGAACGCCTTGGCGAAGTTCTGGCCCAGCTCGTGGCTGGTGCCCATCTGCAGTGCCTTGCCGTCGCCCATCATCGCCTCAAGGGTGAGGGTGTTGATGGCGCCGGCGAAGCGCTCCTTGGCGGTCTTGCGGCCGAGCACCACGTCGATGCCCAGGATGTTGGTCATGAAGTCGCCGTAGACGTCCGTGTGGATCATCGAGGCGTACTTGGTGGCGTCCTCGTACGTGGCGTGGGCCGTGTGGCCTTCCTGCCAGAGGAACTCGGTGGTGCGCAGGAAGACGCGGGGGCGCAGCTCCCAGCGGACCACGTTGGCCCACTGGTTGATCAGCAGGGGCAGGTCGCGGTGGCTCTGCACCCACTTGGAGAAGTACTCGTTGATGATCGTCTCGGAGGTCGGCCGGACGACGATCGGCTCGTCCAGCTCCTTGCCGCCGCCGTGGGTGACCACCGCGAGCTCGGGGGCGAAGCCCTCGACGTGCTCGGCCTCCTTGGTGAGGTAGGACTGCGGGATGAACATCGGGAAGTAGGCGTTCTGCGCGCCGGCCTTCTTGATCCGCGCGTCCATCTCCTGCTGCATCCGCTCCCACAGGCCGTAGCCGTACGGCCGGATGACCATGGTGCCCCGCACCGGACCGTTGTCGGCCAGCTCGGCCTTGTTGATGAGGTCCTGGTACCAGCGCGGGAAGTCGTCCGCCTGGGGGGTGAGAACGGGTGCCTTGGCCATGGGGCAGATGGTACGGGGATCGGGGCCCTGACTGTGAATCCGGCCGGGGCCGGGACAGGTGGGCCGGCCGGGAGCGCGCACGGGGGCGCACGCCCGCCGCGCGCGGATACCTCCTTGCACCCCTCTGGACGCCGGGGGCGAGCCAGGGTTCGCTGGAGGTGGGGCGGGACAGCTGGGGGGTCCGGAGGCAACAGGTCCACGGACCGGATGGGAGGCCGCGATGGCTTCGACACAGGTGGGCGGCACGACGGCACAGCGACCACGCACCCACGGCGGTGGTGGCGCGCACAGCCGGGCGCGGGACTGGGCCGAGATCCAGGAACGCATGCTCGTACCGCTCTACCAGGCCGTCTACGACCGTTTGGAGGTAGGACCGGCCACCAGTCTGCTCGGCCTCGGCTGCCGCTCGGGGCTGGCTCTGCTGCTCGCGGCCGAGCGCGGCGCGCAGGTGTCCGGAGCCGAGCCGGAGACCGAGTTGCGCGAGCTCGCGCAGGGGCGCGGCCTGCCGGTGTCGGCCGACGGGTACGAGGCGCACGGGGAGCGCACGGCCACCGCTCTCCCCCGCACGGCCCACTCGCTGGTCACGGTTTTCGACCAGCTCCCCGGCACCGAGGACCCCGCCCCGCTGATGGCCGAGGCGGCCCGGCGGACGCTGCGGGGCGGCCAGGTGGTGCTGGCCGGCTGGGGGCCGCCGGAGCGCTGCGAGAGTGCCTCCGTCCTGGACGTGGCGCACCGCCGGGCCCACCGCGGCGCCGGGCGCGCGCCGTCCGCTCCGTTCGCGCTGAGCAGGCCGGGCGCGCTGGAGGCCCTGCTCGCCGGGGCCGCCCTGCGGCCCGCCGGCAGCGGGCTGGTCAGCTGCCCGTTCGCCTACGCCGACCTGGAGAGCGCGGTACGCGGGATGCTCTCCACCGGGCTGTACCGGACGGCGGTCGAGGACTCCGGCCAGGCGGTGGTGGCCAAGGAACTGGAGGAGGCCCTCCAGCCGTACGTCCGCCCGGACGCCTCCGTCCGCATGGCCAACGTCTTCCGCTACGTGGTCGGCGACAAGCTGCGCTGAGCGCGGCCGCGCAGGGCGCCGAGCGGCATCGGGAAGACCGTGACCGCGCGGCTGCTCACGCCTCGGCCAGGCCCCCAGGGGCGCGTGGCGGTGCGCGACCCGGGCACGCCGAGAGTGCACGGTCGCGCGCGCGGTTCTCCCCCGGCCTTCGGGCGGGAGGTACCCCACGCGCCCCTGCTGTGGTGATCCGAGTACGGCTGGGGGAGGCCGCCGCTACCGCCGCTCGGCCGGCTTCCAGTCCTCGATGGTCAGCGCGAACCGCTCGTGGTCCCGCCAGCCGCCGTCCAGGAACAGCATCCGCGGGGTGAACCCCTCGTGCCGGAAACCCAGCCGCCGGGCCATCGCGATCGAACGCTCGTTGTCCGGCTGCACGTTGATCTCCAGCCGGTGCAGGCCCAGGCCGCCCTGGTGGGCCGGGGTGAAGCACTGGTCCAGCACCAGCAGCATGCCCTCGGACATCATCCCGGTGCCGGCGAACGGCAGGTACGAGTCGTAGCCGAGTGCTCCGTTGCAGAACCGGCCCATCACGATGTTCGCCACGTTGCACTTGCCGACCAGGCCGCCAGTGGCCTCGTCCACGATCAGGAAGGTGCGAAGCCCGGGGCCCTGGCGCTCCAACAGCTCCGGCAGCGCGTCCGGCTCGATCGGGTTCCACCGCCCGATGTGCTCGGCGGACCGCCGGACCGCTTCGGAGTAGGCCACCACGTCGTCGGGCCTCGGCGCCCGGATCGTCACTCGCACCCCACCATCATCGGGCATGTGTGCGGCCCGCCGCCCGGAACTTCCGGGCGGCGGGCCGCACGACGACCACCGGGTGGATCAGAGCAGGTCCTTGAACTCCTTGGGGAGCTCGAAGTCGGCCGGGCCCTTGCCCGCGCCCAGGCCGAACGCGCCACCGGGGGCGGGTGCCTCCGCGGCGCCCGGGCCGAGCGCCCGGCGCTCGGCGGCGGCCGCCTCCTCCTGCGCGCGCTTCAGCGGGTTGCCGGACTTCTTGCGGCCCTTGGCGGGCTGGGCCTTCTTGCCGGACTTCTTCGCCCCGCCGCCCATGCCCGGGATCCCCGGCATGCCGGGCATGCCCTTGCCGGAGGCCATCGCGGACATCATCTTGCGGGCGTCGAAGAACCGCTCGACCAGGTTGCTGACCTCGCCGACGCCGACGCCGGAACCCTTGGCGATGCGCAGCCGGCGCGAGCCGTTGATGATCTTCGGGTCGGTCCGCTCGGCCGGGGTCATCGACTTGATGATCGCGCCGACGCGGTTGACGTCCTTGTCGTCGATGTTGTTGATCTGCTCGCGGATCTGCCCCATGCCGGGCAGCATCCCGAGCAGCTTGGAGATCGAGCCCATCTTCTGGACCTGCTCCAGCTGCGACAGGAAGTCGTCGAGCGTGAAGTCCTTGCCGCCGCCGCTCTGCAGCTTGGCGGCCATCTTCTCGGCCTCGGCCTGCGAGAAGGTCTGCTCGGCCTTCTCGATCAGCGAGAGCATGTCGCCCATGCCGAGGATGCGCGAGGCCATCCGGTCCGGGTGGAAGGCGTCGAAGTCGTCGACCTTCTCGCCGTTCGAGGCGAACATGATCTGACGGCCGGTGACGTGTGCGACCGAGAGCGCCGCCCCGCCGCGTGCGTCGCCGTCCAGCTTGGAGAGCACCACACCGGTGAAGTCGACGCCTTCGAGGAAGGCCTGCGCGGTGGTGACCGCGTCCTGGCCGATCATCGCGTCGACGACGAACAGGACCTCGTCCGGGTCGACGGCGGCGCGGATGTCCGCGGCCTGCTGCATCAGCTCGGCGTCGATGCCCAGACGGCCGGCGGTGTCGACGATGACGACGTCGTACTGCTTCTGCTTGGCGTACTCGATCGCGTCCCGGGCGACCTTCACCGGGTCGCCGACGCCGTTGCCCGGCTCGGGGCCGAAGAACGCCACACCGGCCCGGTCGGCCACCACGTTCAGCTGGGTGACGGCGTTGGGGCGCTGGAGGTCGCAGGCGACCAGCAGCGGGGTGTGCTTCTGGGACTTCAGCCAGTGGCCGAGCTTGCCCGCGAGCGTGGTCTTGCCGGCGCCCTGAAGGCCCGCCAGCATGATCACGGTCGGGCCGGTCTTGGCGAACCGGACCCGTCGGGTCTCGCCGCCGAGGATGCTGATGAGCTCCTCGTTGACGATCTTGATGATCTGCTGGGCGGGGTTCAGCGCACCGGAGACCTCGGCGGTCAGCGCCCGGTCCTTGACCTGCTTGATGAAGGCCCGCACCACGGGGAGCGCAACGTCCGCCTCAAGGAGGGCGATCCGGATCTCGCGGGCGGTGGCGTCGATGTCCGCCTCACTGAGGCGGCCCTTGCCCCGGAGGTTCTTGAACGTCGCTGCGAGGCGATCGGAAAGAGTGTCGAACACGTCGGTCGCGGGTCCCTTGCGGCATCGGTATGGGTACGGTCGTCGCCCCCAGGGTATCCGGCCGTCCCCCGTACGGTCTCCACCCGGGGCGGAGCAGCTCAGCTGCCGGCCGCCTCCAGCACCTGGGTGACCAGCGCGACATCGGCCTTGGGGATCACGACCACGTGCTGCTGACCGGCCGCCACCAGGTCGAAGCGGGCGAACTTCCAGTGCGCCGTCTTCTTCTCCGACGGCGTCAGGGCGAACGGCCCCTGGACGGCGACGATCTCGTTGGACGCCTTGTTCTGCCAGGTGATCCGGTCCGCCGCGAGGAGCAGGTGACCGGAGGAGAGGTGCGGGATCTTGCGGCCCTTGCCGACGGACAGCATCTTGACCGTGCCGAGCGTCGTGCTCATGCACAGCACCTTGAGCGTGGTGCCCTCGCGCAGGTCCGCGAGGTCCTGCTCCGTACTGAAACGCCGTCCGCGCAACGCCGAGAGGAGGACATCGGAGAGGGTCTTGGTTCCCGCCGAGCGGCGGATCTTGGTGGTCATGGCCAGGGATCCTCGCAGAGCCGCCCGGGCGGCTCACGACCGGGCCGCTCCCCCGGCTCAGCCCAGTGCCGCCTGCACCTGCGCCGCCACCTCCCGGGCCCGGTCGGGGGTGAGCGCCAGGCCCGCCGGATCGGTGACGTAGAAGGCGTCGACGGCGTCCGCGCCCAGCGTGCTGACGTGGGCGGTGCGGACCCGGACGCCCGCGGCGTCCAGCGCCCGGCCGATCCGGTGCAGCAGGCCGGGGGCGTCGTGGGCGCGGATCTCCAGGATGGTCGCGCTGGACGAGGCGCCCGGGGCGACGCTGACCACCGGCGGCGGGGTGGGGACGCCCCGGCGGCGCGGGGCCGCCGCGTCCCGCTCGGCGAGCTTGCGGGCCACGTCCAGCGAACCGTCCAGGGCCCGGCGCAGGTCGGCCCGGAGCCTGGCGGCCTCGGGGAGTTCGCCGTACTCGGCGGCGACCGTCCAGGAGAGCAGCAGGACGGGCCCGGCGCCGATCGGGTCCAGCTCACGCAGGCCCGCCGCCCGGACGGTCAGCCGGTGCAGGGCCAGCACACCGGCCACCGTGCCGAGCAGACCCGGCTGGTCGGGGATGGCCAGGGTCAGCTCGACGCCCATCGGCTCGGCGGTGAAGTCGCCCGGTGCCGCCTGGGCGAGCAGCGAGAGCGCCGGCCCGTCGCCACGGGCGGCCTCCACGGCCAGCCGCTCCTGCTCCGCCGTCGGGTCCGCGTCGGCCGGGTAGCCGGGGGCGCCCTCCAACCGGTCGGCCACCCGGGCGACCAGACCGGCTACCAGGGAGGCCCGCCAGCCGGTCCAGGCGGCGGGGCCGGTCGCGGTGGCGTCGGCCTCGGTCAGCGCGTGCAGCAGCTCCAGGCGGGGCAGCGTGCCGACCACCCCCGCGATCAGGGCGACGGTGGCCGGGTCGTCCGGATCGCGCCTGGTCGCGGTGTCGACCAGCGTCAGATGGTGCCGCACCAGCAGCGCCAGGGTCTCGGTGTCCGCCTTGTCGAAGCCCATCCGGACGGCGACGTCCCGGACGATCACCTCGCCCGCCTCCGAGTGGTCGCCCGGCCAGCCCTTGCCCAGGTCGTGCAGCAGCGCCGCGACCAGCAGCAGGTCGGGCCGGGCCACCCGCCGGGTCATCGCGGCGGCCCGGACGGCCGTCTCGACCAGGTGCCGGTCCACCGTCCAGCGGTGCACGGCGTTGCGCTGCGGGCGGCAGCGGACCCGCTCCCAGTCCGGCAGCAGCCGGGTGATCAGCCCCTCGGCCTCGTACGCCTCCCAGACCGGGAGGCAGGACTCCCCCGCGCCCAGCAGGGTGATCAGCTGCTCGCGCGCCTCGTCCGGCCAGGGCACCGGCAGCGGCCGGGCCTCGGCGGCCAGCCGGCGCACGGTGGCGTACGAGACGGTCAGCCCGGCCTGTGCGGCCGCGGCGGCCGCGCGCAGCGGCAGCACCGGGTCCTGGGCCGGACGGGCGGCCTGGGCCAGCACCGCCTCACCGTCCTGTTCGACCACGCCCTCGGCGAGCGGGCGGCGCTCGACGGCGCCGCGCGCCACCGCGCCGGTGCCGCGGCCGGCGCCGGTGAACGGGAAGGCCAGCCGGACGGCCCGGCGGCCCCTGCTCCCGCGTGCGGCCAGAATCCGTTCGACGGACCGCCAGGTCACGTCCCCGGCGTAGGCGATGGTGCGGGCGGCCTCGTAGACCTGGCGCAGCAGGATGTCGGCGTCCAGCACGCCGAGCCGGGCCGCCACCTGGTCCTGGTCGTGCAGGCCGAGCCGTTCGGTGGCCCGGCCGGTGGTGAGGTGCAGCGCGTCGCGGACGTCGGCGAGCCGGGCGGCGGCGTCCGCCAGGCCGTCCCGGGGTGCGTCGGCGAGCCAGGTCGCGGCGATCGCGTCGAGCACGACCACGTCGCGCAGACCGCCCTTGGCCTCCTTCAGGTCCGGCTCCAGCAGGAAGGCCAACTCCCCGTGGCGCTCGGCCCGTTCGGCACAGAGCTCGTGCAGCTCGGGCAGCCGCTTGGGCGCGGCGGCCCGCCAGTCGGCGAGGACGGCCGAGCGCAGCGCGGCGGTCAGCGCCGGGTCGCCGGCCAGATGGCGGGCGTCGAGCAGGCCCAGCTGTGCCTTGAGGTCCTCGGCGGCGACCTTGCGGGCCTCGCCGAGGGTGCGCACCGAGTGGTCGAGCGCGACACCGCTGTCCCAGACCGGGTACCAGATCCGCTCGGGCAGCGAGCTGCCGACCGCGCCCTGGTGCAGCAGCAGGACGTCCAGGTCGCTGCGCGGGGAGAGTTCGCCGCGACCGTAGCCGCCGACGGCCACCAGGGCCGTGCCCGACGGAGCGCCGGCCGTCGAGAACAGCCCTGCGAGCCAGCCGTCCGCCAGCCGGGCGAGCGCCTTCCGGCGGGCGGCGCCGCTCTCGCCGGGCTCGGCGAGCAGCCGGTCCCGGGCGGATGCGTAGTCGGAGGGACGGCTGTCGTCGGCGCTGCGGCCTCCGTCCGAGGGGCGGTCTGCGTCAGAGGGGCGGTCTGCGGTCGTCACTTCGGGTTCCCCGTCCGTCGTACGAGCCTGTCCGGATACGCCTCCGGCGGACCTGCGGCCCGGGGGCGCAGGTCCGCCGAGGACCAAGGTGGAGAAGCGGGACTAGAGAGCGTCGGGACCGCGTTCGCCGGTCCTGACCCGGACGGCGGTGTCGACCGGGACGCTCCAGACCTTGCCGTCGCCGATCTTGCCGGTCCGGGCGGCCTTCACCAGGACCTCGATCACGTCCTCGGCGGCGTCGTCCTCGACCAGGACCTCTATCCGCACCTTGGGGACCAGGTCGACGGTGTACTCCGCGCCCCGGTAGACCTCGGTGTGGCCGCGCTGGCGGCCGTAGCCGCTGGCCTCGGTGACGGTCAGTCCCTGGACTCCGAAGGCCTGCAGCGCGGTCTTCACGTCTTCCAGGCGGTGCGGCTTGACGACCGCGGTGAT
This sequence comes from Kitasatospora kazusensis, assembly GCF_039529945.1. Lineage (NCBI taxonomy): Bacteria > Bacillati > Actinomycetota > Actinomycetes > Kitasatosporales > Streptomycetaceae > Kitasatospora > Kitasatospora kazusensis. The sequence goes on along the minus strand of NZ_BAAANT010000026.1, from coordinate 46,730 downwards.
GAGCTTCATCAGGCGTCGACCTCAGTCTTCTTCTCGGCGGGCACGGTGGACACGGCGGTGTGGGCGGGCGTGCTCAGCGCGCGGGCCAGGCTGGCGCCCACCGCGCTGAAGTCGTACGCCGACTCGGCGTGTTCGGCCTGGTCGATGCCCGCCACCTCGACGTCCTCGGAGACCCGGAAGCCGATGGTCTTGTTGATCGCCTGGCCGAGCAACCAGGAGATCACGAAGGAGAAGGCCGCGACGGCGGCGACACCGATCGCCTGCTTGCCGAGCTGGCCGAACCCGCCGCCGTAGAAGAGGCCCCGGGCGGTCTGGCCGACGTGGCCGGTGGCGAAGAAGCCGATGAGCAGCGAGCCGATCACACCGCCGACCGCGTGCACGCCGACCACGTCGAGCGAGTCGTCGAAGCCGAGCTTGTACTTGAGGCTGATCGCGGCGGCGCAGGCGGCACCGGCGATCACCCCGATGGCGAGCGCGCCGAGCATGCTGACCGAGCCGCAGGCCGGGGTGATGGCGACCAGGCCGGCCACCGCGCCGGAGGCGGCGCCCAGCGTGGTGAACGCACCGTGCTTGATCCGCTCGTAGGCGAGCCAGCCGAGCATCGCGGCGGCCGTGGCGACCTGGGTGTTCATGAAGGCCATCCCGGCCACGCCGTTGGCGGCCAGCGCCGAGCCCGCGTTGAAGCCGAACCAGCCGAACCAGAGCAGCCCGGAGCCGAGCATCACCAGCGGCAGGCTGTGCGGACGCATCGGGTCCTTCTTGAAGCCGACCCGCTTGCCGAGCACCAGGCAGAGCGCCAGGCCCGCCATACCGGCGTTGATGTGCACCGCGGTGCCGCCGGCGAAGTCGATCACGCCGACCCGGTCGATCAGCCAGCCGCCCTTGCCGCTGTCGGTCATGAAGACCCAGTGCGCGACGGGGAAGTAGACGATGGTCACCCAGAGCGCCACGAACAGCGCCCAGGCGGAGAACTTGGCGCGGTCCGCGATCGCGCCGCTGATCAGCGCCGGGGTGATGACGGCGAACATCAGCTGGAAGGCCGAGAACGCGGTGACCGGAATGGTGCCGGCCAGGTCGTTCAGACCGATGCCGCGCATCCCCAGGAAGTCCAGGTTGCCGATCAGGCCCGCGCCGGCGTCCGGGCCGAAGGAGAGGGTGTAGCCGTACAGGACCCAGAGCACGCTGACGATCGCCAGCGCGATGAAGCTCATGACCAGCATGTTGAGCACGGACTTGACCCGGACCATGCCTCCGTAGAAGAAGGCCAGGCCCGGGGTCATCAACATGACCAGGGCCGCACTGATGAGCACAAAGGCGGTGTCGCCTGCGCTGAAGCCGTCGGGCATCGGCGTCTCCTCGTGAATGAACGCCGCTCCACCCGCAGGATCCCTGTCCCGTGCCACCCGGGGTGTCGGCGATGAGGAGGAGCGTGCCGAAGCCTGGTTTCGGCCGATGCGACCCGTTGTTTCGCTCCCGTGACGGGGTTGACGGGAGCGTTACGACGACGTGAACTACGGCCGCGCCAGGGGGGTACATCCGCTACCGTACGGCCGCACAGCACGAGGAGTGCGCAGACGATCACCGGACGTGCCGATGTGCACCGGAACGGCCGTCCTGACGTTCACCCGGGCAGCGCCCACCTCCCGGGCCCGGGGTCACCCCGCCGGAGCGAACTCCGGGATGTCCTGGACCACCCGGTCGGCCAGCCGGTTGATCTCCGCCACGCCGTGGAAGTCCCGCGAGGCCGCCGCCGAGGTCTTCCGGACCCGGGTGTTGAGGCGCTCCGAGCGCACCTTGGTGGCGATGTCCACCGCCTGCTCGGCCATCACGGCGGCCTGCTCGGGCTCGCCCTGGAGCAGGTGCACGCTGGCCATGCCGACCAGGTTGAAGGCGTAGCTGCGGACGTGCTCCGGGTCCTTGCGGAACAGGTCGACGGCGCGCTCCATCACGGGGGCGGCCATCGAGGCGTAGAGCGGGCTGCGGGTGGAGTGGTAGGCGAGGTCGCGGTAGGAGTGGGCGTTCTCCGCGTTGAGCTCGGCCTCGGAGAAGAACTTCAGCCAGTCCGGGTCGTGGTCGCCGGGACGGCAGTCGCTGAAGGTGTCCTCGGCGAGCCGGGCGGCCCGCGAGCAGCGGTTGATCTCGCCGATGTTGGAGTAGGCGCGCGCCTCCATCGCGTACAGCAGGGCCTGCTGGCGGGGGGTGGCGGTGTCCCGGCTGCCGTACTGGGCCAGGTGGATCAGCTCCAGGGCGTCGTCGCCCCGGTTGAGGTGGATCATCTGGCGGCTCATGTCGGTGAGGATCAGCGCGCCGAACGGCCGGTCCCCGGCCTCCTTGGCGGCGTGCAGCGCGAGCACGTAGTACTTCTGCGCGCTCGGGTGCATCCCGACGTCGTACGACATCCAGCCCGCCAGGTGGGCGAGTTCGGCGGTGAGCCGGAACAGGCGCTTGGTGGTCTGCTCGGGGTAGGTCTCCTGGAGCAGGTCGGTGACCTCGTGCAGCTGGCCGACGACCGCCTTGCGGCGCAGGCCGCCGCCGTTCTGCGCGTCCCACTGGCGGAACATCACCGTGGTCTGCTCCAGCAGTTGGAGTTCGGGCTCGGAGAGCCTGCCGGTGTGCGGCTCGCCGCCGTTGGCGGCGGTCAGGATCGGGGTCGGGGCTCCGCTCGGACCGGGGGTGAGCCAGCGCTGCATCGGCTCGATCAGCGCGGCGCCGGCCGTCAGGGCGAGCGAAGTGCCCAGGAAGCCCCGGCGGTTGAGCATCAGGTCGCTGCGCGAGTACTCGCTGATCAGCTGGACGGTCTGCGGGGCGCTCCACGGCAGGTCGACCCCGCCGCCGACGGTGCTCACCTGGGTGACGGCGCGCAGCCCGAGGTCCTCGATCGAGACCACCGACCCGAACCGCTCGGAGAACAGCTCCGACATGATCTTCGGAATCGGCTCGCGCGGCTGCTCGCCGTCCAGCCAGCGGCGCACCCGCGAGGTGTCGGTACTGACGTGGTGCGCACCCGTCTGGCGGGCCCGGCGGTTGACCTGGCGGGCCAGTTCCCCCTTGGACCATCCGCTGCGGCCGAACCAGGAGGTCAGCTTCTCGTTCGGTTGCTTCTCTGCCATGGGAACGTCCCATCCCGCCCGGCCCCGGAGGGCCCCGCTCGTTATGACCGATACCACTTCTTGCCTACCCCGCTGCGTTCCGTGGTCCGAACGTAACGCCCCGTCCGCCATCCGGGGGAGCACCGCCGGAGAAACGCCACCTTTCGCCACCCCTACGAGTGAACTAATCGGCGTCGACCCGCGCTTGACTGTTACCCCGCCCCGTCGGCCCCCCGCCGCACCGGACCCGCCGCCGCCGTAGCCGGCTTTTCCCGCAATTCCCCTTGGCGCCATGGGCTTTGCCGCCCCAAGACGATCCGAGAACGACGGAGGCACCCGAGTGCAGCAGCGACGATCCGGACTCCGCCAGGCCGGTGCACGGCGCCTCCTCGCCCGGGCGGCCCGAATTGGAGCGCGCGGCCCACTGCGCGCCGCCGACGCACAACCAGCTCCGCGGCGGACAATCGACGGGCCGTCACACTCCCGTAACCACCGGCCATACGAATCTGTTGGGGGAGGCATGGACAACCTCTTCGGCGACCTGCGCTTCGGCGCACGCCGCCGTGCCCGGGGCGGCGCCTTCCAGGCGGCCGCCGAGTACACCGGCCGCTGGGGCTGGTCGGTCGCCGTCGGCTCCGGCCAGGGCTCGCCCGACGGGGTCTGCGGCTGCGCGGCGACCCGCTGCGCAGCGCCCGGCCTGCACTCCGCCGTCGACCCGGCGGCCGCCGTCGGGCCGGGCGCTGGATTCGGACCGCAGGCGCCCGAGCTGCGCGAGCTCTGGGCCGTCGAAGCGCCCGTCCTGCTGCCGGCCGGCCGTTCCTTCGACGTCCTGGACGTACCCGCCCAGCCCGGCCTGCAAGCCCTGGTCCGGCTGGAGCGGATGGGCACCCAGGTCGGCCCGGTGCTCGCCCTGCCGACCGGACGGCTGCTCTTCTTCGTCGCGGCGGGCACCGCACAGCGGCTGCCCGAGCTGCTCTACCGGATGGGGTGGGACGACGCCGCCCTCGACCTCGCCTGCCACGGCGAGGGCAGCTTCGTCGCCGCACCCCCGACGGTCCTCGGCGGCCTCGGCCCGGTCCGCTGGCTCCGCCGCCCGTCCCGCGACAGCGCCGGCTGCCCACCGGAGGCCCGGCTGCTGCTCGGCACGCTGGCGTACGCGTGCCACCGCAGCCGCGAACGCTCTGCCGAGCTGGCCTCGTAACGAGCCTGGACTGCCGGCACCCTGGGGGTAACCGATCCTGATGGGACAACAACAGCAGGGGCGCGGGGAACTGCGCGCGCAACCGTGCGGCTCCGTAGAGCCCTGGTCGCGCAGTTCCCCGCGCCCCTGGCGGGTGTTGCTCAGAGTGCACACAGTTGCTGCTGCGCCCCTGGTGGGTGTTGCTCAGAGTGCCAAATGTTGCGCTAGTCGCCGATCAGCGCGTCGACGAAGGCGGCCGGCTCGAAGGGGGCCAGGTCGTCCGCTCCCTCACCGAGGCCGATGAGCTTGACCGGGACGCCCAGCTCGCGCTGGACGGCGATCACGATGCCGCCCTTGGCCGTGCCGTCCAGCTTGGTGAGCACGATGCCGGTGATGTCGACCACCTCGGCGAAGACCCGGGCCTGGACCAGGCCGTTCTGGCCGGTGGTGGCGTCGAGGACGAGGAGCACCTCGTCCACCGGGCCGTGCTTCTCGACGACCCGCTTGACCTTGCCGAGCTCGTCCATCAGGCCGGTCTTGGTGTGCAGCCGGCCGGCGGTGTCGATCAGCACGGTGTCGGCGCCCTCGGCGATGCCCTCCTTGACCGCGTCGAAGGCGACCGAGGCCGGGTCACCGCCCTCGGGCCCGCGTACGGTCGCCGCGCCGACCCGCTCGCCCCAGGTCTGGAGCTGGTCGGCGGCGGCGGCGCGGAAGGTGTCGGCCGCGCCGAGCACCACCTTGCGGCCGTCGGCGACCAGGACCCGGCCGAGCTTGCCGGAGGTGGTGGTCTTGCCGACGCCGTTCACACCGACGACCAGCACGACGGCCGGGCGGCCGTCCTCGTGCTTGGCGGTCTTCAGCGAGCGGTCCGCCTCGCCGATCAGCGTGACCAGTTCCTCGTGCAGCAGGCCGCGCAGCTCCTCCGGAGTGCGGGTGCCGAGCACCTTGACCCGGGTGCGCAGCCGGTCGACCAGCTCCTGGGTGGGGGTGACGCCGACGTCGGCGACGAGCAGGGTCTCCTCGATCTCCTCCCAGGTGTCCTCGTCGAGCCGCTCGCGGGAGAGCAGCGTGAGCAGCCCCTTGCCGAGCGAGTTCTGCGAGCGGGAGAGCCGGGAGCGCAGCCGGACGAGGCGTCCGGCGGTGGGCTCGGGCACGTCGAGGGCGGGGAGCTCCTCGACGGCGGGAGGCTCTTCGACGGTGGGCGCCGCCTCCGCCACCGGCGGGAGCTGCACCTCCTCGATGGTCTGGACGGGCTCCTCGGTCGGTGCAGCGGCTTCCTCGCCGACCTGGGGCTCGCGCGGGGTCGGCGGCGCGACCACCCCACCCTTCGGGAGGGGCGCGCCGGACGACTTCGGGGGCAGGGTCTTACGTCGTCTGCCGGTGACGACGAGGCCGGCGATCGCGCCGACGGCGACCACGGCGATGATTACGGCAAGGATTACGTATTCCATAGCCCGACCAGTATCCGTGACCGGGGTGCCGTTCGGGGGTAGCCGGGCTTTCCCGGGATCGTCTGCCGCACGGACCCGGGGGCGACGGCGCCGCTCCCGCCGCGGCGCGCGGTCCCGCCACCCGGCGGGCGGACCGGGCGGGGACTGTGGGGCGGACCCTAGCCGCGCAGGCGCTGGCTGATCACCTGCGAGATGCCGTCGCCCTTCATCGTGACGCCGTAGAGGGCGTCGGCGCACTCCATGGTCAGCTTCTGGTGGGTGATCACGATCAGCTGAGAGCTCTCCCGCAGCTCCTCCATGATCGCGATCAGCCGGCGCAGGTTGGTCTCGTCGAGCGCCGCCTCCACCTCGTCCATCACGTAGAACGGGCTGGGCCGCGCCTTGAAGATGGACACCAGCAGCGCGACCGCCGTCAGCGAGCGTTCGCCGCCGGAGAGCAGCGAGAGCCGCTTGACCTTCTTGCCCGGCGGCCGGGCCTCCACCTCGACGCCGGTGGTCAGCATGTTCTCCGGGTCGGTCAGCACCAGCCGCCCCTCGCCGCCCGGGAAGAGCCGCGCGAAGACGCCCTCGAACTGGGCCGCCGTGTCGTGGTACGCCGAGGTGAAGAGCTGCTCGACCCGGACGTCGACGTCCTTGACGATCTCCAGCAGGTCCCGCCGGCTCCGCTTCAGGTCGTCCAGTTGCTCGCCGAGGAACTGGTGCCGCTCCTCCAGCGCCGCGAACTCCTCCAGCGCCAGCGGGTTGACCTTGCCCAGTTGCTGGTACGCCTTCTCGGCCGCGCGCAGCCGCTGCTCCTGCTCGGCCCGGACGTACGGCTTCGGCGCGCCCGGCTCCTGCCCCTCTTCGGGCACCGGCGGCGGCACCGGCCGGTCCGGGCCGAAGGAGTCGAGCAGTTCGCCGGCCTCGATGCCGAAATCCTCCAGTGCCTTGGCCTCCAACTGCTCGATCCGCAGCCGCTTCTCCGCGCGCAGCACCTCGTCCCGGTGTCCGGCGTCGACCAGCTTGTCCAGCTCCGCCTTGAGCTCGCGGCCGTGCTCGCGCCCGGCCCGCAGCTCGGTCTCGCGTTCGCCGCGCTGCTGCTCGGCCTCGGTGCGCTCGGCCTCCGCCCGGGCGAGCGAGACCTCCAGGCAGCCGAGCAGCTGCCGCGCCCCGGCTGCCACGGCGGTCGCGACCTCGGCCTGGTGGCGGGCGCGTTCGCGGCGCTCGGCGGCCCGGGCCCGGGACTCGCGCTCCGCCCGGGCGGCGCGGTCGAGCTGATCCGCCCGCCCGGCCAGCCCGCGCACCCGTTCCTCGTGGGTGCGGACGGCGAGCCTGGCCTCCATCTCGGTCTGCCGGGCCTGCGCGGATTCGTCCGCCAGCCGGCTGCGCCGCCCGCCGTCCGGCTCGTCCTCGCCGTCCTGCGCCGACTCCTCGGCGGCCAGCAGGCGTTCGGCCAGTTCGGCGGCCTCCTGGAGGGCGCGGGCCAGCCCGTCCTCGGCCTTGGCCGCCGCTGTCGCGAGCCGGTCGGCCTCCCCCGTCGCCGCTCTGGCCTGGCCGCCGAGCCGCCCGAGCTCCCCGGCCGTCCGCGACCGCTCCTTCTCGGCCTGGCGCCGCGCGAGCGCGAGCCGCTCCAGCTCGGCGGCCCACTCCCGCCCGAGCTCCGCCGCTTCGGCCAGCCGCTGCGCCAGCTGCTCGCAGCGCAGGTCGAGTCCGTCGATCCGGTGGGCGGCGTCGGCGACCGCCGCCTGGGTCTCCAGGAGGCTCGGCGCCCCGGCCGAACCGCCCTGCGCGAAGCCACTGCCGAGCAGGTCGCCGTCGGCGGTGACGGCCAGCAACTCCGGCCGTTCGGCGATCAGTTGCCGTGCCTCGTCGAGGTCGGCGACCAGGACCGTCCGGTCCAGCAGCGCGGCGACGGCGGGCAGCAGCTCGGCGGGGCCGTCCACCAGGCCGGCGACCCGGCGCAGCCCGGCGGCCGCCCGGCCCGGCTGCGCGGGGGCGCCCGCGATCAGCAGCGCCGCCCGCCCGGCGTCCTCCTTGCGGAGCAGCCGCAGCGCCTGCGCGGCGGCGTCCACCCCGTCCACCACGACGGCGTCGGCCGCCGCGCCGAGTGCGGCCGCCACCGCCACCTCGTGGCCGGGGGCGACCCGGAGCAGCTGGGCCGCCGGGCCGAGCAGCCCGGCGAGCCGGTCGCCCGCCGCCAGCAGGGCACCGCTGCCGTCTTTGCGCCGCAGCCCGAGCGACAGCGCTTCGTGCCGGGCCGCCAGTGCGGCCCGCTCCCGCTCGGCGGTGCCCGCCGCCGCACGGGCGGCGGCGAGTTCACGCTCCGCCTCGGCCCGGGCGGCGCGGGCCCGGTCGTGTGCGGCGTCCAGTTCCTCGTCGGCCGCGTGGACGGCGGCCAGCTCTTCCTGGAGCTGCTGGTGCTCCTGGTGTGCGGCCTCCGCCCGCAGCAGGGCCTCGTCCCGGGCCTCGGCGAGCCGTCCGATCTCGGCCTCGGCGCCGGCCGCCCGGGAGCGGGCGGCGCCGGCCTGGCCCTGCAGCCGGGCCAGGCCCTCCCGGCGGTCGGCAACGGCCCGGGCGGCGGCCCGGAGCCGGCTCTCCTCGGCCGCCAACTCGCGCTCCAGGTCCGCCCGTTGTTCCACGGACTCGGCCAGCGCGTACTGTGCCTGCTCCAATGCCTCGGCCAGCGCGGCTTCCTGCTCCCGGACGTGCTCGGCCTCGCGCTCCAGCTCCTCCGGGTCGCGCCCGCGCCGCTCCTCGTCCTGCGCGCCGCTCACGGCGTGCCGGACCCGGGCCTCGGCCAGGCCGATGGTGCCCCTGGTCCGCTCGGCGAGCGCCGAGAGCCGGTACCAGGTGTGCCGGGTCTGCTCCAACTGCGGCCCCAGCTGCTCGACCTGGGCCTCCAGTACGGCTTCGCGCTGCTGGGCCCGGGCCAGTTCCTGTTCGACGGTGGAACGGCGCAGCCCCAGGGCCAGTTCGTCGGCGATCTCGGCCTCGATGGCGCGGCGCAGGGTCAGCAGGTCGTCGGCGAGCAGCCGCAGGCGGGCGTCCCGCAGGTCGGCCTGGATGCCGGCGGCCCGGCGGGCGATCCGGGCCTGCCGTCCCAGCGGGCCGAGCTGGCGGCGGAGTTCCGCGACCAGGTCCTGGACGCGGTTGAGGTTGGCCGCCATCGCGTCCAGCTTCCGCAGCGCCTTCTCCTTGCGCTTGCGGTGCTTGAGGACGCCGGCCGCCTCCTCGATGAAGGCCCGCCGCCCCATCGGGTCGGCGTGCAGTACCGAGTCCAACTGGCCCTGGCCGACGATGACATGCATCTCACGGCCGATGCCGGAGTCGGAGAGCAGCTCCTGGATGTCGAGCAGGCGGCAGGTCTCGCCGTTCAGCGCGTACTCGCTGCCGCCGCCCAGGAACATCGTCCGGGTGATGGTGACTTCGGCGTAGTCGATGGGCAGCGCGCCGTCGGAGTTGTCGATGGTGAGGCTGACCTCGGCCCGGCCGAGCGGAGCGCGGCCGCTCGTCCCGGCGAAGATGACGTCCTCCATCTTGCCGCCGCGCAGCGACTTGGCGCCCTGCTCCCCCAGCACCCAGGAGAGCCCGTCCACGACGTTGGACTTGCCGGAGCCGTTCGGCCCGACCACGCAGGTGATGCCCGGCTCGAAGCGCAGCGTGGTGGCGGAGGCGAAGGACTTGAAGCCGCGCAGCGTCAGACTCTTCAGATGCACGCGCCCGCTCTCCTCGCCTCGCCGGTGCCGCCGCCGGAGCCGCTACGGCCCCCGTCGGCGACTGTATCCGGCTGCGCGCACAGCGGACCGGCAGGCGGCGGTTTCACCACGCCGGGCACTGGGCACCATCACCAGCAAAAGGCCGTGGACACGACGAAGGGACGCCACGCCGGGCGTCCCTAGCAAGCTGCGTCCCGTACGGGGAACCCGGTGCGCAGCAGCGTCGATCTGTACAGTGCAGATCTCTTGATCGGGCCGGATCAGGTGAGTGCGGGCTCCCGCTGATCCAGTTCGATGCTGCTGAGCAGCGAGTGCTCGTCAGCGACAGCGTTGAGAGCGTCGTTCTCCGCCTGCATCCGGGTGAGCTCGGACTCCAGGTCGAGAACGCGCTGCTGAAGCCGTCGCATCTCGGAGAGCATTCGCGGGTCGGGGCCGCCGACGTACCCGAGAAGCGCCTTTGCCATGATGAATGGTCCTCCACGCTGAGTGACCGAACCGGAACGGTATGGGTCTAGGGGGAAGGGGATTGCACACCTGTCAGCGAACCGGTGGTGCTGGCTGGGCACTACGGGAAAGCCGTTGTGAACTGGGCCCACGACGACATGACCCTGCCGGGTAAACGCAGATTGGTGCGCGGGCTTTCAGCGTCTCACCAAAGACCGTACGGGTCAACACGATCACCGCACGCTACCGCGCGCCTGTCACCTGCATGGCGGGACGGACACACCATGGGCCGGGCGGGGCCGTGATCAGCGGCCGCTCTGCAGCACAGTCGATCACTGCTCGCTGCGGAGTCAACCACGAGTCTGCCCAGAAGGCAACCCTATGACACCAGCGGTTGCCTTTACCGTGTCTTGAGCGCCGTTCGTCGGCGAAGCAGTCAGGTCGCAGTGGCGCACCGGGCCGGATCCGCCGACGGCGGACGGCGGTGGCAGTGGCGGTCAGCGGCAGACGGCCGTGGCGATCAGCGGCGGACGGCGGTGGTCAGCGGATCGCGAAGCTCTCGTAGCCGTCGCCGGTCGCGCTCCAGATCTCCGTGACGCCGGCGACGCTGCCCGGGGTGCCGGGGCCGCGCAGCAGTGCGAGCAGTTGCTCGCAGTCGGCGTGCGTGCCCTCGGCGACCACCTGCACCCGGCCGTCGCCCAGGTTGCTCGCGTAGCCGGTCAGGCCGATCTCCAGCGCGCGGGCCCGCGTCCACCAGCGGAAGCCGACCTGCTGGACCCGGCCGCGCACCCAGACGGTGGCGCGGACGGGCTGGGAGCTGTCGTGACCGTGCATGGTCCGACCATAACCGGCGCGCGGAGCCCGTTCCGCGCCGGGCGGGGCGGGGTGGGGCGGGGTGCGCGGGGTGGGGCGGGAAGGCGGACAGCCCGGCTCCGCGAGTGCGGAGCCGGGCTGTCGGAATCCGATAGCTGTCAGCTGTCATCCGTCGGTCGGTGCGGGTCGGCCGGCACCGGCCGATCAGAAGCTGCCGAAGTCCCCACCGCCACCGTCGCCGCCGCCGAAGTCGCCACCGCCGTCGAAGCTGCCGAAGTCGGCGGGGTTGAAGTCGGCACCCACGTAGTCGCCGCCCTCCACGCCGTTGTCGTACCCGCCGCCCTCGTGCCCGTAGCCGCCGGGCTCGCCCGCCCAGGCGCTGCCGGGCGAGGAGAAGACCGAGCCGAGTGCGGTGCCCACCAGCAGCCCGGGCAGCAGCCCCGAGCCGAAGTAGCCGCCGGCCCACGGGCTGTACGCCGGGCCCGCGTTCCAGTACGGCTGCCGTCCGTACTCGGTCTCCACCGTCCGGATGTCCGGCTCCTGGCCGGTCGCCAGCCGTGCCGCGTCCGCCGCGCAGACCGGCACCGTGCGCTCGGCGCCGCCGGCCGGGGCCCACTGGGCGTCCTGGACGGACGGGCCGTGGCGCGGGTCGAAGAAGCAGGACGGACGGCGCTCGGGCAGCGGCCGCCCGTCGCGCCGGGCGGCCAGCGTGGCCAGCGCGAACCGGCCGTCCGAGAGCGCCTCGGTGACGGCGGTGACGTCCGACGGCTGCTTCGCCGCGTCCATGCTCTGCTTGGCCCGCTCGTAGGAGTCCAGCGCGCTGGTGTAGTCCGTCCGCTGGGCGTCGTCCGCACCGGGCGCGCCCGGGTTGAAGTCGAGGCGGTCGAGCTCCTCGCCGAAGGCGGTGATGTCCTCGTCCACGACGGTACGCAGCTGCGCGAGTTCGGCCCGGTTCTTCTCCTCCTTGCGCTTCTTCGCACGGCGGAAGAGCAGGAACACCCCGCCGCCGGCCAGCGCCAGCACCACGATCGGCACCACGATCGCGGCGGCGCTGATGCCGCCGGAGTCCACTCCGTGGCCCTTGACCTGACCGGTCGCCTGGTCGACGAAGTCGTTCAGGGTGGCGTTGATGTCACCGGAGTTCGCCCGGGCGGCCGCACCGGCGATCCGGGTGGCGGCGGCGGGCGCGATGGCGGCCCGGTCCGCGAAGGCCTTGAACTCGCCGCCGCGCCAGATCCCGTAGAGACCGGCCACGCCGACCTTGGCACGGAGGTCGCCCGCGAACGTCTTGACCGGGTACTGCGCGCTGTCCGGCACGACCGCGACGAAGATCGGCTTGTCCGCCTTCTCGATCTTCTTGGTCAGCGCCGCCGCCTGGGCCTCGGAGAACCGCCCGGTCATCGCCGGGTCGACGTACACCTGCCCCTTCTTCAGGGCCTGGGAGACGTCGTTCAGCCCGCCCGCCGCCGAAGCGGGCGAGGCGAACAGGAGGAGCAGCCCCAGCAGCGCAGCCAGCAGAGCGGCGGGCGCGGCGGCGGGCGGACGGCGAAGCACTGTTCTCATGAGTAAAGACCGTACCTGGCGCGACCGGGCGACGGGCCATCCCCCCGGGCGGACCGTCCCCGCCGGTCGGACGCCCTGACTCTCCTCCCGGCGGGTGACTCTCCACCGGTCGGCCGGGCATAGGGTTGGCCGGTCGGTACTGCCGGAATCTCCCGGTCCAGTACGTTCGTCCCTCCCGGTCCAGTACGTTCGTCCCTCCCGGTCCAGTACGCCCGGAGACACGTCAGCACCGCAAGATCCGATCGGAGCACCGGGTGATCATCGGCCTCGTCACCGCCGTCGCGGCGTCCGCCTGCTACGGCACCGGCTCGGTCCTGCAGGCCGTCGGCTCACGCCGCTCGGCCCGTGCGGAGGCCGCCGCCGCAGGCCGGCAGGCAGGGACCACCGAGCACGGCGGGCCGAGCCTCGCCTCGACCGCGAAGGCCGCGGTGACCTGGGAGTTCATCCTCGGCACGGTGCTCGACCTGATCGGCTTCGGGCTCGGCGCACTGGCCGCGCGGCTGCTGCCGCTGTTCCTCTCCCAGACCATCATCAGCGCCAACCTGGTGATCACCGCCGTGCTCAGCATCCAGCTGCTCGGCATCCGGCTCAAGCGCCCCGAGTGGGCCTCGATCGCCGTCCTCTGCGCGGCCCTGGTGATGCTCGCCGTGGCGGCCGGGCCCGAGGGCGGCCACCACGCCGCAATGGCCGTGCACTGGTGGCTGCTCGGCGCGGCGGTGGTGCTGATCGCGGGCGGCAGCCTGCTGGTGCGGCGGCTCGGCGCGAGCGGGGCGATCGTCGCCGGCCTGCTCTCCGGCCTCGGCTTCGGCGCGCTGGGCATCGGCGTCCGGATCCTGGACGGGTTGCAGCCGTTCTCGCTGGGCCAGCTGCTCGGCGACCCGGCCCTGTACGCGATCCTGGTCGGCGGGCTCGGCGGGATGTACCTGCACACCGTCGCCCTGCAGCTCGGCTCGGTGAACGCCGCGACGGCCGCCCTGGTGGTCGGCGAGACGGTCGTCCCCGGGGCGGTGGGGGTGCTCTGGCTCGGCGACTCCTCGCGGGCGGGCCTCGGCTGGATGGCGGCGCTCGGCTTCGTCCTCGCGGTGGTCAGCGCGGTCGGCGTCGCGCACTTCGGCGCGGCCGAGGAGTCCGCCGAGCCGGCACCGCACCAGGAGCTCACCAACCACTGACCTGCGGAAGCGCTCGCGCGACGCAGGCGCCTCCGGGGGCGCGTGGGGAACTGCGCGAGCGAGGCACGACGTGGGTGCACGGTTGTTCGCGCAGTTCCCCGCGCCCCTGCCGTGGTTGCCGTGAGCGGAGGGGTCAGGCCTTCGGCGGGCGTTGGCAGCGTGGGCAGAAGTAGCTGGAGCGGTTCATCCAGGCGGCCCGGCGGATCGGGGTGCCGCAGCGGCGACAGGGCTCGGCTTCGCGGCCGTAGGCGTCCAGGTCGCGGGAGAAGTAGCCGCTCTCGCCGTTCACGTTGACGTAGAGGCTGTCGAAGCTGGTACCGCCGACGGCGAGCGCGGCGTTCATCACGTCGCGTGCGTGCTGGAGCAGCGCGGCGGCCTGCGGGCGGGTGAGCGTCGCGGTGGGGCGCTCGTAGTGCAGCTTGGCGCGCCAGAGGGACTCGTCCGCGTAGATGTTGCCGACCCCGCTGATCAGCGTCTGGTCGAGCAGGGCCCGCTTGACGGTGGTGCGCTTGGCCCGGAGTGCGGTGATGAAGGCGCCGTCGTCGAAGCGCGGGTCGAGCGGGTCGCGGGCGATGTGCGCGATCGAGACCGGGGTGGCCTCCGGGTCGTCCGGCTCGGCCTCCTCGATCGCCAGGCCGCCGAAGGTGCGCTGGTCGACGAAGCGCAGCTCGCGGCCGTCGTCGGTGAACCGCAGCCGGACCCGCAGGTGGGTCTCGTCGGGCACCGACGGGTCCTGGACGAGCAGCTGCCCGCTCATGCCGAGGTGCCCGATCATGGAGAAGCCCGAGTCCAGCGGCACCCAGAGGTACTTGCCCCGCCGCTGGGCGGTGCCGAAGGTGGCCCCGGCCAGCCGGGCCGCGAAGTCGGCGGCGCCGCCCGGCTGACGCCGGACGGCCCGGGGGTGGAGCACCTGGACGTCGGCGACGGTGCGGCCGGCGACCCAGTTGGCCAGGCCGCGCCGGACCACCTCTACCTCAGGAAGTTCCGGCACGGCGCGGTCAGCCTGCCGACTTGGGGAGGCTGTCGGCGTACTTGGCCTTGATGGCCCGCCAGGCGCTCTCCGCCGCCTTCTGCTCGGCTTCCTTCTTCGAGCGGCCGCTGCCGTGCCCGAAGTCCTCGCCGGCGACCCGGGCCGCGGCGTTGAAAAGCTTCTCGTGGTCGGGACCGGACTCGGCGACCACGTACTCCGGCACTCCGATGCCCGCCGACGCGGTGAGCTCCTGGAGGCTGGTCTTCCAGTCCAGGCCGGCACCCAGCTGCGAGGACTCCTCGATCAGCGGGTCGAACAGGCGGTGGACGAAGTCCGTCGCCGCTTCCAGACCCTGGTCAAGGTAGATCGCACCGATCACGGCCTCGACGGTGTCCGCGAGGATCGACGACTTGTCACGGCCACCGGTCCCCTCCTCGCCCTTGCCGAGGCGGATGAAGGAACCGAGTTCAAGGCCCCGGCCGACCTCGGCGAGCGCGCGGGAGTTCACCACCGCGGCGCGCAGTTTGGCGAGCGTGCCCTCGGCGACATCCGGGTGGATGCGGTAGAGGGTGTCGGTCACCACCAGACCCAGCACCGAGTCGCCGAGGAACTCCAGGCGCTCGTTGGTGGGCAGCCCGCCGTTCTCGTACGCGTACGAGCGGTGGGTCAGCGCACGTACCAGAAGGGCGCGCTCGAGTACGAACCCGAGGCGCCCTTCCAGAACGTCGTATTCGGTCGAAGCCGGTCCGCCGGCCCTGCTCCCGTTGTTGGGAGCCGACTTGCGGGATGAGTTGCTATCCGACATCGATCCGTACACCCTGCCGATCAGACCGAGAGGACCTGGCGACGGTTGTACGTGCCGCAGCTCGGGCACGCGATGTGGCCGAGCTTCGGCTCGTGGCAGCGGTCGCACGCCACGAGGGCCGGAACGACGGCCTTCCAGTTGCTACGGCGGTGGCGCGTGTTGCTGCGCGACATCTTCCGCTTCGGAACAGCCACGGCTACTTCTCCTGGTTCTCGGCGAGACCCTCACGGGTACCGCTGTTCTTGATTCCGTCACCCTCGTCGCCGGGGGCGGCGGAGAGTCCCTGCAGAGCCGCCCACCGGGGGTCGGCGGCCTCGTGGTGGTGCGCCGGGTCGTCACTCAGGCGTGCCCCGCATTCGGAGCACAGGCCCAGGCAGTCTTCCTGGCACACCGGCTGCAGCGGCAGTGCGAGCACCACCGCGTCACGCAGCACCGGCTGGAGGTCGAAGAAATCGCCCTCCAGGCGGTAAGTCTCTTCCTCTGAGTCCTCTTCGAGGTCATCGGCCACACCGGTGCGGCTGCGGTGACGCTCGTCGGACTCCGAGTAGTAGAACAGCTCCTGGAACTCGACGTCGATCTCGTCGTCGAGGGGTTCGAGGCAGCGCACGCACTCGCCCTCGACCCGGGCCTCGGCCGTGCCCGTCACGAGCACGCCCTCGACCACCGACTCCAGACGGAGTTCCAGCTTGATGTCGCTCTTCTCCGGAACACCGATCACGTCGATGATCCCGAGCCCCTCGGGGGCCTCCAGGGTGCGGGACACCTTGCGCATCGATCCCGGGCGACGTCCGAGCTCATGCGTGTCGAACACGAGCGGGTCGCGGTGGTCGAGGCGGTTCAAGGTGTCCTGACTTCCTGAGGGCGGCACGCAACGATCGCGCGGCGCGGTTTGGTCTGTCCGTTGTCCGGGCTCAAGTTGGGCAGCCGGACAATCCCAGCACGAACGGCCGGAGTGGTCAGACTACCGGAGAGTCCAGCCAGGCCCAACTTCGGACCCGTTCACCGGCCGCCGAGCTCCCGCAGCCGGGTCATGTCGATCATGCTGGTGTCGAAGAAACTGGTCTCGTCGAGGCCGGCCTGCTGGGGCACGTGCGGCTGCTGGCCCGGCTGGTGGCCGGGCTGCTGCGGGTAGCCGTAGGCGTCGTAGGCCTGCTCCTGGTAGCCCTGCTGGGGCTGGGCGTAGCCCTGCGGGACGCCGTACGGGTCGTGCAGCGCGGCCTCCTGCCCCTGGTACTGGGGCTGGTAGCCGTACTGGTTGCCGTAGGGGTCGGTCTGCGGGGGCCCCGCCGGGTCGTAGCCGCCGCCGTACACCTCGGCGTACTGCGGCTCGCCCTGGCCCTGCGGCTGCCCCTGGTAGTGGGCGGCGGCCGCGTACGGGTCCTCGCCCGGCGCCTGCCAGCCGGCCCCGGCCGGGGTCTGCTCGGGCCAGCTCTGCTGCTGCGGGACGGCCTGCGGCTCGGCCGGCGGCTCCTCGCGGTACCAGGGCTGCTCCTCGCCGTCCTCGGCGAAGCCCGCCGCGACGGCCTCGGCGCGGTGCTTGAGCTGCTGGGCCTCGTCGGCGGCGGCCAGGTAGGCGCCGAGCTCGTCGATCGGGGCCTTGCCGAGCAGCTTGTCGCGGCCCTTGCCGACGGCCTCCAGCGTCTTGCTGAGCACCGTCTCCAGGGTGGCGAGCTTCACATCGACGTACTCGTCGACCTCGGGGCTCGGGGTGTTGCGAGGGCGGAACTCCTCGCCGTCCTCGGTGTACTCCCCGTCCTGCTCGAAGACGCTCGCGTCGCCGCGCAGCTTCTGCCGGCCGCGGCCGACGGCACCCAGCGTCTTGGTGAGCACGACCTCGAAGTTGGCCAGCTTGCTGTCGACGTAGTCGTCGGCCTCGGCGAGCTTGGTCTGCACCTCGGTCCGG
The DNA here is from genome assembly GCF_039529945.1 of Kitasatospora kazusensis. Classification (NCBI taxonomy): domain Bacteria; kingdom Bacillati; phylum Actinomycetota; class Actinomycetes; order Kitasatosporales; family Streptomycetaceae; genus Kitasatospora; species Kitasatospora kazusensis. The sequence continues at coordinate 29,648 of NZ_BAAANT010000026.1, read as the reverse complement.
GTCTCGCCCAGGATCCGGTCCGCCTCGGCCTGGGCCCGGCGGACCACCTCGGTGTCGGAGATCAGCGAGCCGCGCTCGCTGTGCGCGCCCTGGATGATCTGCTCGGCCTGGGCCTGGGCGTCGGCCACCACCTGCTCGTGGTCGGCCATCACCGACTGGGCATGGGCGAGTTCGGCGGGCAGCGCCGACCGGAGGTCCTGGAGCAGGCCGACCAGCTCGGCCCGGTTCACCACACAGGAGGCCGACATCGGCATCGAGCGGGCGTTCTCCACCGCGGCGACGATCGCGTCGAGTCTGTTCTGCACGTCCACGGGCGTTTCGGTCTTTCCGTGTGCCGCCGAGGTGCGGCGGAGGCAGGTCCCGACGGCACCAGTTCATCGCCAGCGGGCAGGACTACAGACTGTACGTCCACTCCGGCCGCAGCTCACAACGTCCGAGGCGGCCAGGCCACCCGAGAGGCGGACAGGATGTGACAGTTCGACAGGAGTTGTCCGAATTACCCACCGGCCCGCCCGTACCGGACCGCCCACGCCGGGCCGGTCGCACCGGACCGCCGGACCGGCCGCGCCCTCAGGCCCGGTCGGCCTGCGCCTGGCGCTCGGCTATCCGGTCGACCAGCCGCCGGTTCACCAGCTCCGGCAGCAGGTGGGAGACGTCGCCGCCGTACGAGGCGACCTCCTTGACCAGGCTGGAGGAGAGGAAGCTGTACGTCGGCGAGGTCGGCACGAAGAGCGTCTCGACCCCGGTGAGCCCGTGGTTCATCTGGGCCATCTGGAGCTCGTAGTCGAAGTCGCTGACCGCGCGCAGGCCCTTGATGATCGCCGGGATGCCGCGCTCCCGGCAGAAGTCCACCAGCAGGCCCGCGTGCGCCTCGACCTCGATGTTGCCGTACTTGGCCGTGGTCTCCTCGATGAGCCGGATCCGCTCGTCGACGGTGAACATGCCCTGCTTGTTCTTGTTGATCAGCACGGCGACGTGGACCACGTCGTACAGCTTCGAGGCGCGCTCGATGATGTCGAGGTGGCCGTTGGTGATCGGGTCGAACGACCCCGGGCAGACGGCACGGCGCATGGCGTGAACTCCCTTGTGGGGTGCGGTTGCTACGACTCTTGATCGGCATCGGCCTCGTCGGCGGCGCGACCGTACCAGAGGGTGCCCTCTCCGTACTTGCGCGAACGCAGCGCTTCGAAACCCTCGGGCCAGTCGAACCCGCCGCCGCGAGTGCTGCGTTCCACGGTGACGAGTGCGTCGTCCGTGAGCCAGCCCCCGGCCCGGAGTGTGATCACAATCTCCCGTACCTCCTCGTCCGTGACGGAGTAGGGCGGGTCCAGGAAGAGCAGGTCGTACGGCTCCGCGGGCGCCGGCCCGGCGATCACCCGTTCGGCCCGTTCGGCGCGGACCTCGGCGCCCGGCAGGCCGAGCGTGCGGACGTTCTCCCGGATGACCGCCGCCGCGCTCGGGTCGGACTCGGCCAGCAGGACGTGCGCGGCGCCCCGGGAGAGCGCCTCCAGGCCGACCGCGCCGGAGCCGCCGAACAGGTCGAGCATCCGCGAGCCCTGGATCGTCCCGTGCAGGGCGTCCAGGGTGGAGAACATCGCCTCCCTGGCCTTGTCGGAGGTCGGGCGGGTGGTCCGGCCTGGCGGCACGGCGAGGCGGCGGCCGCCGGCCGTACCGCCGATCACGCGGGTCATGCGGGGTCCCTTCGTGGCTGGGCTTGAGCACCACGTTATCCCCGAAGCGCGGGCGGCTCCGCCGCTGGGCGCACGGATCGGGACCGGGCATCCCGGGGGCGCGCGGGGGTACCCCCACGCGCCCCTGTCTGGCGGGCCCGTCTACTCGGAGGGCTCGGAGGACACCGGCGCCGTTGCGCCCAGCAGTGCCGGGGAGGCGTAGCGGGACCAGGAGAGGCAGCCGTCGGGCGGGCAGTACTCGGGGCGGCGCGGGTCGTGGCCCAGCTCGCGCAGCTTGGTGCGGACCGAGTCCGGCGTGCGGCCGAAGCGGGCGGCTATCCGGGCGACGGTCTCGTTCTCGTGGAAGCGGCGGATCAGCTCCTCCTCGTGCTGCGGCACCCAGGGGGCGCCGTGTCCGGGGTAGAGCTCGCGCAGCACGTCGCGGTCGGGGATGGGCTCGGAGACGTCGGCGACGATCGCCAGCGCCCGCAGCGCGCGGTTGAGCGCGATCCGCAGCGAGGCGACGTCCTCGACCGGGAGGCGGAGCTTGCCGGCGGCGATGGGCGCGGCGGCGGCCCCGTCGCGCCAGCCGGTCAGGGTGAGGGTGACTTCGCGGTCGTCCTCGCTGGCGAGCTCGATCCGGAAGATCTTGTCACCGAGCGGGAGCTCGTTGAGATGACGAAAAGCCATGGCAGGACCCCCAAGTGTCGTGCCAGGGAAGCACCTTGAGGTGCGCCCTGAACACCTTCATTCTCTCGCGGGGCACTGACAATCCACGCGGTGTCAGCCCTTCTCCAGGTACTCCGCGCGGTCCTCGTCGAGCAGGCCGGCCAGGGTGAGCTTGAGGTCCGGGTGGTCGGTCAGGTCCGGGTCCTCGGCGACCAGGGCGGTGGCCTCCGTGCGGGCCGCCGTGATCACGTCCTCGTCGTCCAGGACGGAGAGCACCTTGAGCGAGGACTTCACGCCGGACTGCGCCTGGCCGAGCACGTCGCCCTCGCGCCGCTGTTCGAGGTCGATCCGGGAGAGCTCGAAGCCGTCCAGCGTCCCCGCGACGGCGTCCAGCCGGGCCCGCGCGGAGGAACCGGCCGGCATCTCGCTGACCAGCAGGCACAGGCCCGGGGCGCTGCCCCGGCCGACCCGGCCGCGCAGCTGGTGCAGCTGGGAGACGCCGAAGCGGTCGGCGTCCATGATCACCATCACGGTGGAGTTCGGGACGTTGACGCCGACCTCGATCACGGTGGTGGCGACCAGCACGTCCACCTGGCCGGCCGCGAAGCGCTTCATCACGTCGTCCTTGGCGTCCGGCGTGAGCCGCCCGTGCAGGATCTCCACCCGCAGCCCGGCCAGCGGCCCCTTGGCCAGCATCTCGGCCGTCTCCACGACGGCCAGCGGCGGACGGCGCTCGTCGCTCGCCGCGCCCAGGTCCTCCGGGTCGTCCGGGGCCGCCTTCCGCTTCTTCGCCCCGCCCCTGCCGCTCTTGGCGTCCTCCGGCTCGTCGCCGATCCGGGGGCAGACCACGTACGCCTGGTGCCCCTTGCCGACCTCCTCGCGGACCCGCTCCCAGGCGCGGGCGAGGAAGTTGGGCTTCTCCAGGGCGGGCACCACGTGGGTCGAGATCGGCGAACGGCCGGCCGGGAGCTGGTCCAGCACGGACGTCTCCAGGTCGCCGAAGACCGTCATGGCGACGGTGCGCGGGATCGGCGTCGCCGTCATCACCAGCAGGTGCGGCGGCTGCTCGCCCTTGCCGCGCAGCGCGTCCCGCTGCTCGACGCCGAAGCGGTGCTGCTCGTCCACCACGACCAGGCCGAGGTCCTGGAACTGCACCTTGTCCTCGATCAGCGCGTGCGTGCCGATCGCGATCCCGGCGTCCCCGCAGGCCATGTCCAGCATCACCTGCCGCCGCGCCGGGACCCCCATCGACCCGGTCAGCAGCACGACCTTCGTCCCGAGGTCCGAGCCGCCGAGCATCCCGCCCTCGGCCAAGTCCCCCATCATCTCCACGATCGACCGGTGGTGCTGCTGCGCGAGCACCTCCGTCGGCGCGAGCAGCGCGGCCTGGCCGCCGCTGTCGACCACCGTCAGCATCGCCCGCAACGCGACCAAGGTCTTCCCGGAGCCGACCTCGCCCTGGAGCAGCCGGTGCATCGGGTGTTCGGTTTCGAGATCCTTGAAGATCTCGCCGCAGACCTTCTGCTGCCCGTCGGTAAGGGTGAAGGGGAGGCGGGCGTCGAACGCATCGAGCAGGCCGTTCTTCCGGCCCTTGCGAACGACGGCCGGCCGGGCCCGGTCCTCGGCGCGGCGCTGGGCCAGCGCGACCTGGAGGACGAAGGCCTCGTCCCAGCGGAGGCGGGCCCGGGCTCGTTCGCGGTCGTTCTCGGTGCGGGGGCGGTGGATCAGTTCGAGGGCCTCGGTGACCGGGATCAGCTGGTGCTTCTCGCGCAGCTCGGCCGGGAGCGGCTCGCCGACGCCGGACCAGCCGGTGGCCGCGAAGCTGTCCAGGACGAGGTCGACGCAGGCGCTGATCTTCCAGCTGGGCAGTTGGGCGCTGGCCGGGTAGACCGGGATCATCCGGCCGGCGAACTGCGCGGCGGCCGAGCCCGCCTCGGTCGACGCTGTGGCCTCGGCGTCCAGCAGCTGGTAGTCGGGCGAGGCGAGCTGGCGGGTGCGGTTGAACAGCCCGACCTTGCCCGCGAACAGGCCCTGGAGGCCCGGCCGGAGATCCTTCTGGCGCCAGCCCTGGTTGAAGAAGACCAGGCTGAGCCGGCCCCGGCCGTCGGTGACCACGACCTCCAGGCGGTCGCCGCGGCGCGCCTTGAAGGGGATCAGCGTGACCTTCTCGATCCGGGCGAGCACGGTGGCGTGCTCGTCGACTTCAAGGTCGTCGAGGCTGGTGAGCTGGCCGCGCTCCACGTACCGGCGCGGGTAGTGGTGCAGCAGGTCGCCGACCGTGCGCAGCTTGAGGCTGTCGGCGAGGACCTTCGCGGTGCGGTCGCCGACCACCTTGACCAGGGATTCGTCCAGTGCAGGCATCAAGCCCTATTGGACACCACGCGGGTGACAGCGGGGGCTACTCGACCCCGATGAGCAGTGGTGCCGACTCCTGGCCGCCCGCGAAGACCACGGTGTCGACCTCGGGCCGCTGCCTGCGGGCGTGCGCGACCAGCTGGTCGGCGAGCCCGTCGGAGGTGCCCGCGCCGAGGACCAGGGTGACGAGTTCACCGCCGGCCGCGAGCATCCGGGAGAGCACCACCTCGCCCGTCCCGAGCAGGTCGGGGCCGATCACGGCGACGTCGCCGTCGATCAGGCCCAGCACGTCCCCGGCCTGGCAGACCCCGGCCATCGTCCAGGACTCCCCCTCGGCGACGGCGAGTTCGGCGTACCGGGTGGCTCCGGCGGCGGAGGTCATGGCGACCACGTCCTCGTCGAAGCGCCGGGAGTTCTCGTGCACGGCGAGCGCGGCCAGGCCCTGGACGGGCGAGCGGGTGGGCAGTACCGCGATCCGGACGCCCTCCTCACGGAGCTGGTCGGCGGCGGCTCCGGCGGCGGCGCGCAGTTCGGGGTCGTTGAGCAGCAGCACCACCTCGCGGGCGCCGCAGCGGCGCAGCGCCTCCGCGAGTTCGGCGCTGGCGGGCGGCCGGTCCGGGTCGGCGAGCAGGACGGCGGCGCCCGCCTGCTCGCAGAGCTCGGCGAGGCCGCTGCCGGAGACCACGCTGAGGACGGCCCGGCCCTGCGGCGCCGCCGTGGCGCCCTCCCCCGCACGGGCGGCGGCCTCGGCGAAGTGGGTGATCCGGATCTGGTACGGCCGCCCGGCCTCGACCCCGGCCTCGACGGCGGCTCCGGCGTCGTCCACATGGACGTGGATGTTCCAGAGGCCGTCGCCGCCGCCGACCACCAGCGAGTCGCCGAGCGAGGCGAGCCGGGAGCGGAGCATCGGGAGCGCCTCGTCGGGGGCGTCCAGCAGGTAGATCACCTCGAAGGCGGGGTGGCCGGGGCCGGGCGGGCGCTCGTGGCCCTCGCAGGTGCGGAAGACCCGGTAGTCGGGCGCTGAGCCCGCCCCCAGCTCCTGGCGCAGCGCGACCGGGCCCATCGGGCGCTGCCCGGTGACGGTGTCCGAGAGCGCGCCGAGGATGGCGACCAGACCGCGTCCGCCGGCGTCCACCACGCCCGCCTCGGCGAGCACGTCGAGCTGTTCGGGTGTGTGCAGCAGGGCCCGGCGGGCGGCCTGGTAGGCGGTGTCGGCGGCCTCGGCGAGCCCGCCCGGGTCCGCGGCGGCGGCCTGCGCGGCCGCGGCGGCGACGGTGAGCAGGGTGCCCTCGACCGGTTCGGCGACGGCCTGGTAGGCGGATTCGGCGGCGCGCAGCAGGGCAGCGCGCAGGTGTTCGGGTTCACCGCCGCGGGCGAGCACCTCGGCCATCCCGCGCAGCAGCTGGGCCAGGATCACGCCGGAGTTGCCACGGGCCCCGATCAGCGCGCCCCTGGCCATCGCGGCGACGGTGGTGCCCAGGTCGGGCTCGGTGCCGTCGGCGAAGCAGTCCTCGACGGCGACGGCCGCCGACTCCACGGTCAGGTAGAGGTTGGTGCCGGTGTCGCCGTCCGGTACGGGGTAGACGTTGAGCGCGTCGATCTCCTCGCGCGCCTGGCCGAGGGCGGTGAGTGCGAGCCTGCACCAGGTACGGACCGCCGGGGCGTCGAGCGTGTCCAGCACCAGGTCTCCTCCGGATGAACGCCACCGGAACACGACGGAACGCGGCTGCTGAGCGGTGGCAAGGGGCGATGCTGGCAGGTTATCCGGGCGGCACGGGGATCGTCGCTGGCAGGAGGCCCGCCCAGCGACGATCAAGCTCCCGATCGTGGTAGTTTCGTTGAACCGGAGTCGGCGTTGTATGCTCTCCCGGTTGCCTGGAACAGTCCAGGCTCACCCCTTGATCCGGTCGGCCCACGCGAGTGGTCCAGTTGGTTCAGCCGGGGTTTTCGAACGTAAATGATCTGAAGTCTTGGAGTGACTCCTGTGGCTGCCAACTGCGACGTCTGCGGCAAGGGGCCGGGCTTCGGCAACAGCATCTCCCACTCACACCGCCGTACCCCCCGTCGTTGGAACCCCAACATTCAGACGGTGCGCGCTGTGATCGGGCGGACGCCGAAGCGGCTCAATGTCTGCACCTCGTGCATCAAGGCCGGTAAGGTCTCGCGCTGACGCGCAGACCGGTAAGCCGGTCCTCCAGTTAGCCGATCCACTTTCGAGTGGGTCGGCTTTCTGTCTTTCGGGCTGTCCCGCTCCGGCGGGACGGCGGACGCCCGGCCGGGGCAGCTTCCCCGGCCGGGCGTCCGGCGTCCGGGCACTCCGTCGGCCCTACGGCCACCCGCCGGCCCTGCGGGGCCCGGCGGGGCGGCCCGTCAGCGCCAGCGCCAGGCGTGGTCGACCGGCCCGATGCCCGCGCCCAGGGCGAAGCCGGCCCGGATGGCGCCGGTGATGTACTCCTTCGCGGCCGCGACCGCCTCGGGCATCTCGCGGCCCTTGGCCAGCTCGGCGGCGATCGAGCTGGCGAGGGTGCAGCCGGTGCCGTGGGTGTGGCGGTTGTCGTAGCGCGCGGCGCGGTACCAGTGCTCCGTACCGTCGGGGCCGACCAGCAGGTCCGCGGCCTCGCCCGCCAGGTGGCCGCCCTTGATCAGCACCCAGCGCGGGCCGAGCGCGAGCAGCGCGTCGGCGGCGGCCCGCATCTCGCGCTCCTCGGTGACGGTGATGCCGGTGAGCTGCGTCACCTCGTGCAGGTTGGGCGTGGCGAGGGTGGCGACCGGGAGCAGCCGCTCCCGTACGGTGGCGACGGCCTCGGCGGCGAGCAGCGCGTCCCCGTGCTTGGAGACGCCGACCGGGTCGACGACCACCGGGGCGTCGACGTCCGCGAGCAGCTCGGAGACGGTCTCCACCAGCTCGATCGAGGCGAGCATGCCGGTCTTGACCGCCTGGACGCCGATGTCGTCGACGACGCTGCGGAACTGCGCGCGGACGGCCTCGGCGGGCAGCTCCCAGTAGCCCTGGACGCCGAGCGAGTTCTGCGCGGTGACGGCGGTGATCACGCTCATGCCGTGCACGCCGAGGGCGAGCATCGCCTTCAGGTCGGCCTGGATGCCGGCGCCGCCGCCGGAGTCGGAGCCGGCGACGGTGAGCACGCGGGGAGGGGCAGTCGAAACCATGGCCCCAACCTACCGGGAGCGGTTCGGACGGGCCGGCACCTGTCGGCCCGTCTCAGAGCACCGCTTCCGACTCCACCCAGCGGTCCTGCGGGACGGTCTTGAGGCCCGCGACGGCCTCGCTGACCGGGATCAGCTGGATCTCGGTGCCGCGCAGGGCGGTGAAGTGGCCGAACGCGCCCTTGTGGACGGCCTCGACGGCGTGCCAGCCGAAGCGGGTGGCGAGGACCCGGTCGATGGCGGTCGGGCTGCCGCCGCGCTGGGTGTGACCGAGGATGACCGGGCGGGCCTCCTTGCCGAGCAGCCCCTCCAGCTCGCCGGCCAGCCGGTTGCCGATGCCGCCGAAGGTCTGGTGGCCGTACTGGTCGACCTCGCCGTGGTCGAAGCGCAGCGTGCCGGGGGCGGGCTTGGCCCCCTCCGCGACGGCGATGATGGCGAACTTCTTGCCGCGCCGGAAGCGCTCCTCGATCATCCGGGCGACGGCCTCGATGTCGAAGGGCTTCTCGGGGATCAGGATGCCGTGCGCGCCCGCCGCCATCCCGGCGGTCAGCGTGATCCAGCCGGTGTGGCGGCCCATCAGCTCGACGACCATCACCCGCTGGTGCGACTCGGCGGTGGTCTTGAGCCGGTCGATCGCCTCGGTGGCGACGTGCACGGCGGTGTCGAAGCCGAAGGTGACGTCGGTGGCGGCGATGTCGTTGTCGATGGTCTTCGGTACGCCGACCACCGGCAGCCCGGCGTCGCTGAACATCCGGGCGGCGGTCAGGGTGCCCTCGCCGCCGATCGCGATCAGGGCGTCGATGCCGAGGTTGCGGGCCAGCTCCTCGGCGTTGTCGACCGCCTGGTTGATCCGCTCGCGCTGGACCCGGGCCGAGCCGAGGATGGTGCCGCCCAGGGTGAGCAGGCCGGTCACGTCGTCGTGCGAGACCGGGCGGCTGCGGCCCTCGATCAGACCGAGGAAGCCGTCCTCGATCCCGATGATCTCGTCGCCGTGCACGTCGGTGCCGCGGTGCACCACCGAGCGGATCACCGCGTTGAGGCCGGGGCAGTCTCCCCCGCTGGTCAGGACACCGATACGCATGGTGGCTGTGCTCTCCGCTCCGGGGGCGGCGGCCCCCGAGTCGCTGGCTGGTACGAGCCGGACACACCGGACATACCAGCCCGGACCGACAGCGTAAGACTACGCGGTCCAGCCCTGCCGAAGCCCGTACCCGCGCTCCGGCAAGGTCACTCCTCGCGGTCGGCCCGGCGACATCCGGTGACGGTCACTCCGCCGCGAAGTGGTCCCAGCCGCCGACCCGGTCCCAGGGCGCCCCGTCCACCGTGACCTGGCCGCCGCGCGCCTTGCCCGCCGTCCGCACCACCCGGCCGACCACCCGCCAGCGGGCCGGCAGCTGGACGCTGTTCGGGAAGGTCGCGACGATCGCGTGGTCCTCGCCGCCGGAGAGCACCCAGACCAGCGGGTCCACGCCGACGGCCTGTCCGATGTCGGCCATCTGCGCCGGGACGTCGAAGTCCGCGGCGCGCAGGTCGATGTCGACGCCGCTGGCCTTGGCGACGTGGCCGAGGTCGGCCACCAGGCCGTCGCTCACGTCGATCATCGCGGTGGCGCCGAGCTCGGAGGCGGCCGGGCCGGCGTGGTACGGCGGCTCGGGGCGGCGGTGCGCCTCGACGAAGGCGCGCGGCGAGCGGAAGCCCCGGGAGAGCACGGTCAGCCCCGCCGCCGACCAGCCCAGCCAGCCCGTCACCGCGACCACGTCGCCGACCTGCGCGCCGGAGCGCACCACCGGCGCGCGCCCCTGGAGGTCGCCCAGCGCGGTGATCGCCAAGGTGATGGTGTCGCCGCGTACGACGTCGCCGCCGACCACGGCCGCGCCGGCCACCTGGCACTCGTCGCGCAGACCGTCCATCAGCTCGGTGGCCCAGGTGGTGGGCAGGTCGGCGGGGGCCACCAGGCCCAGCAGTATCGCCGTCGGCACGGCTCCCATGGCGGCGATGTCGGCGAGGTTCTGCGCGGCGGACTTGCGGCCGACGTCGTACGCCGTGGACCAGTCGCGGCGGAAGTGCCGGCCCTCGATCAGCACGTCGGTGGTGGCGACCACCCGGCCGTCGGGCGCCGTGACCACGGCCGCGTCGTCGCCCGGACCGAGCTCGACGGCCGGGGTCAGCGGCAACCTGGCCGTCAGCTCCCGGATGAGCCCGAACTCACCGAGCTCGCCCACGGTCCCCTGCATGTGCCGTCCTCTCCACTCCACCGATTGATCTGTCGCTCCCGGGGCCTGCGCGCCCCCGCGCGCAGCGTACGCCCCTCGGGGGTGACGAAGTCTCCCCTCCCGGCCCCACCGCGCGGTAGCGTGGTGATCAGACTGCCGGTCAGCCCGCCCCCACCACTCCCCTGGGCCGTCCCGGCGGCGCGCTCCGCAACCAGCCGCTGGAGGTCCCCGTGATACAGGCGTACATCCTGATCCAGACCGAGGTGGGCAAGGCCACGGCCGTGGCCCGGTCCATCGCGAACATCGAAGGCGTCCTCCTGGCCGAGGACGTCACCGGGCCGTACGACGTGATCGTGCGCGCCGAGGCGGACACCGTGGACGACCTGGGCCGGCTGGTGGTCGCCCAGGTCCAGCAGGTGGAGGGGATCACCCGGACACTCACCTGCCCGGTGGTGCACCTGTAGCCGCGGCTACCATCGGCGGATGGCCCGCATCCCCCTCCTCGGCTCGCTGCCCGCCCCCGTGCGGTGGGCGGCGCCGCCGGCCGTCCTGCTCGGCGGGCTGGGCCTGCTGCTCGGCGGCTGGACGGGGTCCGGCTCCGACCGGGTCACCCCGCCGGTCCCGAAGGCGGACCAGGCCGGGTACTGCGCGGCGCTCGGCCGGGCCCTGCCGCAGACCGTGCTCGGCCACCCCCGCGCGGACCCGTCGCCCGCCTCGCCGTACACGGCGGCCTGGAGCAGCTCACCGCGGACGGTGCTGCGGTGCGGGGTGGCCCGGCCCGAGTACCTGAACCGGGACATGTCCGCGACGGCGCCCGAGATCAACGACGTGCAGTGGGGCATGGGCCCGGACGGCTCCGGGGGGTACCGGTTCGTCACCACGCTGCGCAAGGTCTACGTCGAGGTGACCGTCCCCAAGGGCGCCTACCCCAACTACGCCGACCCGCTCAGCTCCCTCACCGACGCGATCAAGGCGACGATCCCCGAGGGCTTCTGAGCGGAACCCGCCCACCCGGCACGCCCGAAGGGCACTGTCCGGAGGCACGTACGCTCTCCGGACGGCGCCCCTGCGTGTCCGGAGACCTCAGCGCAGGCCGGTGGAGCGCCGCAGCGCGGCCTGGAGCAGACGGTCGATCAGCTCGGCGTACGGCAGGCCGGTGGCCTCCCACATCTTGGGGTAGGCCGAGATCGGGGTGAAGCCGGGCATGGTGTTGATCTCGTTGACCACCCAGCTGCCGTCGGTGAGGCGGAAGAAGTCCACCCGGGCGAGGCCCTCGCAGCCGAGCGCCTCGAAGGCGAGGACGGCCTGGCGCCGGATCTCGGCGGTGTCGTCCGCGTCGAGCTCGGCGGGGATCCTGACCTCGGACGAGTCGATGTACTTCGCCTCGAAGTCGTAGAACTCGTAGCCGCCGCCGACCAGCACCTCGGCGGGCACGCTCGCGCGCGGGCCGTCCTCGAACTCCAGGACGGCGCACTCGATCTCACGACCCTCGACGCCGCGCTCGACGATCACCTTGGGGTCGTGGCGACGGGCCTCGTCGATCGCGGAGTCCAGGTCGGCGAGGTCCTTGACCTTGGTGATGCCCATGCTGGAGCCGGCCCGGCAGGGCTTCACGAAGAGCGGCAGGCCGAGCCCGGCGATCCGGGCCCGGGCGGCGGCGCGGCCCTCCTCCGTCTCCCAGTCACGCGGCTTGACCACGGCGTAGGAACCCACGCCGATGCCGTGCGACTGGAGGATCCGCTTGGTGAACTCCTTGTCCATGCCGACCGCGCTGGCCAGCACGCCGGAGCCGACGTACGGGACGCCGGAGAGCTCCAGCAGGCCCTGGATGGTGCCGTCCTCGCCCCAGGGGCCGTGCAGCAGCGGCAGCACGACGTCGACCTCGCCGAGCACCTTCGGCGCGGCGCCGGGCTCGCTCCAGACCACCTCGCGGCTGCCCGGGCTGCCGGGCAGGCTGACCTGGCCCTCGGCGGACTCGGCGATGCCCGCCACGTCGGGCAGCTTGCCGTCGGTGATGGACATCCGGGCCGGATCGTCGCTGACCAGCGCCCAGCGGCCCTCATGGGTGATGCCGATCGGCAGCACCTCGTACTTGCTGCGGTCGATGGACCGGAGCACGCTCGCGGCCGTGGAGACCGAGATGCCGTGTTCGGAACTGCGGCCGCCGAAGACGATCGCCACGCGCGGCTTGACGGCGCCCGAAGCGCCCGGGTTCGGGGAGGTCTGTTCGATGCTCATATCGCGTTCGAGACTACCGTGCGGGGTCGGCTCCGCCTGGGAGAGGCACCCGTTCGGTCATGGTCAGGGGCGCGGGGGGCTGCGCGAACCGGAAGGCGACTACGTTCGGCCGCGGCAGTGCAGGTCATTCTCGGCGGTACGAGTGACGCTGCTGGTCTTCCGGATTCGCGCAGTTCCCCGCGCCCCTGGTTGTGGCTGGGCGAGTGCCTTCCGGGGGCCCTGGTTGTGGTTGAGCGGGTGCCTAGCGGCGTTCGGGCTTGGCGGAGCGGGCCATCAGGGCGGCCAGGGCCTCCTGGGTGGGGCGGCCGTTGTGGACCACGTCGACCACCGCCTCGACGATCGGCATGTCGACGCCGTTGCGCCGGGCCAGGTCGAGGACCGACTCGCAGGACTTCACTCCTTCGGCGGTCTGCTTGGTGGCGGCGATGGTCTCGGCCAGCGACATCCCGCGTCCGAGGTTGGTGCCGAAGGTGTGGTTGCGGGAGAGCGGCGAGGAGCAGGTGGCGACCAGGTCACCCATCCCGGCCAGCCCGGCGAAGGTGTACGGGTCGGCGCCGAGCGCCTCCCCGAGCCGGGTGATCTCGGCCAGGCCGCGGGTCATCAGGGTGGCCTTGGTGTTGTCGCCCAGGCCCATGCCGTCGGCCATGCCGACCGCCAGGCCGATCACGTTCTTGACCGCGCCGCCGAGCTCGCAGCCGACCACGTCGGTGTTGGTGTACGGGCGGAAGTACGGGGTGTGGCAGGCCTTCTGGAGCCGCTTGGCGACCGCCTCGTCCAAGCAGGCGACCACGCTCGCGGCGGGCTGCCGGTTGGCGATCTCGCCGGCCAGGTTGGGGCCGCTGACCACCGCGACGCGCTCCGGTCCGACCCCGGCGACCTCCTGGATCACCTCGCTCATCCGCTTGGCGGTGCCGAGCTCGATGCCCTTCATCAGGCTGACCAGCACCGTCCCCGGGTCCATCAGCGGCGCCCAGCCGGCCAGGTTCTCCCGCAGGGTCTGCGAGGGGACGGCCAGCACGGCGAACTCGGCGCCGGCCAGTGCGGCGGCCGGGTCGGTGGTCGCGGTGACGCGGTCCGACAGGTCCGCGTGCGGCAGGTAGTCGGGGTTGCGGTGGGTCTCGTTGATCGCGTCCACCAGCTCCTTGCGGCGGCCCCAGAGGGTCACCTCGCAGCCGGCGTCGGCCAGGATCATCGCGAATGCGGTACCCCAGGATCCCGTCCCGAAGACGGCGCAGCGGGTCACTTGGAGTTCTCCTCGGGGGTCGTGCCGTCGTTCGGATTCCGGCCCGCGGCCCGGTCGCCCTTGGCCTCGGCGGCCTCGCCGCGGAGGCGGGAGGCCTGCCGCATGTCGTAGCGCTCGGCGGGCGGCTGTTCGCCGCGGATGCCCGCCAGGACCTCGGTGATCGCGGCCATGATGTCCTCGGTCGCGTCCTTGAGGACCTGGGCGGTGAGCTCCTGGCCCTGGTACTTGCCGAGGTCCACCGGCGGCCCGGCCGCCACCGTCACCCGGTGGCGGGGGAAGAGGTTGAACCGGCCCTTCCCGCCGCGCCCGTACGGCGGGATGATCTCGTGCGCGCCCCAGTGCGCGACCGGCACGACCGGCGCGCCGGTCATCAGCGCGACCCGGGCGGCGCCGCTCTTGCCGGTCATCGGCCACAGGTCCGGGTCCCGGGTGAGGGTGCCCTCGGGGTAGAACTGCACGCACTCGCCGCTCTCGATCGCCGCGATCGCGGCCCGGAAGGCGTGTGCGGCGTCGGTCGAGTCCCGGAACACCGGGATCTGGCCGGTCTTGCGCAGCATGAAGCCGATGAACGGCACCGAGAACAGCGAGGACTTGCCCAGTATCCGGGGCGGCCGGCCGCTGTTGTACTGCCAGTGCGCGTAGACCAGCGGGTCGATCAGGGAGTTGTGGTTGACCACCGTCAGGAACCCGCCCCGCTCGGGCAGGTGCTCCCAACCGCGCCAGTCCGGCTTCACCAGGGCGGTGGTCACCGGCTTCACGAGTACGGCCGCGAAGCGGTACCAGATCCCGTAGTCGGCGTTGCCGAACCTGGCGTACGAGCGGCGGGCCACCCCAGCTCCTCCTCATCCGGTGCGGCACCCCGAGTGCCGCGACATCAGTCACGCTGGCCGCCCGGCCCGGCCGGGCCGGGCGCGGACCAGTCTCGCCCGTGGGCTCGCCGACTGTCGAGCGCCCTCCCCGGAGGCCGGGCGCAAGTGATCAATCGCACGTCGGCCCGGCGGGCGCGACCTGGCGAGGCTTCGGGCGTCGGCGCCACAATGGCGCCGATGACCCAGGACACCGTACGCCCAGCCGAGCCCCCCGCGCCCGCACCTTCCGCCGCGCGCGGCGGGTGGTCCCTCGTGCTGCCGGTGAAGCCGCTGGCGCTCGCGAAGAGCCGGCTCGGCCCGTTCGCGGGTGCGCGGCGGCCCGAGCTGGCATTGGCCTTCGCCCTGGACACCGTGACGGCCGCGTTGGCCTGCCGGTCGGTCGGGCGCGTCCTGGTGGTCACTCAGGACGCCATCGCGGCAGCGGAGTTGACGCGGCTCGGCGCGGTGGTGGTCGACGGCGAACCCGGCGGCGGCCTCAACCCGGCGCTCGCCCACGGCGCCGAGTACGCCCGCCGGATCGCGCCGGGCGCGCCGCTCGCGGTGCTCTCCGCCGACCTGCCCGCGCTGCGGCCCGCCGAGCTGGCCCGGGTGCTCCGGGCCGTGCCGGCCACCGGGCGGGCCTTCCTGGCGGACACCCCCGGCATCGGCACCACGCTGCTCGCCTGCCCGCCGGGCCACCGGCTCGGCCCGGCCTTCGGCGGCGCCTCCCGGGCCCGGCACGCGGCGGGCGGCGCCCAGGAGATCGGGCTGCCGGACGTGCCGTCCGTCCGCCGCGACGTGGACACCGGCGCCGACCTCACCGAGGCCCTCGCCCTCGGCGTCGGCCCGCACACGGCGGCGGTCGCGGCCGCACTGGTCTGAGACCGACCGGCAGATGGTGGGCGGTCTGAGCCGCGGCCCCGGCTCCGGGCCCGCGCCTCGCTATGCTGCTGGCATGCAGGCCACCGCGTTCACCTTCGACCCCGACACCCGCGCGGGCTCCGTGCTGCTCGACGACGGCACGCCCGTCCCGTTCGAGGCGGCCGCCTTCGACGCCGGCGGCCTGCGGCTGCTCCGGCCCGGGCAGCGGGTCCGGATCCGCACCGAGGGCGCCGGGGAGGCCCGCCGGGTGGTCTTCCTGACCCTGCAGACCTTCCCCGACCCCGCCGAGGCCTGAGGGTCAGCGCTCCGGCACGACCCGGACGGCGTGCGAGCGGCCCGCGAGGGCGAAGCTGAGCGTCAACTCGCCGTCCCGCTCCAGGAAGCCCTCCACCCGCTGGACGGCGCCCGGCCCGAAGAAGTACCGGTACGCCTCGTACTGGGTCCACCCGAGCGGCAGCACCCGCAGTGCCTCCCAGAGCGCCGCCAGTGCGTCCGGGAGCCGCTGGAAGGTGGCCGGCGCGGTGATGCCCTCGATGGACACCGTGATGCGCCGTCCCGTACCCGCGCCGTCCCTGGGCCTAGAGCTGTTCACTGCGGGGCTCCTCCTGCTCCTTGTCGTACTCGGCCCAGACGCTCTGCGCCTTGTCCGTGTAGTGGTGTCCGTAGCGGTCCGCTCCGGCCAGTGCTTCGAGCACCAGCAACTGGTTCTCCACCGGCAGCCCCTGAGGCAGCGCCAGATCCACCCGGTAGCCGCCGCCCGGCCGCAGGCGGATGCGCGCCCGCATCCCGGTGGCCCTGGCCAGCCGGTTCGCGGCGTCAAACACCCTGGTGGTTCGCACGCAACGGCTCTCCCCGCGAGCGGTCAGTCACGGAACGTGAATCTAAGTAATTAGATTCCACCTGATGCATTAGATTGTCAATGCCGAATCACCCGCCCTGCCGCATCGGCAGGGATCGTGCCTGCGCCGGGAGAGCCAGATGCGCTCAGAAGAGCCCCCGTACCTGCAGATCGCCGACAAGCTGCGCGACCGCATCACCCGGGGCGACTGGAAGCTGGGCGAGCGGCTGCCGTCCCGGGCCCGGCTCGCCACGGCCTACGGGGTCGGCGCCAACGTGCTGCAACGGGCCCAGGAGCTGCTGATCACCGAAGGACTGCTGGAGGGCCGTGCGGGCTCCGGAACGTACGTCCGGCAGCCGACCGAACGGCGCCCGATGCTGCGCACCCGCCATCTCGGCCTGCACAGCGCCACGCCGTTCCGCGCCGACTTCGCCAAGTACGGCCCGTACGGCACTTGGGACGCGCACAGCAACGTCCGGACCCCGGCCACGCCGGAGGTCGCCGCCAGGCTCGGCATCGAGCCGGGCGAGCTGACCGTCCACACCCTGTACGAGTTCCTCATCGAGGGCCGGCCGGTGCAGCTCGCCATGAGCTGGGAGCCGCACGCGATCACCGTCGGCTCACCGGTGCTGATGCCCGAACTCGGTCCGCTGGCGGGCCGGGGCGTGGTCGAGCGGATGGCCGGGATCGGCGTGCACGTGGAGTTCGCCGTCGAGCGCCCGCGCCCGGCACGGGCCACCCAGGAGCAGGCGCTGTTGCTCGGAATCTCGGCCGGCGACCTGCTGACCCTGGTCGAGCGGACCTATTTCGACGCGGACGGCCGGGCGGTGGAGACCGCCGACATCGTCATTCCGGACTCGCGCTGGGAGATCAGCTACGAACTCCCGGTCGAACGCCCGCAGCATCCCCGGCGGCCACCGCACCAGCAGTCCCAGCACCCGCAGCAACGCCGCCCGCGATAACGGCGCGGACGGACGCGAAAGAGCCGTGGCGACTCGCACCGGGGGTATTCCAGAGGATGGAGTACCCGGAGTGCGAGCCGCCACGGCTCACGGCCGTCGAACGGCCGTCGGCTGAAGAACCGTCAGGACTACTTGGCGGTGGACTTGCGCGCGGTGGTCTTGCGCGTGGTCGTCTTCTTCGCCGGGGCGGTCTTCTTGACCGCCGTCGCCTTCTTCGCCGCGGTGGTGGCCTTCTTCGCGGCCGGGGCGGCGGCGGTGGTCTTCTTGACCGCCGTCACCTTCTTCGCCGTGGCGGTGGCCTTCTTCGCGGCCGGGGCGGCGGCAGCGGCGGTCTTCTTGACCGCCGTCGCCTTGACCGCGGTCGCCTTGACGGCCGTGGCCTTCTTGACCGCCGTGGCCTTCTTCGCGGCGACGGTGGCGGTGGTCTTCTTCGCGACCGTCTTCTTGGCGGCGGCCGGGGCGGCGGCGGCAGCGGCGGCGGACCGCTTGGTGGCGGCGCGCTTGACGGCGGCGGTCGTGCCGCCCTTACCGGGGGTGAGCGAGCCCTTGGGGGCCTTCTTCACCGAGGGGCCGTCCTTCGGCAGCTTCTTGCTGCCGCTGACCAGGTCCTTGAAACCCTGGCCCGGGCGGAAGCGAGGCACCGAGGTCTTCTTGACCTTGACCTTCTCGCCGGTCTGCGGGTTGCGGGCGAAGCGCGCGGAGCGCTCCACCTTCTCGAAGGTGCCGAAGCCGGTGACCGACACCCGGTCACCCGCCACAACGGCACGCACCATGGTGTCGAGCACTGCGTCGACGGCCTCTGCGGCAGCCTTGCGACCGCCCAGCTGCTCGGCCACCGCTTCGACAAGCTGAGCCTTGTTCACGTCTTCCCCTTCGGAAACGGGCGCCGGATGATTCCATCCGTTCATTTCGCACGTTAGGTATGTATCTGCGGACTTTCAATTACCAAACGCGTGAATCACCCTAGTGTCGCAATGGATTTGCGCGTCAGCGACCTCAGTGGACGGGCGGATGCCCCTCGTCGAGGTCTCGCACAAAGCAACTCAACCGCCGCGCCGCCTCCGGAAGATCGCGCTTGGCGGTCTCCGTGACGATCAGCAGTTGACGGGTGAGAGCGGTCTTTGCCTCCGCTGGCACGTTCAGCGCATGAACGCGGGCATGGGCTTGCTTCAACCGCTCTGCCACGAGCGCGTAACGCGCTGCGACTTCCGACTCGTCCGGCTCCTCGGTAGGTGAGGTGTCGTCGTCCGGCCGATCGTCAATTCGACTCTCGGTTGGCCCGGCCGTCCCCTCCGTCGGCGCGGGTTCGCGGCCCGCGTACGGAGGTTCAAGGTCCCGGTGCATGCAACGATTGTGCCATCTGTGCGGAGTTGCGCTGCGCAGACCCCGTCTGCGGCTAATCACGGACAACTATCCGGGGTGTCCCCCGACCCGAACTCAAGGTCGAACTCAGGCCCGAACTCGGGCCCGGAACTGCCGGATGGCCCGCCCCCCCGAGGGGGCGGGCCATCCGGTGGACCGTCAGAAAGCAGTGACTCAGGCGACCGGCAGCGTCCGGGGCTTGAAGGCCGGACGGGTGGCCTCGAATGCCGCGATGTCCGCCTCGTCGCTCAGCGTGATGCTGATGTCGTCCAGGCCGTTCAGCAGTCGCCAGCGGGCGTTGTCGTCCAGTTCGAAAGCGGCCGTCACGCCTTCGGCGCGGACCTCCCGGGCCTCCAGGTCGACGGTGACCTCCGCCGTCGGGTCGGCCTCGGTCAGCGCCCAGAGCCGCTCGACGGTCTCCTGCGGCAGCAGCACCGTCAACAGGCCGTTCTTCAGCGAGTTGCCGCGGAAGATGTCGGCGAAGCGGGACGAGATGACGGTCGCGAAGCCGTAGTTCTGCAGCGCCCAGACGGCGTGCTCACGCGAGGAGCCGGTGCCGAAGTCGGGGCCGGCCAGCAGCACGGTGGCGCCCGCGCGCTCGGGCCGGTTGAGGACGAAGGACTCGTCCTTGCGCCAGGCCTCGAAGAGCCCGTCCTCGAAGCCGGACCGGGTGACCTTCTTCAGCCAGTGCGCCGGGATGATCTGGTCGGTGTCGACGTTGCTGCGGCGCAGCGGGACGGCCCGGCCGGTGTGGGTGGTGAACTTCTCCATGGCGGCTCAGACCTCCGCGTTGATGTCGGCCGGCAGATCGGACGGGGCGGCCAGGCGGCCGAGGACGGCGGTCGCGGCGGCGACCTGCGGCGAGACCAGGTGGGTCCGGCCGCCCTTGCCCTGCCGGCCCTCGAAGTTGCGGTTCGAGGTCGAGGCGCAGCGCTCGCCCGGGGCCAGCTGGTCCGGGTTCATGCCCAGGCACATCGAGCAGCCCGCGTGCCGCCATTCGGCTCCGGCGGCGGTGAAGACCTTGTCCAGGCCCTCCTCGATCGCCTGCAGGGCGACCCGGACGGAGCCGGGGACGACCAGCATCCGTACGCCGTCGGCGACCTGGCGGCCCTCGACCACGGCGGCGGCGGCGCGCAGGTCCTCGATCCGGCCGTTGGTGCAGGAGCCGACGAAGACCGCGTCCACCGCGACCTCGCGCAGCGGCGTACCGGCCTCCAGGCCCATGTACCGCAGGGCGTTCTCGGCGGCGGCGCGCTCCGACGGGTCGGCGAACGAGGCCGGGTCCGGGACGCGGGCGCCCAGCGGCGCGCCCTGGCCGGGGTTGGTGCCCCAGGTGACGAACGGGGTCAGCTCGGTGGCGTCGATGAAGATCTCGTGGTCGAAGACCGCGTCCTCGTCGGTGACCAGGGTCTCCCAGTAGGCGACCGCGGCGTCCCAGTCCTCGCCCTGGGGGGCGTGCGGACGGCCCTGGAGGTAGTCGAAGGTGGTCCGGTCCGGGGCGATCATGCCGGCCCGGGCACCCGCCTCGATGGACATGTTGCAGACGGTCATCCGGGCCTCCATGGAGAGGCTGCGGATGGCCGAGCCGCGGTACTCCAGGACGTAGCCCTGGCCGCCGCCGGTACCGATCTTCGTGATGATCGCCAGGATCAGGTCCTTGGCGGTGACGCCCTCGGGCAGCTCGCCCTCGACGGTGACCGCCATGGTCCTGAACGGGGCCAGCGGCAGCGTCTGGGTGGCCAGCACGTGCTCGACCTGGCTGGTGCCGATGCCGAACGCCAGCGCGCCGAAGGCGCCGTGGGTGGAGGTGTGAGAGTCGCCACAGACCACGGTGGTGCCGGGCTGGGTCAGGCCCAGCTGCGGGCCGACCACGTGGACCACGCCCTGCTCGATGTCGCCCAGCGAGTGGATCCGGACGCCGAACTCGGCGGCGTTGCTGCGCAGCGTCTCCAGCTGGACCCGGGAGACCGGGTCGGCGATCGGCTTGTCGATGTCGAGGGTCGGGGTGTTGTGGTCCTCGGTCGCGATGGTGAGATCGGTCCTGCGGACCTTCCGGCCGGCCAGCCGGAGCCCGTCGAAGGCCTGCGGGCTGGTCACTTCGTGCAGCAGGTGCAGATCGATGTAGAGCAGGTCGGGCTCGCCCTCGGCGCGCCGGACGACGTGGTCGTCCCAGACCTTCTCTGCGAGTGTCCGTCCCATCGCTTTCCCTCCAGCCGGCCGCTCTGCCGGCCTTCTCGTGTGGTCGAGGTCGCTCCGGAGCCGATCACTGTGATCCGCTCGGGATGACCTGCACGCCGGATCGTGTCCAGAATGTGGACACTGGGGAAGTGGCCGATCCTGGGTGTCTCCCGGGCTGCGTTATCCAGAGTGGCGCTTTTCCGGGAAAATTGAACTTGCGTCTCGCGGAATGAGACTGCAGTATCAGGGCATGGACAACTCTAGCGGCGTCGGCGTTCTCGACAAGGCCGCTCTGGTGCTGAGCGCACTGGAGTCGGGCCCCGCCACGTTGGCGGGGCTGGTCGCCGCCACCGGATTGGCGCGGCCCACGGCCCACCGACTCGCCGTCGCACTCGAACACCACCGCCTGGTCACCAGGGACATGCAGGGCCGCTTCATCCTCGGCCCCCGACTCTCCGAGCTCTCCGCCGCGGCGGGCGAGGACCGGCTGCTCGCCACCGCGGGCCCGGTCCTGACCCATCTGCGCGACGTCACCGGCGAGAGCGCACAGCTCTACCGCCGGCAGGGCGAGATGCGCATCTGCGTCGCCGCCGCCGAGCGCCTCTCCGGCCTGCGGGACACCGTCCCGGTCGGCTCCACGCTGCCGATGAAGGCCGGCTCCGCCGCGCAGGTCCTGCTGGCCTGGGAGGAGCCCGAACGGCTCCACCGCGGCCTCCAGGGCGCCCGCTTCACCGCGACCGCCCTGAGCGGCGTCCGCCGCCGCGGCTGGGCCCAGTCGATCGGCGAGCGCGAGCCGGGCGTGGCGTCCGTCTCCGCGCCCGTCCGCGGCCCCTCCAACCGCGTGGTGGCCGCCGTCTCGGTCTCCGGCCCGATCGAGCGCCTGACCCGCCACCCGGGCCGGATGCACGCCCAGGCCATCATCGAGGCCGCGAACCGCCTCACGGAGGCGCTGCGGCGCGGCTGAGCCGCATTTGCTGAGAGGCGCGGGGTGCTGCGCGACGTCGGAAGCTGTGGGCTGTTGCCTTCCGAATTCGCGCAGTTCCCCGCGCCCCTTGGGTCAACCATCTCTGCAAACGCAAAAAAGCCCCGCATGTGCGGGGCTTCTCATTTACCTACTGGCTGGGGTACCAGGACTCGAACCTAGACTAAATGAACCAGAATCACTCGTGCTGCCAATTACACCATACCCCAACAAAGCATCGGGCCGATGGGGCTTGAACCCACCGGCCTTACTGCCTTGGTACCCCCGACCGGATTCGAACCGGCGCTACTGCCGTGAGAGGGCAGCGTGCTAGGCCGCTACACAACGGGGGCAAACTTGGTGATCCCAGCTTCGTCGCCTCCGGGGTTGCGAACACGTCCGGATGGTGACAGTGGAAGGATCTGGTACCCCCGACCGGATTCGAACCGGCGCTACTGCCGTGAGAGGGCAGCGTGCTAGGCCGCTACACAACGGGGGCTTGATCTTCTTCAGTTGTTGCGTACCCCCGACCGGATTCGAACCGGCGCTACTGCCGTGAGAGGGCAGCGTGCTAGGCCGCTACACAACGGGGGCTTGTCACTACTTGTACTGCGCTGGGGTACCAGGACTCGAACCTAGACTAAATGAACCAGAATCACTCGTGCTGCCAATTACACCATACCCCACCGGAGTTAAACCCCTGCGGGGTCTCGCTCGGCGTTGCTCCGACTGGTTGGTGCTGACGAGGTTTCTGGTCCCTCGCCGTTCCCTCCCGGGCGGCGCAGAAAGAACATTACCCGACGCCGGGCCCCGCTCCAAAATCGATAACCGCAGGCCCGCCCCCGGACACCCTCCGGACGCCCCCAGGACGGCTGCGCGGCTGGTCGCGCAGCCGTCCTGGGTACGGGCTCAGGAGGCCGGGACGAGCTCCAGAGCGGCCGTCAGCCGACGCAGCGTCTCGGGGCGGCCGAGCAGCTCCATCGACTCGAAGAGCGGCGGGGAGACCCGGCGGCCGGTCACGGCCACCCGCAGCGGGGTGAAGGCGAACTTGGGCTTGATGCCCAGGCCGTCCACCAGGGCCTCGCGCAGCGCCGCCTGGATGGGCTCCGGGGTGAAGTCCCCGAGCTGCTCCAGCGCCTTGATGCTGGCCTCCAGCACCGGGCGGGCGTCGGAGTTGAGCACCTTGGCCGCGTCCTCCGGGTCGACCGTGAAGTCGGCCGGGTCGACGAAGAGGAAACCGGCCATGGTGACGATCTCGCTCAGGACGACCATCCGCTCCTGGGTGAGCGGCGCCACCTTGGCGAGCAGGTCGAGCTGGCTCGGCGTGGGGCCCCCGGCCGATTCCGCCGGGAGCAGGCCGGGGGCCTGCAGGTACGGCACCAGGCGGCGGGCGAACTCGTCCGGGGCCAGCAGCCGCAGGTGGTCCGCGTTGATCGACTCGCACTTCTTCAGGTCGAACCGGGCCGGGTTGGCGTTCACCTTCGCGATGTCGAAGGCGGCGACCAGCTCGTCCATCGAGAACCGGTCCTGGTCCTCGGAGAGCGACCAGCCGAGCAGCGCGAGGTAGTTGAGCAGGCCCTCGGGCAGGAAGCCGCGCTCGCGGTAGAGGTTGAGCGAGGCCTGCGGGTCGCGCTTGGAGAGCTTCTTGTTGCCGTCGCCCATCACGTACGGCAGATGGCCGAAGCGCGGGGTGGTGCCGGTGCCGACACCGATCTCGGCCAGCGCCGCGTAGAGCGCCACCTGGCGCGGGGTCGAGGAGAGCAGGTCCTCGCCGCGCAGCACGTGGGTGATGCCCATCAGGGCGTCGTCCACCGGGTTGACCAGGGTGTAGAGCGGCGCGCCGTTGGCCCGGACGATGCCGTAGTCCGGCACGTTCTCCGGCTCGAAGCTGAGCCGGCCGCGGACCAGGTCGTCGAAGACGATGGTCCGGTCGGGCATCCGGAAGCGCAGGATCGGCTGGCGGCCCTCGGTGCGGTAGACGGCGACCTGGTCGGCCGTCAGCTCGCGGCAGTGGCCGTCGTAGCCGGAGGGCTTGCCGGCCGCGCGGGCGGCCTCGCGGCGGGCGTCCAGCTCCTCGGTGTTGCAGTAGCAGTGGTACGCGAACCCGCCCTCGTGCAGCTTGGCGGCGACATCGGCGTAGATGTCCATCCGCTGCGACTGCCGGTACGGCTCGTGCGGGCCGCCGACCTCGGGGCCCTCGTCCCAGTTGAAGCCGAGCCAGCGCATGGCGTCGAGCAGCTGGTTGTACGAGTCCTCCGAGTCGCGGGCCGCGTCGGTGTCCTCGATCCGGAAGACCAGCGTGCCGCCGTGGTGGCGGGCGAAGGCCCAGTTGAAGAGGGCGGTCCGGACCAGGCCGACGTGCGGGTTGCCGGTCGGGGAGGGACAGAAGCGGACCCGGACGGTCGGGTCCAGGTCCGCAGGAGTGTTAGCCACGCTTGATCACCTTATTGGTGAGAGTGCCGATGCCTTCGATGGAGACGGCGACCTCGTCGCCGACGTTCATGGGGCCGACACCCGCAGGGGTGCCGGTGAGGACGACGTCGCCCGGGAGCAGCGTCATCGCCTCGGAGATGTGGACGATCAGCTCGGCGATCGAACGGACCATCAGGGAGGTCCGGCCGGCCTGCTTGAGCTCGCCGTTCAGGGTGGTGGTGACCGCCAGGTCGCTCGGGTCCAGCTCGGTCTCGATCCACGGGCCGAGCGGGCAGGCGGTGTCGAAGCCCTTGGCGCGGGCCCACTGGCCCTCGCGCTGCTGCACGTCGCGGGCGGTCACGTCGTTGGCGCAGGTGTAGCCGAAGATGATCTCCGGGACGCGCTCCAGCGGGACCTCACGGCCCATCCGGCCGATCACCACGGCCAGCTCGCCCTCGAACTGCACGTCGGAGGAGAACGGCGGGTAGGCGATGGCCTCGGTGGGACCGATCACGGCGGTCGAGGGCTTGAAGAAGGTCAGCGGGACGTCCGGGACCTCGTGGCCGAGCTCGGCGGCGTGCGCCGCGTAGTTCCGGCCGACCGCGACGATCTTGTTGGGCAGGATCGGGGAGAGCAGCCGGATGTCCTGCATCCGGTAGCTCTCGCCGCTCAACTGCATCGAGACGATCGGGTGCCCGGCCAGCGCGTGGACGACCAGGGAGTCGGGCTGGGAGGGATCGCCCTCGACCACACCGAAGGAGACGCTGCCGGCGGCAGGGCTTCCTTCCCGGACGGAGAACCTGGCAATTCGCACGGTTGGGAGCCTCTCGGTCAGTCGGGCTCCGGCCTCGCCGGGCCCTGCTCGAACGCGACCCAGGCTATCGCGTGGGCCGGCGCCGACCGCTTCGAGCGGGGCCGGTGGGCCGCCGACTTCGCCGTACTTCGTCAGTCCGGGCGGGCTCCGGTCAGTCCTGCGGGGTGCGCGGGGCCGGTGCCGTCATCAGGATCGTCCGGCGCGGGTTGGCGGTGTTCGTCGGCAGCTCGGCCGCGTACGTGACCGGCTTCGCCGGGGCGCGGTCGCCGAGCAGCTGGCCGAAGTCCGCGACGGCGGCCAGGGTCGTGCGACGCGGGTTCGCCGTGGGGCGGGGAACGATCGTCGACTGGGCGGCCTGCTGCGCGGACTGGGACATTGCGTCACACCTCTGGGGTCGGAGCCGGCCACTGGGGGCCGGGGGGAGTGTTCTGGGGCGTTTGCGGGCAGGCTGACGGAGGCCCTGCTCGTTATCAGCCAGGTTAGGGATCTCTTTCCACAGTCGCCGTGACCAAGGCTATACATTCGGCTGTGACTTTGCTCACAAATAAGCCGAGAATTCGCACATGTCGGACATTTCACGGCGTCAGATAATTCCGGCAAACGGGATATCTAGGACATTCAGGTAGGTCTGTGACTCTTCCTGACCCATGGTCCACTTGGCATGTAACCGGCGAGTGTCCGAAAAGGGCCGTATTTGAGCCTGGCTACCGCACAGTCAGTAAGGTGACGCACGCGGTGTGTAGCTCAGGACACCGACGTGTAACGGCCCTTGTTGGACTTCCTGCGCTGTGCTGGAATGCCACGGAAAAACTCGACACCGTCCCATCCGCGTCAGCGGGTAGGGGCGCCCGGTCCAGAGGTTGCGACGCCAGTGCAGGGACGTTTCAAGAGGGGCAGCGGCGCCGTGGGTGACCCGGAGTCGCGTGAGCCCGCGGCAGGCCCCCACCAGGCAACGCCGATCACGGGCCCCGGCGAGCAGACAATCGGCGCCGGCGCCGAATCCGAGCAGGACACCGTGGAAGGAGCTGAGCAGCCCGAGAAGCGAAGCGGCCGATCACGCCTGCGCGGAACACTGAACCGCCGCAAGGCCACCGGCCTGAGCCGCTTCGCCATGCGCAACTGGCGGATTCGTACCCGCCTGATCGCGCTGCTGCTGCTCCCGGTGGTCGTCGCCCTGGTCCTCGGTGGCCTGCGGATCGAGACCTCGCTCCAGAACTCCCAGCAGCTCTCCCAGATGACCGGCCTGGCCGACCTGGCGAAGAAGGCGACCGCGCTCGCGGACGCGCTGCAGACCGAGCGCGACATCAGCGCCGGCCCGCTCACCGCGAAGAGCAGCGAACTCGACGACGTCTCCGCCGCGCGGAAGAACACCGACGACCTGAGCAAGGCCTTCGCGATCTCCGCCGACAACTTCGACGAGCTCGACCTCGCCGGTGGCAAGGCACTGCTGCTCCAGGTCCGCAAGGACCTCAACCAGCTGTCCCAGGCCCGGACCAACGCGTACAGCAACCCGGACAACATCCAGGCCACCATCACCAACTACGACGTGATCATCGTCGACCTGCTGGGTCTCAGCCAGGACATCGCGATCGCGTCCAACAGCACCGAGCTGGTCAAGGTGACCCGGGCGCTGCAGCAGTTCTCGCTGGCCAAGGAGAGCGCCTCCGAGCAGCGTGCGCTGATCAGCGCCGCGCTGGCCCGCCCCCCGAAGCCCGACCTGAACGGCTCCGACGCGACCTTCGGCATCCGGCTGCAGACCTCCGAGACCAACGCGAACACCAACTTCACCGCGATCTACGGCACCGGGCCCGCGAACGCGCTGCAGGCCAGCCTCAGCTACAACCAGGTGATCGCGGACGCGAACCGCTACTCCCAGCTCGTGCTGAACTCCAACGGCATCGAGCAGGCCCAGAGCCGCAGCTACAAGGACTGGTACGACGCCGCCTCGGCGAAGATCAACGCCGAGCGGAAGATCGAGACGTCCCTGCTGGAGCAGCTCGACGGCAAGGCCGGCCAGCTGCAGTCCGACGCCGACACCCAGACCATCCTCAACGGCGCCCTGATCGCCCTGGTGCTGCTCGTCGCCATCGCCGGTGCGGCGCTGGTGGCCCGCGGCATGGTGCGCTCGCTGACCCGGCTGCAGACCGCGGCCGAGGACGTCGCCGAGCGGCGGCTGCCCGAGCTGGTCAAGACGCTCTCCGAGAGCGACCCGCACGACGTCGACGTCACCGTCGCGCCCGTCGGTGTCGACTCCTCCGACGAGATCGGCCACGTGGCGCACGCCTTCGACATGGTGCACAAGCAGGCGGTCTCGCTGGCCGCCGAGCAGGCACTGCTGCGAGGCAACATCAACGCGATGTTCACCAACCTCTCGCGCCGCAGCCAGGGCCTCATCCAGCGCCAGCTGTCGCTGATCTCCGAGCTGGAGAGCCGCGAGGCCGACCCGGACCAGCTGGCGAACCTCTTCAAGCTGGACCACCTCGCGACCCGTATGCGCCGTAACGGCGAAAACCTCCTCGTCCTCGCGGGCGAGGACCCGGGCCGCCGCTGGACCCGTCCCGTCCCGCTGGTCGACGTGCTCCGCGCCGCCGCC
This sequence comes from Kitasatospora kazusensis, assembly GCF_039529945.1. Lineage (NCBI taxonomy): Bacteria > Bacillati > Actinomycetota > Actinomycetes > Kitasatosporales > Streptomycetaceae > Kitasatospora > Kitasatospora kazusensis. Next base: position 2,245 of record NZ_BAAANT010000026.1, on the reverse strand, counting down.
TCCGAGGTGGAGCAGTACGAGCGCATCGAACTCGCCGCCGTCCCGTCCGCCGAGGTCGCGGGCCGCGTCGTCAACGACCTCGTCCACCTGCTCGCCGAGCTGCTGGAGAACGCCACCTCGTTCTCCAGCCCGCAGACCCGCGTCCGGGTCACCGGCCACGCGCTGCCGGACGGCCGGGTGCTGATCGAGATCCACGACACCGGCATCGGCCTCTCGCCGGACGACCTCGCGGACATCAACGAGCGTCTCGCCAACCCGCCGGTCGTGGACGTCTCCGTCTCCCGCCGCATGGGTCTGTTCGTGGTCGGCCGCCTGTCCCTGCGACACGGCATCCGGATCCAGCTCCGCCCCAGCGACTCAGGCGGCACCACCGCACTCGTCATGCTCCCGCTCGACGTCACCACCTCGGCCGACCGGCGCACCGCCGGGCGTCCGGCGGGCCCGGCGCAGGCCAGGCAGCAGCGCGGTGTCGGTCCGACCCCGCGCCAGCAGGGCCGGGCGGGCATGGCCGAGACGGCACTGCCGATGCGCCCGCAGGCGGGCAACGCCGCCGGCGCGCTCGGCCAGGGCCCGGCGGGTCCGGCCGGTGGCCGGCCGCAGCTCGGCCAGGGCCCGCAGGGTGGGCAGCCCCAGGGCGGCCCCCAGCAGGGTGGCCAGCCCCAGGGCGGCCGTCCGGCCGCTCCCGCACAGGCGCCCGGCGGTCCCGCCGGCGGCCTGCCGACCCGCGAGGTCGGCCAGGCGCTGCGCGAGACCCCGCCGAACGGACGGCCGCCGCGCCGTACGCCCGGTGCCTCCGGCGCTCCCGGTGCTCCCGCCGCCCCTGGTACTCCCGCTGCCCCCGGCGGTGCACTGCCGCGCCGCGGCCGCACTCCGGAGCAGGGCCTGCCGGCCGGTGGTCGGCGCCCCGCGCCGGAGCGTCCCCGCCCCGGGGTGGACCAGCCCAACAACGGCCAGCCCAACGGCGGCCAGCCCAACGGCGGCCAGCCCGGTGCCGGCCAGCCCGGCCAGGGCCGGCTTCCGCAGCGCCCGAACCAGGGCCAGGCCCCCGGCCAGGGCCAGGGCCAGGGTCAGCCGCAGGGCCGACCGGTCCGGCAGCAGCAGGACGGGCCCTCCCAGCGCCAGCAGTTCGGCCAGGAGCGCCCGCAGCAGGCCGGCCAGCCGCTCGGCCAGCAGGCACCCCAGGCTCCGCAGCAGCAGGCTCACCAGCAGCCCCAGCAGCCGCTCGCTCCGCTGCCGGCCGCCGCGCCGGTCGAGAGCACCGTGCAGTTCGCCCGCCCGCGTTTCGAGGCGAGCGAGATCGACCCCCGGGACCCGCTGGGCCTCGGGCTGGTCGAGCCGGTGCTGCCGAGCGTCGCCAACCCGGCGCCGCAGGCTCCGCAGGGCCAGCAGCAGGCCCCGGCCCGGCAGCAGATGCCGCAGCCGGTCCAGCAGCAGGCCCCGCAGCAGCCGATGGCGCTGCCGACCGGTCCCGGCGCCCAGGACACCCAGTGGGCCCGGGCCGCCGACGGCCGGGCGGCCGGGCAGTTCGAGTCCGCCGAGGCCCGGTCCCGGTCGTACCAGCCCCGCCGTCCCGGTACCAGCGCGCCCGGCTTCGCCGAGCAGCCGCAGGGTCAGCAGGGTCAGCAGCAGGGCCGACCGGCTCAGCAGCAGGCGCCGCAGGCTCAGCAGCAGCCCCAGCAGCCGCAGGAGCACCCGCGCGCCGACAACGCCGCCGACGCGCCGTGGCGGCTCTCCGCCAACGACGAGCGCTGGCGTCGGGCCGAGCAGGTCCGGGAGCCCTCGACCAACGGCATCACGATGTCGGGCCTCCCCCGGCGTACACCGCAGGCCAACCTGGTCTCCGGTACCGCCGAGGCGGCCCCGCTGACCGGTCCGCAGGTCTCCCGGGCACCCGAGGAGGTGCGCGGCCGGCTCACCAACCTGCGTCGCGGCATCCAGCAGGGACGCCAGGCGGGCGCGGACGCGGCCCAGTCGGCGCAGTCGGACCAGCACGCCCAGCAGGGCCGTCCGCCCCAGCAGGGGCAGCAGTTCCCGCAGGGGCGCCAGGGCCAGCCCGGCCAGTCGGACCAGCACGAACGGACCCAGCAGCGCTTCGACGGCTTCGGCAGCCCGCGCACCAACCGGGGCAACGGCTCGTCCGGCCCAGAACACCAGGAGCGTTGAGTTGAGTCAGATGAGTCAGGCCGCACAGAACCTGAACTGGCTGATCACCAATTTCGTGGACAACACCCCCGGGGTGTCGCAC
>NZ_BAAANT010000025.1:0-101905 GCF_039529945.1 Kitasatospora kazusensis | reverse complement strand
CCGTGTAGTCGGCCCAGTGCTTGGCCAACGCATCGGCCGCAGCGCCCTGCTGACCCTCCAGGGCCTGCTTCATCGCGGCGTCCGAGGCGTGCGCGGCATCCTGAAGGCCCGCGCCCACCTTCCGCCAGTGGTCGGCCATCTCCCGCAACTGGCCCTCGTCGGCCTCCGGCCAACGGGTACCGGCGAGAAGCAATAGGACCCACTGCAGAGGCTCGGGGAGTTCGACAGCCATCGGGTCAGCGCCTTCCGCTCTGGTTCAGCACGCTTGCCGGTCGTGCCCTCCTGGCCGCCGTTCCCGTGCGCGCGGCACCGGGAGCGGGTACCGGCCCCCGCGACCGCACGAAGCAGGAAAGCGACCGCAGCAACGATCTTCCCCAACCTGTTTCACCTCAGGTGGCGGATTGGGCAGCAGCGTTATGAACAACCGGCGAACGCCGGACTTCGCCAGGCCACGGATTCCCCCCACGGCACTGGTGTCCCTGCGGAAAGCGCCTCCCGGCGGGGACCGCTGTCGGTCCGTCGGGCGCACGACGACGGCCCGGCCCGCGGCGAGTTCCACGCCGGACCGGGCCGCTCCACCGGTCTGCGCAAGCTGCAAAGCCCCTGCTGTCCAACGGAGTTGGGCGATCCGCCCCGCCTGCCGCATCCTGCGGCTGCTCTCCTCCTCCTACCGACTCGTCAGGAGGAGGAGAGCAGCACTCCTCCCGACGGGTCGTGCGCGTCGCCGTCCACCAGGATCGGCGACGCCCCGGTTCCTACCGCCTCCGCGCGCCACCGGCCTGCGGACCGCGCGGCCGAACGCCCTTCAGCCTGCGGCCTCCCGGACCACGGGCGCCCGCAGTCGCGGTCAGGGCTGGTCGATCCAGGCGAACGCCGCGATCCGCCAGCCGTCCGGGGTGCGGACGAACTGGAACGCCTTGGTCCCGCCACCCTCGAACGGCTCGCCGTCCAGCACCCCGGACTTGCGGTACTCGCCGAACCGCGACGCGATGTCGCCCACGATCTCGGTCCGCTCGGAGGTCTCCCACTCGGAGAACTCGACCAGCCGGCCGTCCGCCAGCAGCCGCTCGCGGGGCTCGATGAACCCCTCCACGGTGTAGGCCGTGAACTGCGGGCCGGTCATGGTGATCACACCGCCCGGGAGTACCAGCCGGCGGATCCGGGCCACATCGGCGGTCTTGCCGCCCCGGTTGTCGAAGGCGCCGAAGAACTCGGCCGTCAGCTCATCAAGCTCGATCTTGGACATGGCGCGACAGTAACACGTCCGAATTCCTTCACCGGTGCCAACTTCTCTCGCCTCGAACTCTGTTGAGGCCCGCAGACCGACCGCATACTGTTGTGCGATGCTCTCGGATGCCGACAACGCCGCCCTGTACGACGTCCTGAACCCGTGGGACCCGGCCCGCTCCCCCTGTGACGCGTTCTACAGCGGCCTGGTGCTGGCCGCCGACACCGTCCTGGACGTGGGCTGCGGGACGGGCGGCATGCTGCGCCAGGCCCGCGCGGCCGGACACCGCGGCCGGCTGGTCGGGCTCGACCCCGACCTCGCGGCGCTCGACCGGGCCCGCCGGAGCGCCGATGTCGAGTGGGTGGCCGGGGTGGCGGCCGAAGCCGCCTGGGACGGCGAGTTCGAGCTCGCGACGATGACCGGCCACGCGTTCCAGAGCCTCATCGGCGACGACGAGCTGCGCGCGTCGCTGGCGGCGATCCGCACCGCACTCGGCTACGGGGGCCGGTTCGCGTTCGAGACCCGCCACCCGCAGGCCCGCGCGTGGGAGGACTGGAACCCGTCGAACGCCTCCGAGATCACGGACCCGGCCGGCCGCAGGCTGCGGGTGTCGCACCACGTCGAGTCGGTCGTCGGCGATGTCGTGACGCTCACCGAGACGACCGGTGACCCGGACGGCACCGTCCTGCGCGTCGACCGCGCGAGCCTGCGCTTCCTGGACGTGCCGGCGCTGGCGGGGTTCCTGGCAGGAGCCGGCTTCGCGGTCGAGGCCCAGTACGGCGACTGGCACCGGGGTCCCGTCACCGGCGCGAGCCAGGAGATCGTCACGCTCGCGCGCCGGATCTGAGCGGACGGCCGCCGAGCCCGCCGGGCGCACCCCGGAGGGGGTAAAGCGGTGGCGGAGGCGGCGCCCGGACCGCCATCCTGTCCGCATGCTGATCAGGGAAGCCACACCCGAGGACTGGCCCGCCATCTGGCCCTTCTTCCACCGGATCGTCGCCGCGGGCGAGACCTTCACCTACCCGCTCGACCTCACCGCGGACCAGGCCCGCGACTGGTGGCTCCTGGCGGCCCCGAACCGTACGGTCGTCGCGGTGGACGAGAGCGGCACCGTCCTGGGCACGGCGAAGATGAACACCAACCACCTGGGCAACGGCTCGCACATCGCGGGTGCCAGCTACATGGTCGATCCGGCGCACTCCGGACGCGGCGTGGGCCGGGCGCTGTGCGAGTACAGCGTGGCGTGGGCCCGTGCGGCGGGCTACCGGGCGATGCAGTTCAACGCGGTCGTCGAGACGAACGTGCACGCGGTGAAGCTCTACCGGTCCCTCGGCTTCGAGGTGCTGGGCACCCTCCCGGAGGGTTTCCGGCACCCCACGGAGGGCTACGTCGGGCTGCACATCATGTACCTCGCACTCTGAATCCACCGCGCACTCCGAGGCCCCGGCGGACGTCCGGGGTCAGGTCCCGTGGTCCCGGCGCGGGGAGGACGGTGTCCAGTTCGCGTCCCGTCCCGCCCTGGCCAGCAGGACGGTCAGCGGGCCGCTGTCCGGCCCGACCGGGAGCGCCGGGGCGAACTGGCCGGTGGCGGGGAGGTCCTGGTAGGTGCGGAACTCCTCCCAGGCGAACCGGACGATCGTCTCGGACAGCCGTCCGGATCCGCCGAGCGCCTTCGCCAGGTCCCAGGTGTGCAGGGTGAGCTCCGTGGTGAGTTCGACGCAGTAGCCGAGGCCGTCGCGCGGCCCGTAGGAGAGCCGGACCTGCCGGTCGAGCGCGTCCGGGGTGTGGAAGGCGCCGGAGGCGTTGGTGCGGCCCATGCTCCACATCCCGACCGGGTTGACGCCCAGCACGTCGCCGTCGAACCGGCGACCCGTGGAGGCGATGGTGCCGCCGTTGACCAGGGGCGACACCCAGAGCAGCTGCGCGGTGGCGTGGTTCACCAGGTCACGGATGCTCCAGTCGGCGCAGGGCGTGGGGGCGCCCCAGCCCGCGACGGACACCAGGGCGACGAGCCGGTCGAGCTCCCCCACGACCTCGTCGTAGACGGACAGGACGGTCCTGTGCGCACCGGGTTCGTGGTAGCACGACATCGGCAGCCTCCGTCCGGCACGCACACGTACGTACGTACGAGCGACGGTCTCCGACCGGCCCGTACCGCCTGCCCGGACTCCTCCGGGCCGCGGGAGTGCGCGAACGCCGCGGAGAACCGTCCACCACCAGGGTTCCACAGGTCCCGGCATCTGCCGAGCCCTGTGCCCGGGGGCGGATCGGCAACGGGCCGGGACAGCCGACACCGGCCGGGCGGAACGGGCCGCCCGGCCGGCTGCCGCCGTCAGCGCCACAGCCTCCCGGTCAGCGCGCTCCACCAGCCGCGCCGGCGTCGCTGCCGGGGAACGGCGGCGGGCGGGCCGGCGGGCGGCGCGACCGGCGGGCCGGCGGTCGCCACGGGCATCGGCGCAGGCATCGGCACAGGCGGCGTCGCGGGCACGGCCGGTCCGGCTGCCGTCGTCCCACCCGCCGTCTCCCCCGCAGGCGTCCGCGCCGCCGCTCCCGGAGCGGCCCCGGTGGCCGGCCGCGCGGTGAACCGCACCGGCAGCTCGACCAGGTGCCGGGACAGCCAGGCGGCCGTCCAGGTCAACTCGTCCTCCTCGATGGTGAGCTGGAGGTCCGGCAGCCGGGTCAGCAGGATGTCGATGCCGGTCTCCGCGATGGCCCGGCCGATGTCCTGGCCGGGGCACTCGTGCGGGCCGCCGCCGAAGGACAGGTGGGAGCGGTTGCCGTGCAGCGGCTTCGTCAGGTCGGGGCGGACGGCCGGGTCGACGTTGCCGGCCGCGAGGCCGAGCAGCAGCATGTCGCCGGCCTTGATCTGCCGGCCGCCGAGTTCGGTGTCGCCGGTGGCCCAGCGGCCGGCGACCAGCGACATCGGCGGGGAGTCCCAGAGGACCTGGTCCAGGGCGTCCGGCAGCGTCATGTGGCCGCCGGACAGGTGGGCGCGGAACCGCCGGTCGGTGAAGGTGAGCTTCAGCGTGTCCGCGATCAGGTTGACGGTCGTCTCGTTCGCGGCGAGCAGCACCACCCGCAGGTGCTCCAGCACCTCGTCGTCGCTCAGCCCGGCGTCGTGCTGCATCAGCCAGGACACCAGGTCGGGGCCGGGCGTCACCCGCTTGCGGTCCATCATCCGGCGCAGTGTCGCGACGACGTAGTCGTTGCTCGCGATGGCCGTCTCGGTGCCCTTCATCAGGTCGCGGGCCGCGTCGACCAGTCGCGGACCGTACTCCTCGGGCATCCCGAGCAGTTGCGTCAGCACGAGCATCGGCAGGTGCTCGGCGAACTGAGCCACCAGTTCGGCCCGGCCGGTGGGCCCGAACTCCTGGATCAGCTGGTCGGCGTAGCGGGTGACGTAGCGGCGGATCCCGCGGCCGTCGAAGCGGTTCAGGCTGTCGGTGACCGCTCCGCGCAGGCGCTTGTGCTCCTCGCCGTCCGCGAACACGCACAGCGGCTGCCAGGCGATCACCGGCATCAGCGGGGAGTCGGCGGTGACCCGGCCCTCCTGGAACGCCGTCCAGCGGCGGGAGTCCCGCGAGAACCGCGAGGGCGTGCGCATGGCGCTGAGGTTCGCGGAGTGGCCGAGGATCAGCCAGGCCGGGATGTCGCCGTGCAGCAGCACCGGCGCCACCTCGCCGTGCTCGGCGCGCAGCTTCTCGTACAGGCCCGCGGGGTCGGCCTCGGCCTCCGGGCCGTAGAGCCGCCGCAGGCCGGGGGCGGCGAGCCCGTGGGCGGGGCAGCCGGGGGGCGGGGTGTGGGAGAGGTCGTCAGGGAAGTGGGTGGTCACGGTTTCTCCGGGGTCGGCGCGAGGCGGTCATCGTGGGGGAAGCCGTCGTGAGCGGTGGTCGTCGGGGGTCGGGGTCAGCGGGGCGGCGGTACAGGGGGAACCGCCGCGGAACGGTGGTGGTCAGGGGCGCCGGCGGGTGGCGCGGTCACCCCGCGGGCGGGGCCGCGTGGTGGTACAGGTAGCGCATCAGGGCCAGCAGGACGTCCCGGCCGGACTCGCGGGTCCGGGCGTCGCAGGTGACGATCGGCACCTCCGGGGGCAGGTCCAGGGCGGTCCGCAGTTCCTCGATCCGGTAGGTCGGGGACTCGGGGAAGGTGTTGGCGGCGACGACGAAGGGGACACCGCGGTCCTCCAGCCGCCCGATCACGTCGAAGCTGACTTCCAGCCGCCGGGTGTCGACCAGCACGACGGCGCCGAGCGCGCCCTCGAACAGGCCGTTCCAGAGGAACCAGAACCGCTCCTGCCCGGGTGTGCCGAACACGTAGAGCACCAGTTCCTCGCTGATGCTGATCCGGCCGAAGTCCATCGCGACGGTGGTGCAGGTCTTGCGTTCGACCCCGGCGGTGTCGTCGACTCCCGCACCGGCCTGGGTCATCGTCTCCTCGGTGGTGAGCGGGCGGATCTCGCTCACGGCGCCGACCAGGGTGGTCTTGCCGACGCCGAAACCACCGACGATCACCACCTTCACCGCCATCGCGGCGGAGGCCGGGAGCAGGTCCACGGCCTGCGGGCCGAGCACGGTCTCAGAGCTTCTGAAGTCCACGGATCACCGCCTCCAACAGGGCACGGTCGGGAAGGATCGCCGGCGGCACGCAGGCGCGGGCCTCGATCCGGCCCTCCGCGCGGAGGTCCGCCAGCAGGACGGTGACCACGCTCACCGGCAGCCGCAGGTAGGCGGAGATCTCGGCCACCGACAGCGGGGAGCCGCAGATGCGCAGGATCGCCGCGTGCTCGGGCTGCATCGTGGGGGTGGGCTCGGACCGGGAGACGATCAGGGTGACCAGGTCGAACGTGCTCTGCCCGGCCGTGCCGCTGCGGCCGCGGGTGATCACGTACAGGCGTTCGGGGCTGCCCTCGTCCCAGTCCTGGCCGGCAGCGCTCACGCGACATGCCCGCTGGTGCGCGCGGGGGTGCTGAGGTGCTCGCCGATCCGTGCGACCAGGTCCCGCATCCGCTGGCCCACCAGCCCGGCGTCGACGCCCTCGTCGGCCAGCACCGCGAGGTAGGCCCGGGACCCGGCCGCCATCAGGTAGAAGAAGCCGCCGCCCACCTCGATCACGACCAGCCGCATCCGGCCGTCGCCGTGCGGGAACTCGTGGCCCACCGCGGCGGCCAGGCTCTGCAGACCGGCGCAGGCGGCCGCGAGGCGGTCGGCGCTGTCGGTGTCGGTGCCGTACTGGGCCATCCGCAGGCCGTCGGCGGAGAGCACGATGACGTGCCGGGCGTGCGGGACGCCGTCCGCCAGTTCCTTGAGCATCCAGTCCATGTTGGTCCGCTGCTGAATCACTGCTCGCCCTTCCCGGCCGACTCTTCGCTGTTGTGGCCGGCCGCACCGCCGGACGGCGCCTCGCCGTTCACTCCCTCGTGGAACGCGGCCAGCCACATGCCGGGCTGCACCGGTGTCCGGGCCGGCTCGGCCGCTCTCGGCTCCGGGGGCCTGGATCCGTCGTGCGCGCCCTTGCGGGCCGCCGCGGCGTAACGGCGGCGCTGCGGCAGGCCGTTCGGAGCCCGTTCGCTCACCAGCAGGCTCTCGGCGTCCTCGGGGCCGGAGCCCGGGAGGGCCTCCGTGGACGCCTCGAAGGAGGAGCCGAAGGAGGACTCGAAGGAGAAGTCGAAGGAGGAGTCGGCGGCGTAGGCGGAGGACAGCACGGTCGCCTGCGACCGGGCCGCGACCGACGGCCGGGGGCCGGGGGTCACGCCGATGCCGTGGGTCCGGCCGGCCGGCACCGTGGTGATCAGCTCCTGCGGCACGATCAGCACCGCGCGCACGCCGCCGTAGGCGGAGGGCCGCAGTGAGACCTGGAACCCGTACGCCTGCGCCAGCCGGCCGACCACGGCCAGGCCGAGCCGGGGGGTCTCGCCGAGGTCGTTCAGGTCGATCCCGGCCTGCGCCTCCTTGAGCATCCGCTCGGCACGGGCCCGGCCCTCCTCGCTCAGGCTCAGACCGCCGTCCTCGATCTCGATCGCGATGCCGGTCTGCACCTCCACCGCGGTCAGGTGCACCCGGGTCTGCGGCGGCGAGTAGCGGGTGGCGTTGTCGAGCAGTTCGGCCAGCACGTGGATCAGCGGCTCGGCGGCGGGTCCGACCACGGCCACCTCGGAGACCGGGTGGAGCTCGACCCGCTGGTAGTCGAGGATCCGCGAGATGCCGCCGCGCAGCACGCTGTACAGCGGGACCGCCCGGCTCCACTGGCGGCCGGGGCGCGCGCCGCCGAGGACGGCGATGCTGTCCGCGAGGCGGCCGACCAGCGCGTTCCCGTGGTCCAGGCAGAGCAGGTCGTCGAAGACCGCCGGGTCGTTGCCGTGCCGGTCCTCCATCTCGCGCAGGTCCTGCGCCTGCCGGTGGACGATCGCCTGCACCCGGCGCGCGATGTTGACGAAGGCGCGCTGCGCGGACTCGCGCAGGCCCTCCTCGTTGTCGACGGCCTCCAGGACGGTACGCAGCACGGCCTGCCGGGCGGCCCGGAACTCCTGCCCCACGACGGCGTCGTGGGACTCGTACGTCTTCACCACGTCCTCGGCGAACTCTCCGCGCTGGAGCCGGGCGACCGCCTCGGGCAGCGCGGCCTTCGCCAGGTGGACCATCTCGGCCTCCTGCCGGGCCAGCCGGCCGCACAGCTCGGCCTCCTGCCGGGCGGACTGCTCGCGCAGGGCCGCCAGCGCCTGCCCGCGGCGCGCCGCCTCGACGGCGACCACGGCCACCGCCACGACCGCCACCACCCCGCAGCCCCGGACGACGCCCGCGCGGGCGCCGGTGACGGCCGACGCGGCGACGACGGCCGCGGCGGCCGTCACGAGCGCGGGAAGGAGCCACACCAGGACGGGCGCGGGGCCCGGCCTCCCGGGTGACGTTCCGGCACGAAGCATCAGCATCCTCAAACGGTCGAAAGAGCACGGGAACGGACGGGTGGTACCGGCTTCGGCTGCGTGGCGGCTGCGTCCGGCAGGCGGCCCGCCGCGCCGCGCCGGCCGTCGCGACCTGGCGCGACGGGGGGTGCGGTGGGCTGGACCGGAAGCAGCATAGCCGGTTTCAGAAAATTTCCGACGAACCCTCAAAAACATTACCTGCCAACTGATTTGGAGGTTTTCCGCCTAATGGACCGACCATTTCGAACACCAGTGGGAGGCATCCGACGGGGGCTCCCTCGCTTCGTCCGCCGAGGGTGGAGCTGGCACCAGGCTTGCCCCGTCCGGGCCCGTCCTACCGGCTTCCCGGGCCGATTTCGCTCATGCGAGGGGTCCCACCGGGAAACGGCCCCCCACCACCGGGCACCCGTGGTACGCGGGATCCCACGGCGCCCCCACAGGCCGTCACAACGGCGTCCGGCGTCGCTCCGGACGGAGCGACGCCGGACGCCGTTGTGACGTGATGCCTGAGGGCCCGGCCCGCGAGGCTCAGACGTCGGCTTCGAGGAAGGTCAGCATGTCGTCCGCGTGCTCCTCCTCGCGCGCGAGGATCTCCTCCAGGATCCGCCTGGTGGTGGGGTCGCCGTCCCCGAGCCAGCCGATCATCTCGGTGTAGGAGGCGATGGCGATCCGCTCCGCGACCAGGTTCTCCCGGATCATCTGCTGGAGGTCCACGGCGGGCACGTACTCCGAGTGCGACCGCCCGACCGCCCGGCCCGGGTCCAGGTCCGGTGTGCCGCCGAGCTGGGCGATCCGGGCCGCGAGCAGGTCGGCGTGCCCCTGCTCCTCGTTGGAGTGCACCAGGAACTCCTGGGCGATCGGCTCGGAGTTGAGCCCCTTCGCCATGAAGTGGTGCTGCCGGTAGCGGAGCGTGCAGACGATCTCGGTGGCCAGGGCGGTGTTGAGCAGTTCGACCACCCGGGGCAGGTCCGCCCGGTAGGCCTCGGTGACCGGTCCCTTCATGATCTGGGTGCGGGCCTTCGCCCGCAGCGCCTGGACGTCGGTCAGGAAGTCGGCCATACGGTCCTCCGGGATCGGGCGCTCGGATCGGAGCGCGGGCGGGAGTCGGGTCCCCCGCCTGCTTCACCCGATCACCGATGGTCCGGCCCCGCGCGACGGCGGATCCGGACGGGTGAGCGTGGATCCCCGGCCACCGGCCGCAGCGCGGCGGCGCGTGTCCCGGGCGCCGACGGCGGTCAGCGCCGGGCCCGCTCGCGGGCCGCCGTCCGGGACCGCCTGACCAGGTCCTGGCGCTCGTCCTCCGTCAGGCCGCCCCAGACGCCGTAGCGCTCCCGGGCGGCCAACGCGTACTGCGCGCACTCGCGCCGCACCGGGCAGTGGAAGCAGATCTCCTTGGCGACGTCCTCGCGCTCGTCGTGGACCGGTCCGCGTTCGCCCGGCGGGTGGAAGAACAGGCTGCTGTCCACTCCCCGGCAGGCACCTTTCAACTGCCAGGCCCAGTACTGCTCGAAGGCTCCGGGAAGGCGGGATATGTCACTCATCGGTGTGCGCTCCTCTCCACGCGGTTCGGGGTTCGCCTGCCCCGGTTGCCGGCGGCCATGCGCGGAGGATGCGGCCCTGCCCGAAAGAGCCCGGACGGCACCGGCCGCCGCCGCACAGGGCGGCGGCCGGTGGAGCGGGCGCTACTTGCTCGCCATCAGCAGGTACTCGTGCGAGCGGTTGGTCCGCATCGGGTCGCCGTCGCTCGTCCGGCGGTTGTAGAGGTGGACGCGCTCGTCACCCAGCGTGAGATGACGGCCGAGTACGCGCGCGGCGTCCCAGGCGAGCGGGACGAACCGGTCGGCGATGCGACGGTTCTGGACGGCGATCACCGCGTGGGCGCCCGGCCGCATCACGTTCGCGACGGCGGCGAACGCCTCGTCCAGTGCTGCCAGGTAGTCGTCGTACTCCCGCAGGGCGTAGAACTGGCCCTCGTCGGTCGCGTCGGTGTCCAGGTTGGTGCCGAAGTACGGCAGGTCGCACATGACCAGGTCCACCGAGCCGGGCTCCAGCGGCGGCTTCCGGGCGTCGCCGGTGAAGATCTCCTGGCCGGGGTACGCCTTCAGCCACCGCCGGGCCTCGTCCGCACGGTCCGGGTTCACCTCGATCCCGAATCCGCGCCGGCCCTCGACCGAGGCCGCCACGAGCGTCGTGCCCCACCCGGCGAACGGGTCGAACACCAGGTCACCGGGCTTGCTCAGCTCGACGATCAGCGGACGCAGCTGGCTCACCAGCCCGGCCTGACCGGCCGCTTCGGGGAAGCCGTGCTCGGGGTCGTCGGCCCCCATGACCAACCAGCTGGCAACCGCCATCAGGATCACCGTTCCTTCCATGTCGATAAAATCGGACGATCGTCGGGTACGCGCCGCACGAGGTGGCGGCAACGCGGCGGGCGCGGACACGCCGCCGCACGGGCGGTCAGTAGCTCGGCAGTTTGCGCAGCAACTCGCGGCGGTCCAGGATCTCCGGGGCGTAGACCTTCTCGTGCCAGTCGGCGGGCTCGATCGGCTCCAGCGCGATGGAGACCGCGCCCTCGTCGCAGCCGAGGTTCTCCCGCAGCGCCTCGGTGAGCGCCGCCACCAGCCGGGCCTCCTGCTCGTCGCTGATCGGGGTCGGGAAGTACTTGATGTTCACGTGGGGCATCGCGGTGACCTGCTCTCCTGCTTCTCGGGTGCGGGGTACTCGGGGTGCTGGGGTTGCCGGGGTTGCCGGGGTTGCCGGGGGTACCAGGGCGCCGGGTCCGGGGGCCTCGGCCGCGCGGCGTCCGGGGTCGAGGCGCCGGCGGATGGTGTCCACCGTCAGGCCGACGTCCGGCTCCCGCAGCAGGCTGTAGTGGTCGGTGTCGAGGTCGACGATCCGCGGCTCCTCGACGGAGTAGCCGCTGCTGTTCTCGATGAACGAGTAGTCGTCCCCGGCGGCCTTGAGCACCGTGACCGGCGCCCGGACCCGCCCGGCTCTCAACTCGGTGAAGCTGTAGGTGAACTCGTACGTCCGCCGGACCACCTCGATGATCCTGGCGACCAGGTCGGCGTCGAGGCCGTCGAAGCTCTCGGTGATGTAGCCGACGAAGCTCTCCTCGTCCCTGGCCACCCGCAGGCACTCGTACAGCGCGGGGCCGGTCACCGTCCCCGCGAAGACCGAGAACAGGATCGTCACGTACGCCGGGTCGGCGAAGGAGGCCCGGCCGGTGGCCTTCGCGGCGGCCGCCCCGCGCAGCTTCGGCGAACCGGGGGCGATCAGGACCAGCTGGTCCACCGTCTCGCCCGCCCGCTCCAGCAGACCGGCCGCCGCGAAGGCCACCCGGGCGCCGAACGAGTAGCCCCAGAGCGTGTAGGGGCCCTCGGGCTGCACCTCCCTGATGGCCCGTACGTCCGCCTCGGCCATCTCCGCGATGGTGGCGTAGGGCTTCTCCCCCTCGTTGATCCCGTGTGCCTGCACGCCGTAGAAGGGCCGGCCGTCGTCCAGCCGCCGGGCCAGCGGCCGCAGGTTCATCGAGTAGCCGCCGAGGCCGGGCCAGCAGTGGACCGGCCTTCCGGCCGTCGCGGCGCCGAGCGGTACCAGCCGGGACGAAGGGGTGCCGGCCCGGTCGCCGTCGATCCGGCGGGCCAGTTCCTCGATGGTCGGGGACTCGAACAGGACCTGGAGCGGCAGGGACCAGCCGAACTCCCGGTTCAGCCGGTTGACCAGCCCGACCGCGATCAGCGAGTTGCCGCCGGACTCGAAGAAGTCGTCCCGCACCGAGACGGCGCTCTGCTGCTTCATCGCGGCCTTCCACAGTGCGCGGATCCGGCGCTCGGTGGTCGTCCTGGGGGCGGTGAACGGCCGGTCGGGGGGCAGCACGTCCGTCTCGGGGGACGCCTCCAGCGCCTTGAGGTCGATCTTCCCGTTGGCGGTGAGCGGCAGCCGTTCCATCACCACGATGCGGTTGGGCACCATGTAGTCGGGCAGCAGGCCGACCAGGTCGGCCTTGACCAGCTCCGCCGGGCCCTGCATGTGGACGGTGTCCTCGTACATGCCCTCGTGGACGAGCTGCTCCTTGCTGACCCGGCCGCCGACGAAGAAGTACGAGGGGCCGGTCCGGTGCCCGCCGGCCCGCAGCACGTCCGCCATCCGCTTGGCGGCGGGCAGGTCGTTGCCGGTCTTGGAGCTGTAGCCCGCGGCCATGAACCCGAAGCGGGTGTCGTTCATCTGGAGGCGCTGGAGCTCCCGCCCGAGGTCCAGGTAGGCCCGCCAGTCCTCGGCTGCCCGGCTGACCACCGTGATGCCGAGCGGCGCGCGCTCGTACACCTGCTGGTTGATGGCGATGACATGCCGTTTGAGCACCAGCTCGTCCGAGATCCGCTCCAACGCGCCGTCCGTGTACCGGTACTGGCCGGCGGCGAGGCCGGTCACCCCGCCGGGGTGGACCTGCACGTACACGTCGACCGGGACGTCGGGCCGGTCCTCCCGGTACGGGACGAGATCGAAGGCGCCGAGGTAGTGGTCCTCGTCGGCGCAGTCCAGGTGGTCCTTCCGGTCCGGCTCGTACCGGCTCGCGGCGACGTCCAGCCCGTGGGCGGGGAGCACCTCCTCCAGCAGGCCGACCATGTGGCCGGCCTCGATCTCCAGCACCTCCCGGATGTTGTTGCGGTAGACCGGCTCGATCGCCCGCCGCTTGCCCACGAAGTGGAAGCGGGTGCCGGCCCGCCCGGGGCCGTCCTTCGCCGTCATCAGGATGAGCCGGTGGCAGACCGGGTTGTAGTAGTAGTAGCCGGGGGCCAGGCCGTCGAGCCCGTCCGTCTCCAGGTAGAGCTGCGTCGCGTACAGCGAACCCGGCGATGCGTAGCCGTACTTGGGCAGCAGCCGCTCCTCGCTCGGGTACTGGCCGAACCACCGCAGGATCCGCCCCAGGTCGCCGAGGCCCAGGCTGTCCGGGTTGCGGGAGCCCTCCCCCATGGTCCGGCGGCCGAGCAGGTCCAGGAGGTCGGCCCGCCGCACCTCGCCGCCCTCGTAGAACCGGTAGGTCTTGCGGGCGAAGACCCGGCGCCGCTGCCCGGCGGCCGGCACCAGGCCGGGCAGGTTGACCGCCCGGCGGCCGAGCAGGTCGGCCGGCTCCCGGCAGCCGCCGCCGGCCAGCTGGGCCCGCACCTGCAGCCGGCTCGCCTTCGACACGTGGTGCGCGCCGTGCGCGCCCTGGTCCATCAACGCGGCTTCGCGCGGGCTCAGTTCGAGGCAGGCGATGAGGTTCTGGTGGCCGGTGG
Organism: Kitasatospora kazusensis; assembly: GCF_039529945.1. NCBI lineage: Bacteria > Bacillati > Actinomycetota > Actinomycetes > Kitasatosporales > Streptomycetaceae > Kitasatospora > Kitasatospora kazusensis. Next base: position 88,479 of record NZ_BAAANT010000025.1, on the reverse strand, counting down.
CCGGGTCGTCCTTGACGAGAACGGCAGCGTTCCTGACCCAGTCGTGGCTCTCGATCGCCAGTCTGATCTCGTCCAGCTCGACCCGGTACCCGCGCAGTTTCACCTGCCGGTCCACCCGGCCGGCGAAGTGCACCCGGCCCTCCGGGTCCCGGAAGGCCAGGTCCCCCGTCCGGTAGAGGCCGGCGTGCTCCGGGTCGGCGGTGAACGGGTTGGTGGTGAACCGCTCGGCGGTGAGGTCCAGCCGGTGCAGGTAGCCGCGGGAGACCTGGATGCCGCTGATGTGGAGCTCGCCGGTCTCGCCGGGGCCCACCGGGTTCGACCCGGCGTCCAGGATGTGGAAGGCGAGGCCGTCCACGGGCGTGCCGATGGGGACGGCCTGCGGCCCGTCGGCCGGGGCCCCGGGGGCGACGGTGAAGGCCGAGGCGTTGATGGTGGTCTCGGTCGGCCCGTAGAGGTTGACGAGCCCGCACCCCGGCAGGGTCTCCAGGAACCGTGCCGCCAGCTGCCTGGGGAGGGCCTCGCCGCCGCAGAACACCTGGGTGAGCGAGGTGCACTCGGGCAGCCGGTCGGTGTCCAGCACGGCCTGGAGCAGCGTCGGGACGCACTGCAGGGTGGTCACACCGTGCCGGACGACCGCGTCGACCAGGCCGTCCGGATCCCGGTGGACGCCGGGTTCGCCCATCACGGTCCGGGCGCCGAGACAGGGCGCGAGGATCTCCCACTGCGCCGCGTCGAAGCTCATCGGCGTCTTCTGCAGCACGGCGGAGCCCGGCCCGAGGCCGTAGGTGCGGCCGAACCAGCGCATCTGGTGGACGATGCTGCGCTGCTCGATCATCACGCCCTTGGGCCGGCCGGTACTGCCCGAGGTGTAGATGACGTACGCGAGGTCGCCGGGGCCGCCCGGCCCGTCGCCGTGGTCCTCCGGGGCGGCGTATCCGGCGGCGTCCGCCGGGGTGAGGATCCGGGTGCCCGCCGGAACGAGCCCGGCCAGCCGGGCGCGGAGCGGTTCCTCGGTCAGGATCACCGTGGTGCGGGAGTCCTCGACCATGTAGCGCAGGCGTTCGTCGGGGTAGTCCGGTGCCAGCGGGAGGTAGGCGCCGCCGGAGAGCAGGACCCCCCAGGTGCCGACCGGCAGGGCGAGTGAGGGGTGCAGGAAGACGCCCACGCAGTCGTCGGGCCGCACTCCGAGGCCGCGCAGCCCGGCGGCGAGTCCGGCGGCCCCGTCCATGAGTTCGCGGAAGGTCAGGATCTCCTTCCCGGACTCCACCGCGACGTCGTCCGGGCGGCTGCGCACCTGGTCCGCCAGCAGATCCGTGAGGCGTGTTCCCCCGGGTGTCCCCTGCCCCGCAGCGCCCGATTTCCCGGCGACCCAGCTTTCCACTGCGCCCCCCCTTCAAATGGAGCCCCATTGGCCACTTCGGTGGAAACTATGGGTTTCGGCCGGGGTTTTGGCAAGAGATTTCCGATGCATGGCTCGATTCCTCCGTCGGCAAGTCGCCCGCTTCCTCCGCAAAAAGGACAGCACCGGGCCGGCGGGGCACCCGAAAGGACTGTATCCGGCCACTCGGGGCGTGGCCACAACCGTTCGTCTGCGGAGCCGGAACGTCGGCCGGCGGGCTCGAACCGCCGCCTAATGCACCTTTTGACCGAGTATGAACCCCCGAATTCTGCGCACTGCGCTGACCCGAACCATCGCGCCGATGGAATTCTGCGCGCACTGGCGGCAAGGTACTGACACGAGCAGGGCCCCGATTGCCGCAGATTCCCGGAGCTTTCCAGCGCTTTCCGAAGGGGATTGGAATGCGTGCCCGGAAAAGCGCCGCCCATTGTCGGACGCGTGCCCGGATCGCGGATATGGCAGCTCTGCCGGATCGAAACGGACCAGCGCCGCGCTGCACCACCGTCGAGCAGAACTCAGCCCCAAGGGAAGAGCGATGACTAACCAATTGGCCGTGGCCACCTCGTTCGAGGATCTGGTCGGCAACACCCCGCTGCTCCGCCTGCAGCTCGACGGCCTGCCACCGGCCGCCACGGTCCTGGCGAAGCTGGAGGCCGCCAACCCGCTCTCCAGCATCAAGGACCGGGTCGCCCTCAGCATGCTCCGGGCGGCCGAGGAGTCCGGCGAGCTGACGCCGGGGGCCACCGTCATCGAGGCCACCTCCGGCAACACCGGCATCGCCCTCGCGGCGCTGGCGGCCGCACGCGGCTACCCGTGCCTGATCGTGCTGCCCGAGAACGCCTCCCGGGAGCGGATCCTGACGCTGCGCATGCTCGGCGCCGAGCTGGAGTTCACCGACCCCGCGCTCTGCTTCGCCGGCTGCGTCGAGCGGGCCGGGAAGCTGCACGCCGAGCTGCCGGGCTCGTGGTGGGCACGCCAGCACGAGAACCCGGCCAACGTCCGGGCGCACTACGAGTCCACCGGCCCGGAGATCTGGCGGGACACCGGGGGCCGGGTGGACGTGCTGGTCTGCGGCGTAGGCACCGGCGGCACCCTCACCGGCACCGCCCACTACCTGCGCGAGCGCAACCCGGCGCTGCACGTCGTCGCGGTCGAGCCCGAGGGTTCGGCGCTGCTGTCCGGCGGCGCTCCCGGACCGCACCGGATCCCCGGGCTGAACGGCGGCTTCATCAGCCCGGTCACCGACCTCGACTGCATCGACGAGGTGATCGCGGTGTCCGACGCGGACGCCGCCGCGACCACCCGCGCCCTGGCCGCCCGGACGGGCCTGCTGGTCGGGATCTCCGCCGGCGCCGCCGCGTACGGGTGCATCGAGCTGGCCAGGCGCCGGGACCTGACCGGCCTCACCGTCGCGACCGTCTTCCCGGACAGCGGCGAGCGCTACCTCAGCTGGTGGCCGGCCGAGGAGGAGGGCGCGTGAACTTCCGCGATCTGCACCACAACCTCAAGCTGCGCATCGGCGTCGGCTTCTTCCAGCGGTTCTTCGACATCATGCTCGTCCCGCTGATGGTCATCCACTTCTCCCACCTGTACGGCGCGGCGACCGCGGGCCTGATGACGCTCGTGGTGGCGTTCGTCGCCGTCACCTGCAACCTGGTCGGCGGGCACCTCTCCGACGTGTACGGCCGCCGCCGGGTGCTGCTGCTCGGCGAGATCGGCAGCTGCCTGTCCTTCGCCGGCCTGGCCCTCGCCAACTCGCCGCTGCTGCACTCCGGTCCGGCGACGTACCTGCTGTACCTGTGCGCCGCCGCCATGGGCGGGCTGGCCATCCCCGCCAACGAGGCGATGATCGTGGACGTCTCCACCCCGGAGTCGCGGGCGGCCGTCTACACGATCAACTACTGGGTGGTGAACCTGGCCTTCATGCTCGGCTCGCTGGTCGGCGGCTTCCTCTACGGCGGCTACTTCTTCCAGCTGCTGGCGGCGGCCTCGGCCGCCACCCTCGGCATCTCCCTGGTCACCTTCTTCGCCCTCTCCGAGACCCGCCCGGCCGAGGCCGCGCAGAACCCGCGCGGCGTGAAGTCGGCCCTGGTCGGCTACCTGTCGGTGAGCCGCGACCGGGTCTTCCTGCGGCTGGTGCTGGCGGCCCTGCTGGTCTGGTCCATCGGGGTCCAGATCTCCTCCTACCTCGCGGTGCGCTTCGGCACGGGCTTCGCCCCGCAGCGGCTGCTGTCCTTCGGCTCCTGGAGCCTGACCGTCGACGGGGTGAACCTGCTGGGCATCCTGCGCGCCGTCGACACCCTGCTCGTGGTCTGCTTCGCGCTGTGGGTCGGCAAGCTGCTCGGCAAGTACTCCGAGCAGGCCCGGCTGATCCTCGGTGTCGCGCTCTTCACTCTCGGCTACGTGGTGTGGGCGGTCGGCAGCAACGCCTGGGTACTGATCCTCGCGACCTTCGTGGTCACCCTCGGCGAGATCATGTCCCTCCCCGTCAAGCAGGCGCTGCTCGCCGACCTGGTGCCCACCGACGCGCGCACCAAGTACCTGGCCGCGTACGGGCTGCACGTCCGGACCGGGCAGATGGTCGGGTCGCTGTCCGTCATCCTCGGCTCGGTCGCGCCCACCTGGGTGATGGGCCTGCTGTACGTGCTCTTCGGGGCCATGGCGATCCACCTGTACCGGTACCTGTTCCGGATGCGGGAGGCCCGGGCCGTCGCCGCCCGCCGGACCGAGGTCCCGGTATGACGGCTCGACGGCCGCCGGCCCGCCGGCGCACCGGCCTGCGGGACGGCCTACGGGACGCACGGCGCGGCGCGCTGGAGACGCTGGACGTCATCGTCGCCCGCGACCCGTCGGTGCACCGGCGCAGCGAGGCCCTGCTGCACCCGACCGCGCTGGCGGTGGCGGGCCACCGGGTGGGCAACGCCCTGTACCGCGCCGGGCACCACCGCTGCGCCCGCGCGGTGTCCACCCTGGCCAAACTCCTCACCGGGGGGATCGAGATCCACCCGGGCGCCCGGATCGGCCGGCGCTTCTTCATCGACCACGGCAGCGGGACGGTGATCGGCGAGACGGCGGTGATCGGCGACGACGTCTCGCTGTTCCACCAGGTCACCCTGGGCTCGCTCGGCTGGTGGAAGGACCGGGACCGGACGGAGGCGGGCGAGCGCCGCCACCCCCGGCTCGGCAACGGCGTCACGGTGGGAGCCGCCGCCACCCTGCTCGGACCGATCACCATCGGCGACGACGCCCTGATCGGTGCGACCGCCCTGGTCATGACCGACGTGCCCAAGGGCGCACGGGCGCTGGCGCCGCAAGCCCTCGTCAACGACCCGATGCCCACCTTGGAAAGGGATGGCGTGCAGTGACTCGCGACAACGTGACCGGCACCCACGTGCCGGACAACAACCGGATCCTGATGGTCCAGCCGTACAGCCAGTTCGTGGAGCGGGCCGCGGCCCTGGGCTTCCGGGTCTGGTCGATCTGGGATCCGACGCTGCAGCCCGCCTCGTACCTGGACCAGGTGGCCAAGCACGTGGAGGAGATGCTGCTGGTCGACTTCTCCGACGAGCGGGCGCTGCGGCGCCTCGTCCGCGAGACGGCCGTCGCCCACGACGTCGGGTACGTGCTGCACCTGGGCGAGGAGGCCACCATGGTGCCGGTCGCCGAGGAGGCCCAGGCGCTCGGCGTGGCCGTCAATCCGCCCGAGGCGGTCCACCGGCTCAACGACAAGGCGGCGCTGCGCGAGCTGCTGGCCGGGCACGGACTCTCCCCGGTGCGCTCGGCGGTGGCGGCCGGGCCGCGGCAGGTCGCGGACGTCCTGGCGGGGTTCGGCTACCCGGCCGTGGTGAAGCCGACCCGGCTGGCGGGCAGCAGCGCGGTGCGCCTGGTCCAGGACCCGCAGCGGCTGGCGGACTGGCGGGCGGAGGTCGAACGGCTGGGTTACAACGGCCCGGTGCTGGTGGAGGAGTACCTGGAGGGCCCCGAGTTCAGCGTCGAGACGCTCAGCTTCGACGGGCGCCACCAGGTCGTCGGCATCACCGAGAAGCGCAAGACGCCCGCGCCGGCCTTCGTGGAGACCGGCCAGCTCTTCCCCGCGCAGCTGCCCGGAGGGGACGCGGCGGCCGTCGGCGAGCTGGTCACCGCAGTGCTGGACGCGGCCGGCTACCGCTTCGGCCCCGCGCACACCGAGGTCGTCCTGACGGGGGCGGGCCCCCGGATCGTGGAGTCGCAGGCCCGGTTCGGCGGCGACCGGATCCCGGCACTGATCCGGATCGCCACCGGCTTCGACATCGAGGGCGCGGTCTTCGAGCTGCTCGCCGGGCGGACGGTGACGCCCCCGGCGGCGACCCGGGTCGCCGCCATCTCCTTCTTCGACTTCCGGCCCGGCGCGATCACCCGGGCCGAGGGCCTGGAGCGGGCCGCGGCGCTGCCCGGCGTGCACGGCGTGCTCTTCCCGCACGCCGTGGGGGACGTGCTGGCGCCGATCCGGGACTCGGCCAGCCGGCACGGCTGGGTGATGGTCGAGGCGGAATCCGCGGCGGCGGCGGACCGGCTGGCCGCCGAGGCGAAGGCGCTGGTGCGGGTGGAGACCGGGGCCGAGCTGCTGAACGCCGTCACCGCGGCCCCGCCGCAGCCGATGGTGCCCGAGCGGACGCTGCTGCTGATCGGCCATCTCACCGAGCCGGTGCGGATCGCCAAGCAGCTCGGGCTGAACGTGATCCTGGTGCAGCACAAGGAGAAGTTCCAGCCCGAGCAGGCCGAGCTCGCCGACGTCACGCTGATCGCCGACTACACCGACTGGTCGGTGATGGAACCCCTCGTGCGGGCCGCGCACAGCATCTGGAACTTCTCCGCCGCACTCTCCCTGACCGAGCCCGGGCTGGAGATCTCCGGCCGGGTCAACGACCTGTTCGGCCTGGACGGCACCGGCTACGAGCCGGCCCGGCTGCTGCGCGACAAGCTCGCCATGCGGCGCCACCTCGCCGCGGTCGGCTCACCCACGGTGGCCGCCGAGCCGCTGACCGGCCGGGAGAGCATGACGGCCTTCGGCGCGGCGCACGGCTACCCGATCGTGGTCAAGCCGACCGACCTCACCGCGGGCTTCGGGATCTTCAAGGTCTCCGGTCCCGAGGAGGTCGACGCCGTCTGGCAGCGGATCGTCACCGTCCGCCGCCACGGCATGAACCGGGGCAGCACCCTGTACACCGTCGCCGGCTTCCTCATGGAGGAGTACATCGACGGGCCCGAGTACAGCGTCGAGTCCTTCAGTTTCGCGGGGCGCCACGTCGTCGTCGCCATCACCGAGAAGCTGGTCGACGAGGCGCACTTCGCGGAGCTCGGCCACGCGCAGCCCGCCCGGCTGGACCCGGACGGCGAGGAGCGGATCGTCGCCGCGGTGTCCGCCTTCCTGGACGCGATCGGCATCAAGGACGGGCCCGGCCACACCGAACTGCGCGTCGGCGCCCGGGGGCCGCTGGTCATCGAGGGCCACAACCGCCTCGGCGGCGGCCGGATCCCCGAACTCGTCCAGGCGGCGTACGGCATCGACCTGACCCGCTACTCCCTCGCCTGGCCGTTCCGTCTGGTCGAGCCGCTCCTGGAACGTCCGAAGCCGGTCGCGGCCGGCTGTGTCCGGGGCGTGATCGGCCGGCCCGGCCAGGTGGCGGAGATCGGCGGAGTGGAGGAGCTGCGCGCCCACCCGTCCGTGCTGGCCCTGGACCTGGCGGCCTCGGCCGGCTCGGTGATCCGGCCGGTGCAGGACAACTGGGACCGGCTCGGCCTGCTCGCCGTCACCGCGCCGGACACCGACGCGGCCGTCCGGCTCTGCGAGGAACTGCTCGCCACCGTGCTGACCGTGCGGATGGAGGGCGAGGAGCGGTGAGCATCGTCATCCTCGACCCGGACGGCCGGCACGCCCCCGACTACCCGGGCTGGCTGGCGGACTCGGGCCGCGAGCTGCGGCTGCTGACCGGACGCGCCGGTGAGTACGCCGGCTTCGCCGAGGTCCGCGTCGTGCCGCGGTACGCACTGTCGGCGGCCGTCGAGACCGGCGTGCTCGCCCTGGCCCGCGGCGGCGGGGTGTCGGCGGTCGTCGCGCTCGACCCGGCCGACCAGATCCGGGCCGGCGGCCTGCGGGACTTCCTCGGCCTGCCCGGCCAGGGCCGCGACGCGGCGCTGGCCCTGGCCGACTCGGTCGAGGCGCGGGCCGTGCTCGCCCGCGCGGGCGTCGGGGTGGTGCGCCGCGAGGAGGTCCGGCGGGTGGCCGACCTGTACTGGTGGGCGCACCAGTGGGGTTACCCGCTCGTGGTGCGCCCGCGCCGCGGCCACGCCGGGCAGGCGCCGGCCGAACTCGCGGACGAGGCCGGCCTGCGGGCCTTCGTCCGCGACCGGATGCCGGCCGACCCGTCGGTGGTGCCCAGCCTGACAGTCGAGCCGCGCACGGACGGTGAACGCCACCACGGGCCCGGCCTTCCGGTCACCGACGCCGCCCTGGCGGCCCTGCCCCGCCACCCGGGGCATCCACGCGCGGTGGAGGCCGTCCGGGAGGCGGACGGCCGATGGCTGGTCCTCGGCGTCGGCTACCGGCCCGACGCCCGGCCGGCCCGCGCCCTGGTGCGGGCCCAGGCGGGCCTGGCCCCCGAACCGACCGACCCGGACAGCACCGAGGTGGCCTGAGATGACCGTACTTGTCCTGCACCACCGTGGTTCGCTGGCCGGCGCCCCCTACCACGAGTGGCTCGCCGACTACGACGGCGACGTCCTGCTGATCGCCTCCCGCGAGCACCTGGCCCTGGTGGCCGAGGAGTTGCCCGCCGAGGGCGTCCACTACCGCCGCACGGCGGCCGTGGACGGCTACGAGACCAGCGGTGAACTGGAGCAGCTGGCACTGGAGTTGGCAGCCGAGCACGGGGTCCGGCACATCGTCGCCTGCCAGGAGCGGGACTTGGAGCGGGCGGCCGAGCTGCGCGACGTCCTCGGCCTTCCGGGCCAGCGGATGGACACCGTCCTGCCGTTCCGCGACAAGGTGGTGATGAAGCGCCGGGCGTCGGCGGCCGGGCTGGCCGTCGCCCCTTACCGGGAGGTCGAGTGCGCGGCGGACGTGATCGCGTCCGCCGAGGAGTTCGGCTTCCCGCTGGTGCTCAAGCCCCGGGACAGCGCGGGCTCGGTGGGCCTGCGGATCCTCGACTCGCCCGAGGACCTGGACGGCTACCTCGCCGACGGCTTCGACCTCTACGGGCCGTACCAGCCGAACCTGATCGCCGAGGCGTTCGTGCACGGCTCGATGTGCCACGTGGACGGGCTGGTGGTGGACGGCCGGGTGGCACTGGCCTGGCCCTCGCAGTACCAGTACACGCTCTCCTCGTTCGCCACCGACACCGGCCCCCGGCTCGACCTCACCCTGGACACCGACGACCCGCTCGCCCACCGCCTGCTGGAGTTCACCGACCGCACCCTCCAGGCGCTGCGCGGGCCGGAGAACTTCGCGTTCCACCTGGAGGCCTTCCACACCCCCGAGGACGGGTTGGTGCTGTGCGAGATCGCCTGCCGCACGGGCGGCGCGGCCATCCGCGACATCGTGCGGACGATGTTCGGCGTCGACCCCAGCGAGTCCTGGGTCCGGGCCCAGCTGGGGCTGCCGCTGCCCGAGTGGATCGGGTCCGAGAAAGTGACGCCCCGTCAGATGTCGGGTCAGCTGGTGCTGATGAAGCGGCCCGGCCGGGTGGTGTCGGCGCCGCAGGAGCCGCCGGCCTTCCCCTGGGTCGAGAAGTACCAGCTGTTCGTCACCCCCGGGCAGACCATGGGCGCCGCCGCCTACTCCTCCGACTTCCTGCTCACCGCCCTGGTCTCCGGCCGGGACCGGGCCCAGTGCGAGAGCCGCCTGCGCGTGCTGGAGGAGTGGTTCCTCGGGCAGCTCGTCCTGGAGTAGGCCCCGGGGCCTAGCGGGCTGCCTCCTGCGCCGGCTCGGGGCGGTGGCGGGCGTGCAGGACCCGGGCGACCCGGTGCCCGACCCAGCCGCGGCACCGCCGCAGGGCGGTGGAGTCCTCCACCGCCCGGTTGACCCAGTAGTACAACTGCGGTGGCACGTAAGGCTGGAGCGGGGAGTGGCGCTGGCCGAGCAGCGCGAACAACTGCTCGGCCGGCAGCTGGGCGTAGCGGTCGATGTTCTCGTACCAGCGGGCGCTGTAGCGGGCCGCGCTCTGGGTGGAGAGGATGGCGGAGCGGCGCTCGCGCTCGTAGGCGGTGAGGGCGGGGTGCAGTTCCCCGTGGCCTTGCAGGGCGTCGGCCAGGCCGATGGCGTCCTCCAGTGCCAGGGTGGTGCCGGCGCCGATGGAGTAGTGCGTGGTGTGGGCCGCGTCCCCGATCAGCACCACGTTCTCGTGGTGCCAGGTCCTGTTGGTCAGCGTGCGGAAGGTCAGCCAGGGCAGGTCGGCGCCCTGGGCCTGGGTGATCAGCCGGTGGCCGTCCAGCTGCTCGGCGAAGAGCCGCTCCAACAGGGCGGTGCCGGCCTCCCGCCCGAGCTTGTCGAGGCCGAGACCGGTCCAGGTCTCGGGCGGGCACTCGACGACGCAGGTGCTCAGCCCGCCGCTGAAGCGGTAGCCGTAGAACCAGATCCAGCCGTGCGGGGTGTCGACGAAGGAGAAGGTGAAGCTGTCGAACACCTTGTCGGTACCCAGCCAGAGGTACCTGTTGCGCCCCTCCGTGACGGTGGGTTCGAAGTGCTGCGCGTACAGCTGGCGGACCCGGCTGTTCACCCCGTCACCGACGACCACGAGGTCGGCCTCCGGGAGCTGGCGCAGGCTCTCGACGCCGTGCTCGAACTCGATCCGGACCCCGAGGCCGGTGGCGCGCTCCGCCAGGACCTCCAGCAGTTGGCGGCGGCCGATGCCGAAGGCCTCCTCGGACTGCTGCCTCGTCGTGGTGCCCCTGAGGTGGGCGACGCCCTCGTCCCAGCGCACCGAGTGCGCGCGGATCGCGTCCGCGGTCCGGGCGTCGTTGCGGTCCAGGTGGTCGAGCAGGCCGGCCCAGTACGTCACCCCCCATCCGTAGGTGGCGCCCCGGGCGTCGCGCTCCAGGACCGTGATGTCATGGTGCGGATTCCGCAGCTTCATCAGAATCGAGAAGTAGAGGCCGGCCGGGCCGCCTCCGACGCAAACGATCCGCATCTGCTCTCCAGGGGTCGGACTATGACTCTCTGTCACTTGCAGACGGCAGAAGCTAGCAGTCCCGGGCCGGGGATCCAACCACCGCTACGCCGGACGGCGGCGCACCCCACCCGGCCGGACCAACGGGCAGCCCCTCCGGCGGCGCGGCCGCGGCCGCGGCCGGGTCACCCGAACGAGCGGGGACTGCGGGCCGAAGGGCGTCCGGATGCGTACCGGCCTGCTCAGCAGGCGGGTCAGCCGCCCGCACCGCCTTGGGCGAGGATGCGCCGGAGCCAGCGGGTACGGGCGTGGCGGGCGTCCCGGCTGAGGGCCGCCTCCGGCGCCAGACTGTCGAAGCCGTGGAACGCGCCGGGCCAGACGTGCAGTTCGGCTCGGCCGCCGGCCTGCCAGATCGCGTCGGCGTAGGCGACGGTCTCGTCCCGGAGGGTCTCGGCCGACCCGACCTCCAGGTAGGCCGGGGGCAGCCCGGACAGGTCCGTGGCACGGGCCGGAGCCGCGTAGGGCGGCAGGTCCGCGGCGCCGTACCGGTCACCCAGCAGCGCCTGCCAGGCGGTGGTGTTGGACGTCCGGTCCCAGGTGTCGACACCGGCCATCTGGCGGCCGGAGAAGGTGCCGTCGCGGTCGTCGAGCATCGGGCAGAGCAGCAGCTGCCCGATCGGGACGGGCCCGCCACGGTCGCGGGCGAGCAGGGCGAGTGCGGCGGCGAGTCCGCCCCCGGCGCTCCTGCCGCCGAGGATGATGCGGTCGGCGTCGATGCCCAGTGCGGCCGCGTGCGAGGCGGCCCGGACGAATCCGGCGTAGCAGTCCTCCAGCGGTCCGGGGTAGCGGGTCTGCGGTGCCAGCCGGTACTCGACGGAGATGACGGCCAGCTCCAGGGGGAGGGCCCATTCCCGCAGCAGCTTCGGGAGTACGGACCACGCGTTGCCCATGACCATTCCGCCGCCGTGCATGTAGTACAGCAGCGGCAGCGGCCCGGCCGTCCCGGCGGGCCGTGCGCTCACCAGCGTGACGTCCGGCCCGCCCGGCGCCCCCGGCACGCGCAGCTCGGCCACCTCGAACCGCCCGTCGGCCCGGAGCTCCCGGGCCGTGGGCCTCGGCCGGGCCGTGGCGTCCCGCTCCTGCACGGCCGCAAGGTTCTCCGGGGTGAGCGGTCCCCCGGCCCGGTTCACCGAAGCCGCCAGCGCCGCACTCAGCTCCGGATCGAAGGGAGGCTCGGCCCGGACCGCCGGGACGGGGCCGGGTCGCGACGCCGTGTCGCCGGCACTCACGACGGGCGGTCCGGTCGGGCGGCGGCGGAACACCGGCCGGCCGGACCGGCCGTGCAGGGCGGGAACGCTCGCGTGAGGTCCATGCGGCGTAGTCAACCAGACGTCGGCCGACCGGCCATCGTGAGCCTGCCCGGCACAGTGCACCGGGCAGGACGCGGAAGCCGGCGGGCCGTCAACGACCCTGGAGGGACTTGACGTTGTCGCCGAAGCTCCAGCCCTTCGAGCCGTCCCAGTTGACCGACCACGTCATCAGCCCCTTCAGCGAGCCGCCGAAGGCGTTCCACGACTGGCCGACCAGGCTCGGATCCAGGTAGCCGCCACCCGCACCGGACTGGGCCGGCAGGCCGGGCACCTGCTTGTCGTAGGGCACCTTCACGGTGGTGCCCTGGATGGTCAGGCCGTTGTTCAGGCAGGTGGTCTGTGCGGTGAAGCCCTGGACGGTACCGGCCTGGTAGGAGTCACCGGAGCAGCCGTACATGCTGCCGTTGTAGTACTGCATGTTCAGCCACCACAGCTGCCCGTTGTCGGCGTACTTCTTGACGATCGGCAGGTAGGCGCCCCAGATCGACCCGTAGGTGACGCTTCCGCCGGTGACGTACGCGGTTTCGGGGGCCATCGTCAGGCCGAAGCCGGCGGGCATCTGCGACAGCACTCCGTCGATGATGCGCTCCAGGTTGGCCTGGGAGACGGACAGGGTGCCGATGCTGCCGCTTCCGGTGAGGCCGGTCTCGATGTCGATGTCGATTCCGTCGAAGTTGTACTTCTTGAGGATCGGGACGACGGTCGCCACGAACCGGTCGGCGACGGTGCTGGAGCTGAGGTCGATGCCCGCGGCGGCACCGCCGATCGACATCAGGATCGTCGCCCCGGCCGCCTTGGCCTGGCACATCTCGGCAGGGGTCGCGACCTTGACGCCCGAGTCCATGCCGTCCTGCCACTCGACGGTGCCGTCCGAGAGGATCACCGGGAAGGCGGCGTTGATGACGTTGTAGCCGTGCGCGGCGATCCGGCTGTCCGTGACGGGTATCCACCCCATGCCGGGGTGGACGCCGTTCGCCGCGCCGTCCCAGTTCTCCCAGTACCCCTGCAGGACCTTGCCCGACGGCCTGGGCTTCGTGGGGCAGCTGTCACCCGGCGGGGTGGTGCTGGGCGGGGTCGTGGTGGGCGGAGCGGTGCTCGGCGGCGCGCTGCTCGGCGGAGCGGTCGTCGGGGGCGCGCTGCTCGGCGGGGCGGTCGTCGGCGTGGGGCTGCTGCTGCCGCCGGGGCCGGTGAGCGACACGTCGTCCGCGTAGTACGCGGGCTGCCCGTACCAACCGTGCAGGTAGACGGTCACCGAGGCGGTGTTCGGCCCGGTGCCGAAGGCGACGCCGAGTTGGCTGTACGAGGGGCTGTTCGGTGTCCAGGTGGAGGTGGTGCCGGTGAGGCCGGTGCCGGTGGCGCCGAGGTAGACGTAGCTGCCCTGGACGTAGGCACTCAGCGTGTACTGGGAGTTGGGCTGCACGCTGATGGTCTGGGTGCACTGGGCGTCGTCCTGGCCGGCCGGCGTGGCCTGGAGCGCGGAGGCGCCGGAGTGGACCGGGCTGCCGACCACCACACCGGAGCCGCCGGAGCAGGTCCAGCCGGAGAGCCCGCTCTCGAATCCGGGGTCGGCCACCAGGTTGGTGGTCGCGGCCCCGGCCGAGACGGAGCCGGCCACGGCGATTCCGGCGGCGATGACGGCGGCGGCGCTCACCCCGGCGAGGGACCGCCTCAGGACGGCCGGTCCGTGCTCGGCGCGGCCGGTCCGGTGCGGCTGCGCCGCGCGTTCCACGGTCGGCCGCTGCGGGCGCGGAGCCCGGATCGGCTCGCTCCCGGCCTGACCGCCTTCGAGGCGGCCGGGTTCCGGACAGGGGCGCAAGTCGCCCGACGGGCGTGGGGTACGCGACCTCCGACGGAACATGCTGAACTCCCTTCCCGCCGAGCGCCCTGGCAAGGACCAGCGCGTGGGGGCGTGACGCCCGGCTACGGGTGAGGTGGGGACATGTGGGGGCTGTGCCGCTCCGGATCGTAGGAGGGGCACCCGGGCCCGTCAATAGGTCTGGACCACTGACCAGGGTGCGGCCCGGCCGGGCAAGGGTGCCCCCCGGCGAAGCCGTGCCATCGCTCCGGGCCGCCCGCCCGGGACCGACGCCGGGCAACCCCACGTCGTAGCGAGATCCACTCCAACTGGCCAGGGATCGTTCAAGTTGACGACGCCTCAGATTCAGGGTCTCAGTGAAATATCACATTGCAACTGCTTCTGGACGGTCCAGCGGCCCTTTGCGAAACAAGGAGAACCCTCATGACTCGCTCGATCCTCAAGGCGGCCGGCGCGCTGGGCGCCGTGTGCATCTCCCTGGTCTTCGCGGTTCCGGCCGGTGCGGCGACGGCGTCCACCGCCGCCACCACGACCTGCGGCGCCTACGGCCTCCAGGCGGGTCTGGGCACCAAGCTGTGCGCCACCGTCACCGACGGCACCGTCCAGCTCACGGGCCAGATCGGCCTGGCCGGGCCGGCCCCGCTGCAGGAGGACATCCAGGTGACCCTGACCGGCAACGTGGTCGGCGGGGACACCCTCGGGACGGTTCAGCGGTCGCTGCACTTCCAGAGCCAGACGCTGCAGGTCGGCGGCGTGGGCGGGAGCGTGCCGTGCGGCGCGACCGTGCACGGCTCGCTCTCGGTCGCCTCGTTCGGGCGGTTCAACACCCCGGTCACCGTCGACGTGCCGGTGACCTGCTGACGTAGCCGGTGAGCGCGGGCCGTGGGAGGAGCGCCGGTCGGCGGCACCTCCCACGGCCCGCCACCGGCGCGGCGGGCCGGGTCGGCGGCCCGCATAGGGCCTCCAACGGTCAGACGGCCTTGGCGAGCAGGGTCCACGGCTCGGGACGGGCCAGCGCGAGGCGGGGCTTGCGCCCGGCCCAGTAGCGCACCGAGGCAGCCATCACGGCCGCCGGGTCCTCGACCGTCCAGGTGGGTTCGAAGGGCTCGCCCATGCTGGTGTAGCTCTGGAACATCGCGAGCAGCTTCACGGCCTCGCCCTGGAACGGCGAGAGGTGCTGGTCGGCGAGCGGGCGGAAGAACCGGTCCCAGCTGTCGCCGGAGACCAGCGGGGGCCGCTCGACGGGTGCCACGCCGTGCTCGGCCCGGCACTCGTTGAGCGTCCCGACCACGACGTCGAGCAGCGCGCCGAGGGTCAGGCAGTTGCGGCCGGCGGCCAGCACCTCGGTACGCGGGCGCGGCGGCGGCGCGGCGAGCACGGCGGCGGCGATCACGGCCGCGACCTCGTCCACCGGGCTGATCTCGGCATAGCCCGCCGGGTCGCCGACCACCACGGCGGCCAGACCGGAGACCAGCGCCTGGACCATCGTGTAGGGGCCGGAGAAGCGGGCGATCTCGCCGCTGCCGCGCCGGCCGACCACCAGCGGCGGGCGGACGAGCGTCAGCGGTCCCGGGTGCTCACGCGCGAGTTCCTCGCACCTCGCCTTGGACCACTCGTAGCCGTTGCGGTAGCCCTCGAACTCGGCGCCGCGCAGGTCCTCGGGGTTGCGGACGCCACCGACATAGGCGGTGGAGACGTGCACCAGATGCGTGTCGCGGTCGGCGAGGCGCAGGACGGCCCGCAGCGGTTCGAGGTTCGCGGCGACCGCCTCGTCCCGCCGGAGCGTCCAGCGGGTACTGGCCGCCGCGTGCACGATCACGTCCCAGTGGCCGTCCAGCGCGGCGGGCGGCGGTTCGGCGCCGATCCGCCAGCTCACCAGTGCGTCGCCCTCGGGACGCCGGGCGACCCGGACGAGGGTGAGATCGTGGCCGCCGTCAGGCGCGGCGGTGCGCAACCGGTCGCCGAGCTCGGTGCCGACCACTCCGGTCGCGCCGGTGAGAAGGACTCGCATGGCTTCGTCTGTTCGTCTCTGTCGCTGGTGGAAACTGCTGAAAGGTGGCGGAAGGCGCCGGAACGTGCTGCGAAGTGCTCCGGGTTCACGACGCGGGGGCGAGCACCAGACAGGCGTTCTGGCCGCCGAATCCGAAGGAGTTGGAGAGCACGTGGGCCGGCGCCACGGCACGCGGTGTGCCACTGACCAGGTCCACCAGGTCGGCCTCCGGGCTGCTGCCGAGGTTGGCGACCGGCGGTACCACGCCGCGCGTGGCGCAGAGCAGCGCGAACGCGGCCTCCAGTGCGCCCGATCCGCCGATCAGATGACCGGTGACGCCCTTGACGGCGGTGACCGGCGGCGGCCGACGCCCGAAACAACGGGCGATCGCCCGCGCCTCCGCGCGGTCGTTGAGCAGCGTGGACGTCCCGTGCGCGTTGACGTGGCCGATGTCCGCGGTGGACAACCCGGCGTCGGCGATCGCGAGTTGCATGCAGCGGCCGGCCACCTCGCCGTCCTCGTGCGGGGCGACGATGTGGAACGCGTCGCAGTTGTCGGCGTATCCGGCGATCTCGCCGTGGATCACGGCACCACGGGCGCGGGCCGTGTCCCAGCGTTCGAGGACCAGTACGGCGGCCCCCTCCCCCATCACGAAGCCGTCGCGGTCCGCGTCGAACGGGCGGCTGGCCAGGGCGGGTTCGCCGTTCCTGGTGGACATCGCCCGCATCCGGGCGAACGCGCCCATCACCACCGTGCTGACCGCCGAGTCGCAGCCGCCCGCCACGGCCACGTCGAGTTCGCCGTAGCGGATCTTCCGCGCGGCCTCGCCGAGGGCGGTGGTGCCGCTCGCGCAAGCGCTGGAATACGTCGTGCAGGACCCCTGGAAGCCGTAGCGCATGGCCAGTCGGCAGGCGGGCGAGTTGGCCATGGTCCGCGGCACGGTGTGCACGGGCATGTCTCTGGGCCGGTCGCCGTGGCTCAGCGTCACGGCCTCCATGCTCGGCAGCCCGCCGATCCCGGTGCCGATCTGCACCCCTACCCGGTCCGGCCGCTGGTCGGCGGGCAGTTGCGCGTCGGCCACGGCGTCCGCGGCCGCGCAGAGCAGCAGTTGGGTGGTGCGGTCGATCTGCCGCGACTCGCGCCGGGTCAGGTAGGCGTCGAGGTCGAACGGCGGTACCAGACAGGCGAAGTGGACCGGCAGGTCGACCTCGACGAGCCGGTCGACCCGGGTCGCGGTGGAGCCGGCCGCCAGCAGCGCCGCGAACGCCGTTTCGAGCCCGTTGCCCGCCGGGGACTTCACGCCGATCCCGGTGACGGCGACCCGCCGGCCACCCGACGGGTGCCGGTCGGCGGGCCGGGGGCCCACCGCCGGGCCGTGACCGCCGGTCACCGCACACCGGCCAGGCGGGTCTCCAGCAGGTCGATCGCGTGGCCGACGTCCTGGGCCTCCGTCAGATCCCGGAGTTCGATCCGCAGCTGCAGTGTTCTCTCCAACCGTGCTCCGATCTCCATGAGTTCGAGACTGTCGATGCCGTAGTCCACTGCCAGGCTGGTCCTCTCGTGCACCTCGCCCGGCTCCGTGCCGAGCACATCCGAGATGACCGTTCGGACCATCACGGCGATTTCCTCGCGAGTGGGCATGTCGTCGTTCCTTCCGCTGCGCTCGGCGACGGCTGCGCCGGGCGGCGTCAGTCGGCTCGGTCGCCTCGACCGGCCGGTGGCATCGGCCGGTTGAGGCGAGTCGACTGGCCGAGTGGGTGGGGGTGGGGGTGGGGGTAACGGTGGAGGGTGTGTCCGGTGGCTGCCGGGTACGGTCAACCGGCTCTTCCGGTCGGCACGGTCCGCTCGGCGACCGCGATCGCGGCGTCCAGGATCTCGGCCGCCTCCGCCACATCGGCTGCCGTACTGACCAGCGGCGGCAGCAGCCGCACGGTGGTGGGGCTGCTCAGGCACGGCGAGACCAGCAGCCCGGCGGCGGCCAGCTCGACCACGACCGAACCGGCGGCCTGCGGCGAGCTGAAGTCGATCCCGCGCAGCAGGCCGCGACCGCGCACCTCGGTCACCACACCCGGATGGCGCTCCCGGAGCCGGTCCAGCGCCTCGTCCAGCAGGACGGCGAGCGCCTTCCCGTGCTCGGCGAGGTCCTCGATCACCGGCAGCACCGCGGGCAGCACCGCGCAGCTCAGCGGGTGGCCGCCGAAGGTGGCCGAGTGCAGGAACGGGTCGGCGGCCAGCGGCGCGTACAGCCGCTCCGAGCAGAGCAGCGCCGACAGCGGGACCACGCCGCCGCCGAGCGGCTTGCCGAACAGCACGGCGTCCACCGGCAGGCCGTCGGCGAGCGCGACCGAGCGCTCGCCGCACCGGCGCAGCCCGCACTGGATCTCGTCGGCGATCACCAGGCTGCCGTGCCGGGCGGCGTCCGCGCACCACTGCCGCAGCACGGCGGTCGGCAGCGGGACGGCGCCGTTCTCGCCCTGCACCGGTTCGAGGACGACGGCGGCCACCTCACCGCCCACGACCTCGCGCAGCACCGCGTCCGGGTCGTCGGGGGCGACGTGGACGACGTCCGGCACGCAGCCGAGCAGGCCGGCCCGGTAGAGCGGACTGTGGGTCAGCGCCAGCGCGCCGAGCGACTTGCCGTGGAAGCCGCCGCGCACGGCGACCACCCGCCCGCGGCCGGTCGCCAGCCGGGCCAGCTTGACCGCGACTTCGACCACGTCGGCTCCGTTCAGCCCGAAGTAGACCTTCGGCAGCACGTCGCCCAGGTAGCCGGAGAGGCAGGCGGCGGCCTCGGCCGCGACCGGGTTGGCCAGGCTGCGGGTCGAGGCCGGCATCGCGTCGAGCTGCCGCCTGACCGCCGCGACCGCGGCCGGGTGGCGGTGCCCGAGCAGGGTGACCGCGTACGAGCCGAAGTCGAGCACGGTACGGCCGTCCGAGAGCGTCACCCGGCACCCCTCGGCGCGCTGCTCGACCGCGCCACGCCCGGCGAAGCCGCCGGTCAGGGCGAGCTTCGGGGAGAAGTGGCGGCGCAGCCGCTCGAAGACCTCGGCGGGCGCCGCAGAGGCACCGGTCACCGTCGACGGTGTGCTCACCGGGCGGCCCCCTGCGTGAGGAGCCGGCGTTCGAGGGACATGAGCATCTGCGCGGCGCTCTCCCGGAGCGCGTCCGCCGCGACCGGGTTGAGCATCTCGGCGAGCAGTGGGATGCCGATGTCGAAGTCCACGTGCAGCGAGACCGTGCTGCCGCCCTCCGGTGCGGGCCGCACGGCCCAGTGGCCGACGAACTCGCCCAGGTCGCCGCTGATCTGCTCGAAGTCGAAGCGGCGCGCCGCGTGGTCGATCAGTTCGGTCTCGGTCCACTGCAGGACCGATCCCTTGAGGCGGACCGACCAGGCGGTGGTCCGGTGGCGGTCGTCGTCCTGCCGGACGATCTCGACCGAGTCGACGCTCTCCATGCAGTCCGGGTAGCCGAGCACGTCGACCACCGCCGCCCAGGCGTCGTCGGGCGGCACGGCGATGCGCAGATCCACCTCAACTCGTGGCATGACGGTTCCTCTCCTCGCAGCGTTCGGTGGCAACAGCGGGTCCGGCGGGCGAGTTGGGCGCAGGCCCGGCCGGAGCGGGTCGTGGAGCGTGCGGGCCCAGCGCCTCGGCGAGCGCGGCGGCCAGCGCGCGCGGCAGTAGCCGGCGCAGCACGGCGCGCGGCAGCGGCCGGACGTGCGTCATCGCGTACCACTGCTCGACCAGTGCGCAGCCCAGTTCGAGCTTCGGCCGGTACGCGGTCTGCGCGAACCGGATGTGGCCGCAGCCGGCGGCCATCGCGAGCCGGATCGCCGCGTAGTGCACGTTGTGGTAGAGCCGGGCCTCGTGCGCGAGACGGTAGTCCAGGCCGATCCGGGCCCCGGTCGCCCCCGAGCCGGCGAAGAGGCAGAGCAGGAAGGCGACCGGCCGCTCGCCCTCGAAGCAGACGACCAGTCGTCGGCTCAGGCCGGCCCCGCCGTGCACGGCGGCCAGGAACGGCGCGTCCAGCACGTCGAGCGTCTGGTCGGCCCGGGCCATCACCTGCCGGTAGAGCGCGAGGAGTTCGGGCAGCAGGTGGCCGAACTCGTCGAGCACCTCGATCCGCAGTTCGGGCCGGGCCTCGAACTTGCGGATCTTACTGCGCGCGTTGCGCCGCGGCCGGGCCGGGAGCGCGGCCAGGTACTCCTCGAACGACCCTTCCCTCAGCGCGAGTTCGGTGTCGGGCAGACTCGGCGTGAAGAAGAACCCGCCGGCCTCCAGCGCCGCGCGCAGCGGGTCCAGCCCGGCCGGAGCGAAGTCCTTGAACACGACCGTCCCCAGCCGCTCACGACGGGCGAAGTCGAGCACCGCCGCGACCAGCAGCCGTCCGGTCTCCTCGGTCAGTGCGCCCGCCGCGAGCACGTGCCCCTGCCCCAGCAGGTTGCCGCAGAAGAGCATCGGCACCCGCAGCAGCCGGGGGGCGAGCCTGCGCAAGGGCGCGAGCAGGCGCCGTTCGCGTGGGCCGACGATCCTGTCCAGCCGCAGGTCACGGAACAGGCAGAGCGGCAGCACGGCTGTCACCCGCCGATCCTGACGGATCGTCAGATAGGCGTAGCCGTCCGGCCCGACCCGGCTGCGCTCCAGCGCGGCGAAGACACCACGGGACCACATCGGGTCGTCCGCGGGCGCGAGCCGGTCCCACGCCTCGCTCGGCAGCTCGTCGATGCTGCGCAGCACCTCGACGTACGGGCGCTGCGCGCGGTCGGCGGCCGGGCCGGGCGGAGTCGGCGGACCGGGCGGGTCCGTCGGGCTTGTCGGACTCACCGGCTCAGCCGATCCGCAGCGGACGGCCGTCCAGGAAGTCCCGCAGCGGGCGGGCCATCCGGCTTCGGGCCGGCGGATGGAAGGTCAGGCCGACGGCGGCCGAGGCCAGGTACGAGCCGTCCGGGGACCCGATGAAGGCCATGCCGCCGAGCGCCGCCAGGCAGGCCCTCGTGGTGCGGGCGATCGCCTCCTGCGCGGCGTACCGGGCGGTCAGGGCCTGGACGAGCAGGGTGTCGTTCCACTCCTCGTCCGCCATCGCGCGGGCGACCGCCTCGACGGCGAGCATCGCCGCCTCGACCGCGATCAGGTACGGCGTCGGATCGTCCTCGCCGCCGCCTTTGCGCGCCAGCGTCCGCTCCACCAGCGCACTGGCCATCCCCAGGTAGCCGGCGGTCAGCAGCACTTCGAACCAGAGGAAGCCGGCGACGTTCAGCGCGTCCGGCACGGCATCCGAGGTGACCTCGGTCGGCACCACCATCTGCGGGTCCAACTCGACGTCCTTGAGTACGACTTCGTCGCTCTCGGCGCCGGCCAGGATCGGCGTCCCCCAGAACGGTCGGATCTCGATCCCGGGGCTCTTGGCGGGGATCAGGGCGACGGCGAGGCGCTCCACACCGTCCTCACCGGTCAGCGCGACGGAGGCGGTCAGCAGGTCCATCGAGCGGGACAGGCTGCACGGCATCTTGCTGCCGTTGAGCACGATCCGGTCGCCGCGCCGCTCGGCGGTGATGTGCGGGCTGAGGATGTTCTGGCCGGACCGCCCCTCGGCGAACCCGGAGGCCACCAGCATCCGGTCCTTCGCGATCGCCTCCAGCAGCAGCCCCTCCAGGCCGCTGCTGTACTTCCCGGCCTCGACCAGACCGGCGATCGAGAAGTGGTGCATCGTGGTGGCCACCGCGAGCGAGGGGCACCGGGCCCCGACCGCCCGCTGCACCCGGACGGCCTGCAGCGCACTCGCCCCCGAGCCCGCATTGGCCGTCGGCACCAGCAGCCCGGGCCCGCCGGCGTCCCGGAACGCCCGGATCGCCGGACTGGGCGACTGCTCCAGCTCCGCCAGCGGGTGACGGGCGAGCGCCTGGTCCAGCCCGGGCATGAACGCTTCGAGTGCGGCGCGTTCGCGATGCAGGAAGTTCACGGCAAGTCCTTCGAGGAGTGGCTGTGCGAGACGAACGGGGGCGGACCTAGCCGGTGGTGACCAGCGGGAGGTGGTCGAAGGAGCGCAGACTGGCGGAGTCGCGGCGCACCGGTGGCCCGGCCAGGCCGAGGGCCGGGAACCGGGCGAGCAGCCGTTCGAGCAGCACCACCCCCTCCAGCCGGGCCAGCGCCGCGCCGAGGCAGTAGTGGGGCCCCGCGCCGAAGCTCAGCACCCGGACGTCCGGACGCCGCACCAGGAACGCGTCCGGGTCCGGATACCGCTGCGGATCGCGGTTCCCGGCGCCGAGCACGGTGGTGACACTGCCGCCCGCCGGCACCGGCACACCGCCCACCCGCACCGGCTCGGCGGCCAACCGCTCCGTCATCAGCACCGGCCCGTCCCAGCGCAGCGACTCCTCGACCGCGCCGGGCAGCAGCGCCGGGTCGGCCCGCAGCAGTGCCAGCTGCTCCGGATGCGTCAGCAGCGCGAACACCGACAGGCCGAGCAGCCCGGCGGTCGTCTCGAAGCCGGCGACCAGGACCAGCAGCAGCAGGTCGGCCGACTCGCGCTCGGTGAGTGCCGGTCCGGCGGCGCCGGGACGGGCGGCCAGGGCCGAGGCGAGGTCCTCGGCCGGCCGGGCCCGGCGCTCGCGCAGCAGGCCGGCGAAGTACTCGCGCAGCTCGGCCACCGCTGCGTCGGCGCGCGCCCAGTCGTCCTCGGTGCGGACCGGCTCCAGCAGGCGCGCGGCCCCCCGGCCGAGCCGCTGGAACTGCCCCTGCTCCTCCCTGGGGACGCCGATCAGCTCGCCGACCACGGCGACGGGCAGCGGATACCCGACCAGTTCCTGGAAGTCGGCCGCGCCGCCGTCCGACGTGGCGTCGGCGAACCGGTCGAGCAGTTCCTCGCCGAGCTTCTCCACGCCGGCCGTCAGGGCCGCCACCCGGCGGACGCCGAACGCCCCCGCCAGCGGCCGCCGCAGCCGCGCATGGGCATCGGCGTTCGTGCCGAGCAGTGAGGAGTAGAAGAAGTCCGCCGCCGGGTACCCCAGCCACTCGGGCCGCTCCCGGACGAGCCAGCTGCGGTCCGGGACCACGAACCCGGGGTCGGCCAGCACGGCCTGGCAGTCTTCGAAGCGGGTCAGGAAGCGGGTGCCGACACCCTCGTCGTAATGAACGGGCGCGGCGGCGCGCAGCGCCACGAGCGCGGGGTAGGGGTCCGCGCCGCCGGGGGCGAACGCCGCCCGGAGGGCGGCCGCGGCGGTGGCAGCAGCCTGCGCGGGGTCCGCCTCCGGGCAGTTCAGTGCGCTCGTCAATGCGCTCGCTCGCCTTCGACTACGGCCGGGCACGCCGGATTCACCGGACGGAGATCGGCAAAGTTCGTCAACGTCCGTCATTCAGCGTACCTCTGATTTCACGGCATATATGCCATGGCACATGCGGCCGGAATTATCTTTCCCCGACTGTCCGACCATTGGTCATCGCTTCAGCATTTTGTATTTCCGCGACATTGAATTCCGGCCCCGCCGCCGGCGCGGGTACCGCCGGCAGCCGACCCACGGGCCCACCTGCCACCTGCCGACCGGCCATCCGTCACACGTTCACCCGTTCGCGTGGCCCGGCCGTGTCGATCCGATCGGCCCGGCACCGCCCCACCCGGCCTTCGCCTACGATCCGTCAACGAACGGACAGTCACCTGCCCGGTCCGCCCGTCCCAGATGTTGGAGGCACCGTTCCATGCTCGACCAGGTCGTACGCGCCGCTATTCACCCCGCCATCGGAGTCGCCCGGGTGGGGAATTCACCGGAGGGCTACTACATCGGGCCCGAGGTACCCGACCCGCTGCCCGCCGAACCGGGCTTCTACAAGGACGCCGCCGGCGCGATCAAGCGGGAGGCCGCGCGGTTCCGGGTCTACGGCTACAACGCGCTGGGCGAGGCCGTCGTCGAGCTGACACCCGACAACGCCGACATCCGGTGGACGGCGCACCTGGCCAACAAGAAGGCCGCCTGGTACCAGTTCCAGCTGGCGCTGGACATCCCGGACGCCGCCATGGCCAAGCCCTCCGAACTGCGCAACAAGGACGTCACCGGGGAGCGGCGCAAGGACCTGGCGATCGACGCCGGCCCGGTCGGCATCTCGGGCAAGGACGTCTCCGGCCCGGAGTTCCACTTCCAGAGCGGCACGTTCATGGGGAAGGAGGTCTACCTCGGCGAGCTGCGCACGGACGAGGCCGGACGGCTGCTGGTGTTCGGCGGTTTCGGGCAGTCCGCCTCGTACAACGGGCAGCCGGTCACCACCTTCGCCAACAACGAGGGCTGGCACGACGACACGGCCGACGGACCGGTCACCGCGACCGTCACGGTCGGCGGGCGCGAGCTGCCGGTGGACCCCGCCTGGGTGGTGGTCGCGCCGCCGAACTACGCGCCGGCCGTCAAGGGCATCCGCACGATCCACGACCTGTTGTACGACGTGTTCGTCACCACCGGCGCGCTGCCGTTCCCGGAGAAGGTCTCCTTCAGCCGGCACATCGCGCCGCTGCTGGAGCGCCTGCGCGACCACCAGTGGGTCAACCACGGCTTCGCCGGGTTCTACGGGTTCCAGGGACTCGCCCCCTTCGTCACCCCGGAGGGCATGGCGCGGCTCAGCAGCAACTCCCGCGGCCGCCGGGCCCTGCGCCGCCAGGTGTTCGACGCCCTGCGCGACTACGGACGGGACGGCGGGTCCCCCGTGCCGTGGCCCTGGCTGTACGGGGACGGGATGTCCGTCCCGCCGCGCACGCCGCTGCAGCATCTGGCACTGTCGCCGACCCAGTACCAGATGTTCCTGAACTGGGCGGACGGCGACTTCGAGGACGACTGGGGCAAGGTCCCGCCGGTGCACGGCCTGGACGAGGCGCCCCTCGCCGACCGGCCCGCGCTGCTGGACCGGGCGGCGCTGGACTTCTGCCTCGCCGACGCCTTCCACCCCGGTTGCGAGGTGACCTGGCCGATCCGGCACCCGTCGATGTTCATGGCGCCGTTCCGGATCCGCCACCGCCCGGCCGGCCGGCCCGAACCCGCCTACGGCACGGTCCTCACCCCCGAGACGGCACTGTCGGTGGACGGGCCGCTGTACGCGCAGGGCCCCGGCGACCTCACCCGGTGGATGGCCGTGCCGTGGCAGACCGACACGGCGAGCTGCCGGTCCGGCTACGAGCTGGCCCTGAGCCCCCGTTACGACCCGTACCTGCCGACGTTCTGGCCGGCCCGCGTCCCCAACCACGTGCTCACCGAGGACGACTACCAGGTCGTGGCGGACGAGAGCCGGCCGCCGGCGGAGCGCCAGGAGGCCTTCGAGCGGCGGGCGGTGTGGCTGCGCGGGCTCCAGGGGCAGAACATCGACCAGCTCAAGCAGATGATCGACGACTGGTACCGGCTCGGCATCGTCGAAGTCCGCTCCGGCGCCCGGGACTTCCCCGACGTGATGCAGGTGGAGTCCACACCCTCCATCGACCTGACGGGAGTCTCCCCCACTCACAACCTGGTGACCCTCCACGTGCCGCAGGCCGCCGACCCGGCCGTCGCCGCCATGGCGGTCGACCAGGCCGTCGCGGTCAGCGGCTACTCCGCCGACGAGGTGACGGCCGGCTTCATCGACAAGGTCGCCCGGTTCCGCGACAACGCCTGATGACCCGTCACCACCCGCGCAGGCCGGCCGCCCGCTACGACGTCGTCGTCGCGGGCGGCGGACCGGCCGGCACCGCCGCCGCCCTCACCCTCGCCCGTGCGGGCCGGACCGTCCTGCTCGCGGACTCCGGCAGCGGGCCGCCCAAGATCGGCGAGGCCCTGCCGTCCGCCGCCCGCCTCCTGCTGCACGATCTCGGAGCCGGCGAACAGCCCCTCGCCGCGGGCCACCTCACCTGCTACGCCAACCTCTCCTCCTGGGGGTCGGCCGCGCTCGGCCGTACCGACTTCATCCACGATCCGAACGGGCCCGGCTGGCACCTCGACCGCGCCCGGTTCGACCACTGCCTGCGCGCGGCCGCCCACGCCGCCGGGGCCGATCTGGCCGAACACACCACCGTCCGCCCGCGGCACCGCACAGCGGACGGCGGCTGGACGGTCGCCCTGCGCACCGGGGAGGCCACCCGCCTGGTGCACTGCCGCCGGCTGGTCGACGCGACCGGCCGCAGCCGGGCCGTCGCCGCCCACTGCGGCGCGGCCCGGCGGCGCACCGACCGGCTGCTCGCCACCTGCCTCGAACTGGCGGCCACGCCGGACGGCCGCGCGGCGGAGAGCTCGTCGCTGGTGGAGTCGGCGCCGGACGGCTGGTGGTACACCGCGCTGCTGCCCGGCGGCCGCCGCCTGGTCGCCTACTTCACCGACGCCGACCTCGACCCGCCCCGCCCGCCCGACGCCGCGGCCTTCGCCCGGCTGCTGCACCGGACCCGGCACGTCGCCGCCCGCGCCGACGACCACCCGCTGACGGCCGAGGCGGTCCCCCGGCGGGCACCCGCCCACTCCGCCTGCCTGGACACACCGACCGGACCGGGCTGGATCGCGGTCGGCGACGCCGCGGCCGCCTTCGACCCGATCTCCTCCCAGGGCATCCTCACGGCCCTGTACACCGGAATGGCCGGAGCCCGCGCCCTGCACGCCGACCTCGACGGCGACAGCACCGCCCTCGACGCCTACCGCGCCAACCTCCGGGCGCTGCTCGCGGCGTACCGCCGCAACCTGCACACCGCCTACGCGACGGAACGCCGCTGGTCCGACCGCCCGTTCTGGCAGCGCCGGCACGCCGCCCCCGCCGACGCCGAAGCGCGGTGGCCGTGAGGCGAATTCACGGCCGGCGCACCGGCGGCATCACGCGGGAGAGGACGAACCCGCAGGTTGATCCCGGAAGGTGCCGGACGCGAAGCTGAACACCGTGTACCTGCGGTCCGCCACGGCGAACTCCGCCGCTTCGTGCATTCCCAGGTGCCGGTGGACCGCGAGCGACTTCAGGTTGGACTGCTCGACGAACAGGACACCGTGGTCGAAGCGTTCGCCGAGATGCGCGTCCACCGCCCGCAGCAGGTTGCGTACGACGCCGCGTCCGCGGAACGACGGATCCACGACCACCGGCCCGTAGAGGTAGCAGCGGTCCGGCGCGAGGCCGGCCCGCTGGGCCGCGTCCACGGTCAGCCGGGGCGGCCCTCCGTCCTGCACGGACGAGGCGGCGCCGGTGAGGGCGGCGCCGGCGATCCGTCCGTCCTCCTCGGCGACGTAGATGCCGGTGGTGGCTTCCATCGCGGCGAGCTTGGCCTCGTCGAAGTGGCCCTGCACGAAACCCCGTTCCGCACGCTCGGCAGCGGACAACCCGTCACCCCGGGCGCCGTCGATCAGGGCGAGCACTCCGGCGCGGTCGGCGGCGACCGCTCTGCGTATCGACAAAGTCATGCGGCCAACCTACCCGGCCCCGGCGGCTGTGCGACGCCGTCCGGGCGGCGCACGACCGTCAGGCCGTACCGGCGCCCTCGGTGAAGTGCGGCAGCACCATCTCGACCAGGGCGTCGACGTCGGCGTCCGCCATCGGTTCGCCGGTCATGCCCATCCGGTGCAGCAATGTTCCGACGACGACGTCGATGAAGAACAGCACCCTGTTCTCCGGCTCGTCGAGCGCGCCCTGGAGGGCGAGCCGGTAGGGGTCCTGCAGACGTGCGGACAGGATTTCGCGCAGGGCCGGGTCGCTGACCGCGTCACTGAACACGCCGGCGAACGCGTCGCCCACCCCGGGCTCCCCGATCTTCGCCGCGACCCAGCGGATGGCCGAGGACATCAGTTCGGCCCTGCTTGCGCCCTCCGCCAGCGGCACCGGGCCGAACGCGTCGAGGAGGCAGTCCACGATCAGCTCGCCCTTGGACGGCCAACGACGGTAGACCGTCGTCTTCGCGACGCCGACCGCGGCGGCGATGCGGTCGACCGTGGCGCGCGCGTAGCCGAGCTCCTGGACCGTACGCAGGGCGGCGGCGAAGACCTCGGTGTCGACACCGGTGCGCGGACGACCGGGTGACCGGGGAGAAGGAGTTGCTCGGCTCATTCCCCTACGATACCTAGTTTCGCTACCCTAGGTATCGATACCTGAGGTAGCGTAACTACCGAGCCGAGGAGCAGTCGTGCGAGGAGAAGACATGAACGAGGAGAGCGTCGAGCAGCCGGAGTCGGCGGACGCCCGGTTGCGACAGCGGGCAGCAGAGGGAGAGCCGGACTGGTCGGCGATGACCGCCGAGGAACTGGCCGCCTTCAGCGAGGCGGAGAACCGCAGGCGGGCATCGCCGGCCGCGCGGGCCGTCACCGGGACACCGCATCCCGGGGCCACGATCGCCTGGCAGGAGCTGGGACTGCCGGGGCGCATCCTCCCCGTCCGGGTCTACCGGCCGGCGTTCGAGCACAACGGCGGCGGTGCCGACCCGGCCGCCCTGCCGCTCGTGCTCCACGTCCACGGAGGAGGGTTCGTCGGTACGGCGGTGCAGAGCGACTGGGTCAACAGCCACCTCGCTGCTGAGCTCCCTGCACTCGTCGTATCGGTCGAGCACCGCCTCCTCGCCCCGGGCACTCCGCTGTCGGCCGCTGCCGACGACGGCTGGGACGCGCTCCACCACCTGGTGCGGAACGCCGCCGACTGGGGCTTCGACCCGGCGCGCATCGCCGTCTTCGGCGAGAGCTGCGGCGCCTTGATCACCGCGCTGGCCGCCATCCGGGCCAGAGCGGCCGGCCCGCGCCTGCGGGCGCAGGTCCTGGTCAACCCCGCCGTGGACCTGACCGAGACGATGCTCGACCACGCCTCGGTCGCCGAGCACCCCGCCAGCCCGACCCTCACCGTGCCGCAACTGCGACTGTTCCACCGGCTCGCCGTTCCTCCGGGAGCCGACCCCCGTGCGCTGTCGCCGCTGCACGCCGCCGATCTCGGCGGGCTCGCCCCTGCACTGGCGGTGGTGCCGACCGACGACCCGCTGGCCGATCACGGCCGTCGCTACGCCGAACGGCTGCGGGCGGCCGGCACACCCGCACGGCTGACCGAATATCCCGGGGCCCCGCACGCCTTCCTCAGCATGCCGGGCCTGGTGCCGCAGGCCGAGGCCGCGCGGGCGGAGATCATCGACTTCCTCCGGGGCGCCCTCGCCGGCTGAAGGCCGCTCCGCTGAAGGCCACTTCGCGCGCGCGGCCGGCAACGGCATCCCTAGTCGAAGGCGAAGCTCTCACCGGCCCGGTACGCACGCAGGCCCACCCCGGATCCGTCCGCCTGCACCAGGTGCACCCGGCCCGTACCGGAGACCCGGGCCGTGCCCGCGTCCACCGTCAGCACGGTGTTCTCGTCGATGGCGACGCCCTGCCGGACGCCGCCGCGGGCGACGGCCTCGATCAGGCGCGGCAGGGTCCCCCACTGCGCGGCGTGCACGTCCACGGTGAACGGCACCAGCCCGAGGCCCGGGCGCAGTTCGATCTCCTCCAGGTCCTCGCCCGTCTCCTCCGGACAGATCGGCACGCCCGCGGAGCGCCAGCCGCCGACCACGGCGGTACCGGCAGCGACCGCGGCACCGGCCGAGAAGCCGGCGTACGGCAGTCCGCGGGCGGCGAGCAGAGCGGGCAGCTCGGTGCGGAGGCCGCCCAGCGCGTCCTGGTAGGCGGGCGTCAGACCGCCACCGATCAGGAGGGCGTCGGCACCGTCCAGCGCGCCGAGGTCCGGCACGCCGCCCAGGGGCACCAGGACGGGCACCGGGGTGCACCGCGCGGTCCTGCGCAGGACCCGTTCGAAACGCGCGAAGTACTCGGCTCCGTCGCCCTCGTCCATGAGCAGAACGGCAACGGTCGGGGCGTCTCCGGCGGCCTTGAGAAAGGGGCCGTAGACCAGCCCGGCCGCTGCCTCGTCCCAGCCGCCGCCGATCAGGTGGGTGCTCACGCTCTGCTCCTCGCGGGATCCTGCCCGGGCCGGTGCGGCGCGGTGCCGTCGCATGCTACTGACACCGGCCGGTGGTGTCGGCCGGTTTTCCGTGCCCCGGTCGTCGCGCGGCGGACGGGACGCGATCGGCCCCCGCCGTGACCCGGGCCCGGGTGCGGCGGCACGAACGCCCTCCCGCGACGGGAGCCGCTCACTTCGAGGGCGGGCTGTCCCAGCTGTAGAGGTCGGGCATGTTGTGCCTGCCGCCGGAGTTCTGGTTCTGGATCTGCGCGGCGGCCGTGTAGGACGTCCCGTCCTGGAAGACCACCGAGCAGCGCAGCCGGGCGGTGTCACCGCGCACGGTGCCGTGCACGTGCGGGGTGCAGGACACCGAGGCGACCGGCCGGTGGTCCACAGTGCTCAGGTGGGACTTCATCGCGTTCTGCAGGTCGACGTAGGCGTCCGTGTTCGGCCCGCACCCGGCCGCACTCCCCGCGATGACGGCCGTCACCGCGAGGAGGCCCGCGCCTCGCCGGAACGCGCCTCGCCGGAACGCGCCTCGCCGGAACGCTCTGCTCCGGAACGTCCCCGCAGCACGCTGCCCACGAAGTCGGGCCATCCTCATCGGCAGGACTCCTGATCGGTTGGTCGAAGAGCCCCGAGCGTAGCGGGAGCACGTGCCGGCCTTCACCGGGGCCGGCCGGCGGACCGTTCGGATGCTCCGGCCCGTTCAGACGGTGAGGACGATCTTGCCCCGCAGGTGCCCGTGCTCACTGATCCGCTGCGCCTCGGCCGCCTCCGCCAACGGGAGCACCCGGTGCAGCGGCAGCCGGAGGGTGCCCGCCTCCTCCAGTGCGAGCGCGGCCGCGTAAGCGCGTGCGTGGTACGGCTCGACGCCCTCGGCCCCGCCGGAGAAGCGGACACCGTGCTCCTGCGCGCCCGGGACGTCGGCGATCGTCAACACCCGGTCGGCGCCGCCCGCCAACTCGACCGACAGCGGCAGCACCCCGCCCTGCCCGGCCGCGTCCAGCACCCGGTCCACCCCGCCCGGGGCGGCCGCCTTCACCCGGTCGGCCAGGCCCTCCCCGTACGTCACCGGGATCGCGCCGAGTTCGCGCAGGTGGTCGTGGTTGGCCTCGCTCGCGGTGCCGACCACGGTGATCCCGCGCGCCCGGGCGAACTGGAGCAGCAGGGTGCCGACCCCGCCGGCCGCGCCGTGCACCAGCAGGGTGTGGCCGGCCCGGACACCGAGGAGGTCGAGGGCGCGCTCGGCGGTCTCGGCCGCCACCGGGACGGAGGCGGCCTGCTCCCAGCTCAGCGTGGCGGGCTTGGGCGCCAGCCGGTCCGCGGGCACCAGCGCCCGCTCGGCGTAGCCGCCGCCCATCACGGCACCGAACACCTCGTCGCCGGGCTCGAAGCCGGTGACCTCCGCGCCGACCGCCTCCACCACGCCGGACAGCTCGTAGCCGGGCACGGCCGGGAAGGTGACGGGGAAGATCCCGTCCATCGCGCCGCTGCGCAGCTTGTGGTCCAGCGGGTTGACGCCCACCGCGCGGACGGCGACCAGCACCTGGCCGGGGCCGGGGGCGGGCAGCTCGATGTCGATCGGGTGCAGCACGTCCGCGCCGCCGTACTGCGAGAAGGCGATGGCCTTGGTCATGGAATGTCCTCGGGGTTTCGGGGAGTTGGTTCTTGCGACGGCTCCATCCTGCGACGGGATCGGCGGGCACCGGGCCGGCCGTTCGGACAGTTCGACCTGGCCGAAGGGATGGGTGGGGGGCCTCGGCCCCGGACTAGGGTGGACGGTATGGACGAGACGTGGCAGGAACACTGGAGTCGCCCCGAGGACGCGCTCGCGCGGGCCGTCGAGGTGCTGCGCGCGCCCCGGCCCGACGTGCTGGTGCGCCTGTCGGAGGCGGTCGCGACTCTCGTCCCGCACGCGGCGATCGCGCACCTCAGTGGCATCTGCACCTACTCCCCCACCCAGAGCTACGGTCCGCCGGAGCTGACCGAGGGCATCAGCGGCCTGGAGCTGGCCCGGCTGGCGGACCGGGCGGCCGGGACGACCGCGGCCGGCCGGCCCTGGCAGGGCGAGGCCGAACTCGCGGGCCGGACCCGGCCGGTGGTGGTGGTCGGGGCCGCACCGGGCAACGGCAAGGGCGCGGTCCTGGTGCTCGTCCGGGCGGCCGCCGAGCCGGTGGCCCCGGGCGCGCTCGCCGTCCTCCAGCAACTGTGCGACCTGGTGATCGCCCACTCCGACCACCGCGCCACCGACGCCGCGCCGAGCCTGGCGGCGGTGGCGCGGGCCGCCGCCAACGCCCGCGCCCGCGCGATCGCCGAGTTCACCGGTACGCACAGTGCCGCCCTCGGCGCGATCCTCGCGCCGCTGCGCTCGGCCGACCTGGACGACGCGGTCGCCCGCCGCGCCGCCACCGAACTGGCCGTCACCGCCCTGCTGGACCTGCGCCGGGGCGCCGACCTGGACCGGACGCTCAGCGAGGAGCCCGCCGACGCGGCCTTCGCCCGGCTGGCCCGCGAGCTGCGCCCGCTGCTGCGGCACACCAAAGTCCGGCTGGACCTCTCACCGTCGGCCCAGGCCGCCAGGTCCGTCCCCGCGGACACCGCGCACACCGCCAGGGACGCCGTCCGGGTAGCCGTCCTGCTGATGCTGGAACAGGACAAGCCGACCCGGCTGCACGTGAGTTGGGAGTTCACCGGCGACGGCTCACTGCGCGCCGTGGTGCGCGGCGACGGCCTCGGGCTGCTCGCCGCCGACGCCCTGTCCGTGCACCGCACCGCCGACCGGATCGCCGCTCTCGGCGGCCGCGGCGCCGTCGAGGCCGTCCCCGGCTGGGGCACCACCGTCACCGTCGACCTGCCGCTCGCACTGGCCGAACCCGCCCTCACCGCCGACCCCCTGGACGGCCTCCAGCCGCGCGAGCGGGAGGTCCTCGACCAGCTGGCCCGGGGCCGCCGCAACCGGGACATCGCCACGGCGTTGCACATCAGCGAGTCCACGGTGAAGTTCCACGTGGCCAACATCCTGGGCAAGTTGGGCGTCAGCTCGCGCGGCGAGGCGGCCGCGATCGCCCACCGGGCGGGCCTGCCGGAGGCACCACAGCTGCACGCGGTGTCCTGAACCTGGTCCGCCGACACCTGCCTGGCGGGCGGGCACCCGGATCAGTGGGCCGGGCCCGAGCGGAGGCTTCCGCTCGGGCCCGGCCCCCGGTGGGCGTGATCAGGGTTTGGTCGCCGTGTAGTATGGCCGGTTCTGGGCGGCGACCGTCGGCGACTGGTAGGACCAGACGCCCACCGCGTGCGCGCCCTCGGTCAACGCCAGGAGGTCCCGGCCGACGGGAGAGGACGGGTCCTCGACGGTGAGCCCGACCCGCTCGCGCCCCCGGCCGTCCAACGTGTAGTGCTGGTAGGGCTGGTAGACGTTCAGCGGGGCGGCGAGAGTGCGCTGCGCCGGGTCCGTGCCGTACTCGGTGAAGGGCGCGATGCTGACCGGCGCGGGGAGCAGGCCCAGCAGGTCGGCCTCGAAGGAGAACAGCGGTTTGTCGTGCCTGATGATGTCGTTGCCGTCCGGGGTGAGGTCGGCGGCGAGGCACTCGACCTTCCAGACGGCGCCGGGGTCGGCGTTCGGGGAGGGCATGACGGTCTTGAACCAGGCGGGGAACTTGGGCTCGTTGAAGAGCATCTTGCCCGCCCTGATGGCGATGGGGGCGTCGCAGGCCACCTGGATGCGCCAGTTGCCGCGGA
The DNA here is from genome assembly GCF_039529945.1 of Kitasatospora kazusensis. NCBI lineage: Bacteria > Bacillati > Actinomycetota > Actinomycetes > Kitasatosporales > Streptomycetaceae > Kitasatospora > Kitasatospora kazusensis. The sequence goes on along the minus strand of NZ_BAAANT010000025.1, from coordinate 55,143 downwards.
GTTTGGTCTGGTCCACGCCGTGGGCGAACTGCTCGTAGGTCAGGTCGGGCAGCAGGCTGGAGGAGGCGGTGGGGAAGGCGATGATGTTGAGTTCGATCTCCTGGGTCACGCTCGGCCCGAAGTCGAACTGGGCGAAGTACAGCTGGTAGTTGAACGAGACGCAGGCCTTCCCGTCCAGCACGGCCGGGGACAGGCCGGTACCGGCGAGGTGGCCGTTGACCCGCTCCAGCGGGACGAGGTAGTCGATGCCGACGTTGTGCAGTGCGCCGTAGTGGAACGGCAGGCGGAAACCCTCGGGGATCGGGGGCAGCGGCGGCGCGAGGTCGTTCATGGGCGTGGTCTCCTCGGGTGGGTGGTCAGGACAGGACTGCCAGCAGGGCGGCGGATCCGATGCCGGCGTCGAGCTCCGCCTTGGCCCGGGTGAGTTCGACCCCGGTGATCTCGTAGGTGGCACTGGCGTGGATGCCGCGGGCGGCCTTCTCCGGGTCGGGATGCGGATTGCGGTACAGCTGCTCTGCCAGGTCGCGGAGTTCGAGCATCACCGGGACGGCCGCCTGGAGCCGCTTGGGTTCACCGTTGTAGGCCAGCTCCAGCAGCCACAGCAGGCGTGCGTAGACCGTGTTGAACCGGTCGGCCGCCACCCGCACCTGGCTGCCCGGCGGGTACTGCTCGGCGGTGGCCGTGGGGTCGATCGGGTAGGCGTCCGCCCAGCACACCGGCATGGCGGGGCCCGTCGGCCCGGAGAACGGCGTGTCGTGCGGGCCGTACCGGCGCTGCTCGTAGATCTCCGTGAACCGGAAGTAGTGCGCGATCTCGCGGGTCTGGCCGAAGAGCCGGTCGTCGGGGTTGTAGATCGTCTCCGCGACGCCCTCGCCCTGCTCGGCGATGACCTCGATCGCCTTCAGCGCCGAATCCAGATCGGTGACGGGAAAGACCATTCCGCCGGAGTTGTAGAAGTCCTCCGGCCCGATCTGCCGGCTCGCCTCACCGCTGAACAGGTCCGGATGACGCCCTGCCAGGTCGATCACCCCCTGCCGGACGGTCGCGTAGAACTGGCCGATGGACGACCAGCCGCGCGGGTCGGGCCCGCCGCGCCCGGGCAGGTCCGCCAGGTACTCGGGCCGTTCGATCCACAGGAAGGTCCTCAGCGCCTCCCTGCTGAAGTGGCGCAGCGCGATCGGCACCGGGTCCTTGGCGTACGGGAGCCGGGCCGGGTAGTCGGTCATGAAGTCCGGATCGGCGACGACCGGTTGGCCGCCGACCGCGTTGAGGAGGTTGGCGACCAGGGTCATGTGGAGCATCTCCTCCAGCACGACCGCGCGGATCGCGTACCGGGCCTCCTGGTTGGCGCCGGGCTTGAGGGTGTACATCGCGGTCAGGTAGGGCGGGATGGTGAGGTGCTCCAGGGCGAGCGCGGCCTGGAGGAAGTACCGCAGCTCCTCGACCGTCTCGGGGATCTTGAACGGGGGTTCGGCCAGTGTGCCGAGCGGGCCGATGATGTCGGTGAAGCCGGTGAGCCCGGTGAGCGGGTCGCGGACGGTCACGGGCGTACCTCCGTCGGGTGGGTGTCGCCGCCGAGCGGGACGGGGCGTACGACGAGCGGCCGGTGCAGGTCCATCAGGTCGCGGTGGATCTGGTCCACGCTGCGCAGGGCGAGCGCGGCCATGGTGAGCGAGGGGTTGGCGGTGCCCATCGAGGGCATGCTCCCGCAGCCGACCAGGTAGAGGTTGGCGTGGTCCCAGGAGCGCTGCCACTGGTCGACCACCGAGGTCCGGGCGTTGTCACCCATCACGTGCGTCCCGGCGCCGTGTCCGGCGCCGAAGAAGGTGAACGGCTCGTCGCGGTACCTGAAGTAGCTGGGCGTGTCGGGCGAGTAGGCGGTGCGCTCGTCGGCGCCGAGCAGGCCGAAGATCTGGTGGGACACGTCGGTGGCCGCCCGCATGCCCTCCTTCACGTGGTCGGACAGGTCGTAGGTGAGGACGGGCCGGCAGTTGCCGAGGCCGTCGCGGTACTTGGGGTCGAGGGTGACTTGGTTGCGGGATTCGGCGTCCTGCTCCAGCTCGAACTGGAAGGCGATCTGGCGGCCGATGTCGTGGCCCAGCTCCTCGCGCAGCCGCTGGCCGTACACCGCGTCGCCGCGCGGATCGGTGGCGGACGCGGGGATGCCGAGCTTGGCGGCGACGTCGCTGCCCGGCGAGCCGGCGGTCCAGGTCCAGCCCCAGTTGGCGATCACCAGCCGCCACGGGGCGTGCTTCTTCCGGCTGTCGCCCTTGCGGAAGTTCTCGAAGGCCGAGGTGGAGCCGGGCCCGCGGAAGGGACCGACCTGACCGGGCATCAGGCCCCAGGTGAGCATCACCGGGTGGTCCATCAGGTTGCGGCCGACCTGGTCGCTGCTGTTGGCGGCCTCGGAGGCGAGCAGCAGTCTGGCGTTCTCGATGGCGTGGGCGGCCAGCACCACGATCCTGGCCTCGACGGTGTGGGTGGTGGCGACCGGCGCGGCCGGGTCGTCGTACGCCTGGTACTCGACGCCGGTGACCCGGCCGTTCTCGCCGACCAGCACCCGGCTGACCACGGCCCGGTCGACCAGGGTGACCTTCGGGCTCCACCGGGCCTGGGTCTTCAGCGGGTTGTACTTGGCCTGGACGGGGCAGATCGGCGTGCAGGAGGCGTTGCCGACACAGCGTTCCCCGTAGTTGGGCAGCCCGGCGGCGCCGACCGGGCGGTAGCCCCGGCCGTGGTCGTAGTCCGGGTTGGGGGTGGAGTTGCGGCCGTGCGGGGTGTTGACCACCCGCAGCGGCACCTGCCGCCCGGCGACGGGGTCGGTGACGCTCTTCCCGTTCAGTTCACGGGCCATCACCCGGTCGACGTAGCTGCTGGGGATCTCGTGCATCGGGAAGACGTAGCCCTCGGGGAAGGGCAGCCCGATGGCCTCGGCCTGTTCGGCGGCGTCGCCCGCCACCCCGATCTCGCGTTCGGCCTCGCAGTAGTACGGCTGGAGGTCGTCGTAGCCCAGCGGCCAGTCGCGGCCGTAGCCGTAGTCCGTCCGGACCTTGAAGTCCTCGGGGAGCATCCGCGGGGTGAGGCCGAGCCAGTGTAGGAAGGTGCCGCCGTCGGCCCGCACGTAGTCGGTGCCGTAGGGCAGCGCGCCGTTCTGGACCAGGTAGCCGACGGCCCGGTAGCCGCCGTCCTTGCCGGGGACGGTGTCCAGGACGTTCGGCGACGGCGCGGCGGTGTTGGCCCGGTAGGGCGAGTTGGGCACCTTGATCAGCGAGGAGTAGAAGGTGTTCATCGCGTCGAGATGCCCGGGCCAGGTGTCCAGCGTCCGGGTGCCGGCCTCCAGGACGAGCACCCGCCAGCCCTGGTCCCCGAGCCGCTTGGCGACCAGGGTGCCGGCCGGCCCCGCGCCCACCACGATCACGTCGTAGCGGTGGCCGTCGACTTCGCGTGCGGGGCTCATGCGGCGCCTCCCGGCTGGTGGCCCGGACCGCCCGAGGGAGCGGCGGACGGCGGAAGTTCGGGTTCACCGGGCGGCGGCACGGCCCAGGTGCCGAAGCCGGGCGCCTTGGCGCCCTGCGGGTGGCCGTGGAAGGTCTGCCACACCAGGCCCTGGACGTACGCCTCGGGCGCCACCGTGAACGCGGTGTTGGCCATCTGGCGGCGCAGCTCGGCATGGACGTCCGCCGAGAGCGGGGGCCAGATGCCCAGGTACCACAGGTGGGTGACGGCCCGGGCGATGTCGCGGTCGACCGGGTCCGTCAGCTGCGCCGGGTCGAGGCCCACCGCCGCGAGGGCGCCCTGGAACTGCCGGTAGGCCTGCTCGCCGAGCTGCTCGACGGTGGCCCGCAGGTAGCACTCGGCCATGCCGGTGCCGTACAGCTCGAAGGTGTCGAATCCGGTCAGCGGGACGGACAGGGCCACGAACCGGTCGACGTCCTCGGCGGGCGGGGCGGGCGGCGGGAGATCGGGGGTGGCGGCGTCCGCGAGCACGGAGGCGGTCAGCGGTACTCCGGTCGTCATCGGGAGGCTCCCTTCGGCAGCCGGTCGGCCAGCCGCAGCCCGAGGGCGACGGCGGTGAGCGTCGGGTTCCACGAGCCGCTGCTGGGGAAGGTCGCCGCACCCGCGACGTACACCCCGTCGACGCCGTGCGGGCAGCCGAGCTCGTCGGTGACGGAGTCCTCGGGGCCGTCGCCCGTCCAGAGCGTGCCGGACTCGTGGACCAGCAGCTTCTTCTCGCGGCCGGGCGGGAGCTGCCCCGTCCAGACCTGCCGGTCGGCGTCCCAGTACTGCGGGGTGTGCCCCTTCGCGAGCAGGCCGGCCAGTGCCTGGGCGGCCTGGTCCATGCCGGCGGCCAGCGCCTTGTCGGCCTTGCCGGGGTTGATCCGGACCTGGGGTACGCCGTCCGGGCCGACGCTGACGTACGAGCCGGCCTGCACCGACCGCTCGCCGCGCCATTCGCCCAGGCAGTGCACCAGGAAGCCGATGTGGTCCGGCCCGCTGAGCTGGGTCAGGAAGTCCTGGTCGAAGGAGTCGGGGATCAGGCGGTAGAGGTCGGCGACGGCGTCGTGGGGGTGCGGGTTGGAGGCGCCCATGAGGTGGACGTGGAAGTCGCGGGCCTCGGCGGAGGAGCCGTTGGGGCGGTGGGTGCCCTCCAGGTAGGTGCAGGAGATCTGCAGGTCCGGCGGCAGCCCCCGGTAGGCGTCGCGCGGGACCCGCATCGTGAACCAGTCGGCGACGTGGCCGCCGAGGTTCTTTCCGGCCAGCTCGCTGAGCGCGTCGCCGAAGGAGTGCATCAGCAGGCCGGTCGGCTCGATCACACCGTTCGCCAGGACCAGCGGGACGCCCTTGAGGTCGTACGTGCCCTGGGAGGTGACCAGGGCCGTCGCGACCCGCCGGCCGCCGGCTCCGGCCGCGTGCTCGATGCGCTGGACCAGGCACTCGGGGACGACCGAGAGGCGGGCGGCACCGTTGTGGGAGGGCCGGGAGTAGCGGCGGGCGTCGGAGAGGATCAGCGGGACCGGGCTGAACTTGCGGTAGCCGAGGGTCGAGCTGGTGGCACGGGAGGCGAGCGGGGTCTCCAGGTCGCGCTCGCGGGAGTAGTCCTGGAAGTCGGGGAGATCGGGCAGCCCGTCGAACAGCTCCCGCATCAGGCGGGGGTGGAAGGTGTCGAACTCCGGCCCCATCTCGGACGGCTGAACGGCGCCGAGGACGTCACGGGCAGGCCGCCAGTAGGGCCGCAGCCCGTCGATGAGGTGCTCCGGCCAGCCGGCCATCTGCTCGCGCCGGGGCTGCGGGATCCAGGTGCTCCAGAACAGCGCCCGGCCGCCGATGTAGGGGATCTGCGGCGCCAGCCCGTAGCCGTCGGGCGGGACGATCTCCCAGGGGGTGGCCACCGCGTTGGTCATCAACGGCTGGTACACCGGGTCGAGGTTCTGCACGTGCTCCGGGAGCAGGAACGGACCCTTCTCCAGCAGCAGGACCCGGAAGCCGCGTTCGAGGAGCCGTCGGACCATGGTGCCGCCGACCGCTCCCCCGCCGACCACGACCGCGTCGTAGGCCTCCTCCCGGCAGGCCTCCAGGGTGGTGAAGTACTGCTCGGCGACCGGCCCGGCGAGCTCACCCGGCGGGGCGCCCGGCGGCTGAGCGGCCGTCGCCGCCAGATCGAGCAGGGTCCGGCCGAGGGCCGCGCCGGTGTCTGTCATCCACTGCCACCTCGTACTCGTGCTTCGTCGCTCACGATCTTGAATTCGTGCACGAATTAAACACCCGACGACGACATGGAGAGGCAAGGCGGTGACGCACAATCACCCGGATTGCCGCATAAGGATGACGAACGCCAAGATCGCGCACCTGCGGCGGCGACGGAGCGACCCGTCCGGCCGGCGCGATCACGCGGGCGGATCCCGACGGTCGGAAACCTCCCCGACTGGATCCATTACGGACGAAACCGAGCGTTTTGTTGCACCCACTGCGCATCGGCCCGCCACCCACTAGCGTCGCCGCATGGTTGCCACCCAAGGCGGTTCGACTGACGCGGCGTCCGTACCGGAGTCCAGGGAGAAGCCGGTCACCCCGCCCCTGCGGCCCGCGGTCCAGGACCTGAGCGAGCTGCGCGCCGCCGAACAGCGCTTCAGGGGTCTGCTGGAGTCCGCTCCCGACGCCATGGTGATCGTGGACGACTCCGGGATCATCAAGCTGGTCAACGCCCAGACCAAGGCCCTGTTCGGCTACGACCGCGACGAGCTGCTCGGCCGCCCGGTGGAGGTGCTGCTGCCCGAGCGGTTCCGCGCCCGGCACCCCCGCTACCGCGCCGGCTACACCACCAACCGCCTCACCCGCCCGATGGGTTCCGGACTGGAGCTGTACGGGCTGCGCAGGGACGGTACGGAGTTCCCGGTCGAGATCAGCCTCAGCCCCCTGGAGACGGCCGAAGGGCTGCTGGTCTCGGCGGCCATCCGGGACGTCAGCGACCGCAAGGCGGCCGAGGCGCGGATCAGCGAACTGGCCGCTCTGGTCGAGTCCTCGCAGGACGCCATCATCACCACGACCAGGGACGGCCGGATCACCTACTGGAACACCGCGGCCCAGCTCCTCTACGGCCACAGCGCGGCGGAGGCGATCGGCCTGCACCTCTCTGCCCTGGCTCCCCCCGAGCACAAGGACGACGTGGCGGCCCTGCTCGACCGTCTGGTCGGCGGCGAGCGGATCGAGCACTGCGAGATCCTCCGGGTGACCGATCTCGGGCGCCTGCTGCACGTCGACGCGACGCTCTGGCCCACCCGCGGCCACGACTACGAGATCACCGGGGCCTCCGCCATCGTGCGCGACGTCGCCGACCGCAAGCGCGCCGAACTCGAACTCACCCGGCTCTACAGGCAGCAACGGCACATCGCCCTCACCCTGCAACGCAGCCTGATGGGCTCACCGCCCGACGTCCCGGGCATGCCGACGGCCAGCCGCTACCTCGCCTCGACCCAGGGCGCGGGTGTCGGCGGCGACTGGTTCGACCTGATCCCGCTCGGCGCCCGACGGATCGGCGTCATCGTCGGCGACGTGATGGGCCGCGGGCTGGAGGCGGCGGCCGTGATGGGACAACTCCGCTCGGCCGCACACGCGCTGGCCAAGACCGGGATGCAGCCCAGCCGGCTCATGCACGCCCTGGACGCGGTCGTCGCCGACCTGCCCGACCAACTGGTGACCTGCTGCTACCTGGTGGTCGACCCCGACGCCGGCGAGGTGACGATCTGCTCCGCCGGGCACCTGCCCGCGCTGCTCGTCACGCCGGACAACGACGTGCGCCGGCTCCCGGCCCCGGTCAGCGTCCCGCTGGGTGTCGGCGGGATCCCGCACCGGCAGACCACGCTCCCCGTACCGCCCGGTTCGACCCTGGTCCTGTACACCGACGGCCTGGTGGAGACCCCGGCGAGCGACCTGGACGTGCAGATCGCCAAGCTGACCGTCGAGCTGCGCGCCGCTTTCACCCGGACCCCGGTCCTGGAGCAGTGCGCGGACCAGGTCCTGGAGGCGATGCTCCCCCGCTCGGAGGGCTGTCCGGACGACGTCACCCTGCTGCTCGCCCATCTCCCCGCCACACCCCTCGCGAGCGCCGCGGCCGAGTTCCGGGCCGAGCCCGTGGCCCCCTCGGCGGCCCGCCGTTTCCTGCGCACGACGCTGCGGGACTGGGACTGTGCGGACCTCTGCGACAGCGTCTGCCTGCTCGCCTCCGAGATCGTCACCAACGCGGTGCGGCACGCCCAGGGCCCGATCGGGCTCCGGATGCACCGCACCCGCCGTGAACTCACCGTCGAGATCTCCGACGGAAGCACCCAGCTCCCGGCGCCGCGCCTGGTCGACAGCGCGAGCGAGGACGGCCGCGGCCTCTTCCTCGTCGAGGCCCTGGCCCACAGCTGGGGCGCCCGGCCGACCAACTCCGGAAAGACCGTCTGGTTCACCGTGCCCTGCGCCTGACCACCGGATGCCATGATCCGGCGTCCGGCCGGAACGCTCCGCCCACAGGGAGGCCGGGCACCACGACGTGCCCGGCCGGCAGCCCTCACACGCCGGCGCGCCGCTCCTCGCCGGGCCCGGCAGCGGGCTGCTCCCTCGTGAACACGTCCTGACCCACGACGGTGGATTCCCACGCGTCCGCGGCGCTCGCCGCCCTGGTGAGCAGCCAGCCGGCGTAGATCCGCTCCTCCTGTTCGAAGTACTGGCCGCTCCAGCTGGTCACGGATCCCTCGTCGGTCTGCTGGTTGTCCCAGGCGACCGTCCAACCGAGCGCGGCTCCCCGCCCCGGCGCACCGGGCGGGTGGTAGCGCCCGGCCAACGCATGGGCACCGGTCGCGTGGCCGGCGGCGGAGGTGTAGGCGCCACCGACGGCACCGGCGGAATCCACCGTGAGCCGCATGTGTGATCCGAACTCGTTGTACCAGTCTCCGGCGATGCTCATCGGTCGTCCTCTCTCGGCAGGACCTGCGGTCGGCCTCCGGTCCCATGGTCACCCTGGCCAGGGGGCGCTGCACCACGGGACGGTGCGAGGGCAATCGCGGCGACCCCGGCACCCGGCACCCGACAGCATCACGGACGGCTCAGACGAATCGCACCCCGGCGCGACGCAGCAGCGGATCGTCCACGAGCTGCCACAGCGGCACGGCGTAGTTCCCGATGCCGTAGCGCCCGCCGTAGTGGAGCCCTAGGACCCGGTGGCCGTCGAGGTCGAACACCGGAGAGCCGCTGTTGCCCCCCAGCGTCGAGCAGTCGTGCTTCACGGTGAAGTCGTCGGGGATGAGGTCCGTGGTCCGACCGGGCTGCAGGCGTTTGACGTTGTAGACGTCCATGAAGATCCTTCGCATGGACTCCGGCTCGTTGCGACGGCCGTCCCAGGCCGGGTAGCCGATCACGTACACCTGCCGCCCGACGACGTCGTCCGGCGGGTCCGCCGCGACCTCCACCGGGGTGCGGGCGGTTGGCCCCGCGTCCGCAGTCGGCGTCACCCGGAGGACTGCCAGGTCGACGTCCGGATGAATGCCGACGATCCCGGTCACCGCCTGGACGCCCTTCGCCGGGGCCGGCCCCTCCTGCGGCTCGTCGGTCGGTTCGAACCCGGCACCCATGCCCGGCTGGAAGGTCCAGGCCGGACCGTCCGCACGGGCGAACTCGACAGCCACGTGCCGGTTGGTCAGCACGGCGTCCGGAGCGACCATGAAGGCCGTTCCCACCCAGTTCAACCGCAGGTGTCCCGACACGTTGATCCGGCCGACCCGCGAGATCGACTCACGGATGCGCGGCCGCTGACCGTCGAGGACCGACCAGTCGCCGTCCTGCCCGTCGAAGTCGCCGTTCCGGATGCGGAGGGCGGGCCTCCCCTCCAGCAGGACGATGGCCTCCACCCCGAACAACTCGTCCTCGTCGAGCTCGTCCGTCCGGCCGACGGCGAGCTTTTCGAGTCCGCTGACGCCCGCCATCAGCACCCGGGAGCGTTCCTGAGCGGCGAATGCGGCGATCTGGTCGGCCGGGGTGCTGACCTCCGGTATCTCCTCCACCGACTCGGGATACTCGACGTCGAGGCGTGTCCGTACGCGTTCGGCGACCGCGCGCAGGTCACCGAAGATCTGTTCCGGGCCGGTCGCCACCGGCGATCTGTACGGCATGGCTTTCTCCTGTCCCTCGGTGACCCGGTGCCCCGGTACGGTCGCATCGCCTCAGCCCTGCTGCGCCGCGATCTCGTCGTGGATCTCCGGCTGGTGCTCTTTCAGATGCCGCATGATGGAGCTCATCTGGGTTCCGACGTTGATGAAAGCCGTCCCTTTGCCCTGGAAATTCACGTTGGTCACCTGCCTCGCGCCTCGGTGCAGCGCGACCACCGTCCAGTCGTCGGTGCAGACCGGCGAACCGGAGGAGCCCGTCCGGGTGTCGGTGAAGTAGCGCACATCGCGTCCGTCTGCCTCGTACACCAGGTTGTTCCGCAGCGCCACCTGCTTCGGCAGCCCGCCCGGGTGCTGGATGATGTTGACGGCCACCGGCCGGCCGCTGGTGACGGTCAGCGCTTCGGTGCCGACCCGCAGCACCGGCCTGAGCGACTTCTCCGCGAGGCGCAGAATGGCGTAGTCGAGCGTCGGATCGTTCGCGACGAGCCCGGTGGCCTGAGCCACCTCGGTCTCGATCTCCTCGGCCTCGAAGTCGAACCGGGCGCGGACCGACGCCGCCTGCTGTGCGAAGTCGTCCGGCCCGACCTCTGGTTGCCGCCCTTCGACGAGCTTGCGCGCGGTCACCACATGGTGGTTGGTGATGAGCAGTTGCGGCGCGATGAGCCAGCCCGTGCCCGCGAACCGGTCGGATGCCTGCAGGCCGGTGTAGGGCGAACCGTTCTGGTAGGGACGGACCTTGACGCATGCCACCGCCAGGCCGGCCCGGTCGCCACTCCTCAGGAAGTCGAAGGGCACCATGTCGTCGCGGTGGATGACCGCCTCCTTGAATTCGTCGGGAGGGGCGCCGGCCAGGACGTCGGGCTCACCGGCGGCGATCCTGGTCACCTCGTCCAGGGCCTGCCGGAAGACGGCCGCCGGGGCGGCGACGGTCGTTAAGCCCACGGCGTTGCGCAGCCAGACTTCGAGCGGGACGGAGCCGTCGATGAGGCGCTCGACCTTGTTCATCTCGACAAGGTCCGACCTGAGCTGGAGCGAGGGTTCCGGCCAGGTGCGCAGCATCGCCTGGTACTGGGGGAGGATTCCGTCCAGGAGGAGCGTCCGCCGGTTGTTGTCCGCGTATCCGGCCTCGATGCCCGCTTGGTGGAGCGCGTGTATCTCGTCGGCCGTGAAGTACTGGTTCATGGCTCATCAGGCCTGTCGGGCCTGTTCCCTTCGGCGGGCTTCGCCGGGCTGTCGGTGCCGATCGCCTCCGCCACGCCCGAGACGAGCTCGCCGCTCTCGTCCCCGAACTCCAGGAGCCGCCGGGCGAACTGGTCGAGCACGGGCCGGCGGGCGGATCGCAGCAGATCCATGACGGTGGCGAGCGTCGCGTCGGCACCCGGCGTCGCGAAGCCGCCGAGCGACGCCGCGAGCGTCGCGAGGCTGCCCAGCAGCTCCGGGCGGCGGGTGGCCGCACGGCCGATGGCGGTCTCGATGGGGCGCAGCACCTGATCCGTGTCGCCCGGGAGCCCGACCGCCCTCAGGACGCGGTCGAGTGCCTGCGGGTCCCGTTCGGCCACCTCGGCGGCCGCCGCCCGGGCCAGGGTCGGCTGGTTCCGCAGCTCCGGGTCGGAGAGGCCCCGGAGCCGGGCAACCAGCTCGCCCTCGATCCCGGGCTGCCGGGCCCCGGGGCGGTCGGCGATTCCGGCGCGGGCCAGCAGCACTCCCAGGGCTTCGAGTTCGAGTCCGAGGCTGGTGGCGAGCAGCTGCGCCTGCCGGAGATCCTCATCGGCGCCGGCCAGGTCTCCGTCCGCCATGGCCAGTTCGGCGGACTGACGCAGCAACTCCAGGAGACGCTCGCCCCTGCACCGGGCCTCCGTCGCCCGGTCTATGGCCTCCGTGACCGTCGCTCGCGCCTCTTCCCGCAGGCCCTGCCCGGCCAGCGTCTCGACCAGCAACGGGTGGAGCGGACTGCAGGGCGCCCAGGGCCTGCGCTGCTCCAGGCGGGCTGCGGCCTCCTCGGTGAAGCCCTGGGACAGCAGGTCCTCGACCTCGCGCGCGGTGAGCCGCTCCCAGTCCTCCTGCTCGGCGTCGGCGAGGACGTCGTCCGAGGGCTGGCCGCCCTGACGTACGGTCAGGAACGCCACTGCCTTGGGTGCCAGGTCGCCCTCCGCCCCTTCCAGGAAGCGTTCGACGCCGGGCAGCCAGCGCTCCTCGACCAGTCTCAGGCTCTGCTGCAGGCGGAGCCGGTGGTAGATCTCCTCGGCACGGGCTTCCAGCCCCTCCCGCGCCGCGTAGTACGAGACCGCGCGCTCTTCTATGTCCCGTACCAGGGCGGACCGGTCGTTCTCGACCAGCCGGAGCATGATCGCCCGGATGTCCGGCCGGATGCACACGGCCTCCGGTCCGGCCCGCTCGACCAGGTCGAGCCGGGCCAGTTCGTCGAAGAGGGCTCTGGCCCGGTCGATGGTGGCCACCTCGACACCGCACGGCTCGGCCAGCACGTTCTTGATGATGTCCGGGGTGATCCGGCGGAGTACGAGGCCCGGGTGGGCGAGCTTTCGTGTGTCCGGGTCGGGGATGTACGCGAGAATCCGGTCGTAGAGCACTCCCTGGACGAGCATCTGGTCCACTCGGCCGTTGAGGAGCTGCCAGCGGCGGCCGGGCAGGCTCCGGAGCGTCCGGCGCGGCGGTTCCCCCTCCTGTTCCGCCAGCACGACCGCTCTCGCCGCCAGCTTGAGGCTGAGTGGATGGCCGCCGACCCTGCGGACCAACATCCGGGCGGTGGCCGGGTCGCGGACGCCGTTCAGCATCAGCAACGCGGTCGCGGCGCGGGGTTCGAGGCCGGTGAGCTCTATCGCCCGGGGCGGGGCGCTCGCGGCGGGATGGTCGATCGGGGCCCTGCCCGAGGCGACGACCCGCACCCGCGGGTACTCCGCCTGGAGCGTGTCGAAGATCGTCCAGAGGCGGCCCAGCACCGGCGATCCCCGGTACTGGGCCGCTTCGAAGGAGTCCACGACGATCAGCAGCGTCGGGGCCGCCTCTCCCTCCGGGGTGTCGACCGCCCGCAGCACCAGCCTTGCGAGTCTGCGGACCAGGGTGGATTCGTCGCTCGCGGCCCGCAGCTGGAACTCCCGCGAGGACGAGCGGCCCAGGGTCCCCCGGGTGCTCGACAACCCGCCCAGTTCGATCGCCCGGTCCTCCGCCGCTCGCTGGAGGTGCGCCGTCAGTTCGCAGTCACGCGCGACCTCGTCCAACTCGCCACGCAACGCGGGGTATTCGATGCCGAGCTGGCGAGCGGCCTCGGCGAGGAGGGTGACCGGCTCGTGGATCGAGATGGTGGGACGCGCGAAGTCGACATAGGCGAAGGGGAGCCTGACACGCCGGTGCTGCACCACATCCAGGAGAAACCTGGCGATCAGGGTGCTCTTGCCGATGCCGCCCGGTCCGTGGACCACCAGGGGCGGCTCCTGCGGCACGTGCCCGTACGTTCTGACCCGCTCGGCCGCGTACCTCAACCAGGTCTGGGCCGAGGCCGGCGGGACTCCGACGAAACCGTACAGACGGGCCAGTTCGCGCTCCCGCCCCACGAACGGGTCCTTCAGCAGGCTTTCGAGCGGCCGCATCAGCCTGGCCCATTCAAGGACCTTCCACAGGTCCTCGACGCGCGGAAGCCGGGTCATACCGGGGACTTCGTTCAGCCAGAGGAGCGCCTGGAGGATCTCGGCCAGCTCCGGCACGTCCTGTGCGTCCAGGTCCGGCGGGCGGCCGCTCAGGTAGAGCAGCGCAGCCCTCTCCGGTCCGGTGACGAGGTCTTCGCCGAGGTTGCGCTCCAGGGCCGCCCTGGCCTCCTCCGGTCCCCCGAGCTCCCGCAGCGCCGTCTCCCGGACCTCTGCCTTCAGCGTCCAGAGGTCCCGGTCCCCGAGGCGGCCCGCGGACGTGCAGTCGTCGACCAGTGCGAGCATCGCCCCGCCTGACGGCTCGGTCTCGCCGGGACGCCGTAGACACACCGGATCGAACTGGGTGAGCAGGCAGGCCGCCTTGCGGTACTCCCGACGGGCGTCGCCGACCTCGGCAGCCGGAGCCGCCTTCCGGGACAGCTCCCGGCGCAACCGGTCGGCGAATTCGGCGCGGACCTTGTCCGACGGTTCACTGGTCGACATGAATGACCGCCTCCACTGCCGTGCAGAGCCTCCGCATATAGCTCTCACCGTTTCCGGCTTTCCGCCGGACCGCCCTCATCACCTCCTCGACAGTCACGTCGACAAGTCCCGGAATATCCGCTTCGGCATACGGTTCGCCACTCTCCCGGCGGGGCACTGCCACCGTGAAATGCTGATTGAAGAATGCCCTCACATCCGCCCGCTCGGCCTCTCTCGCCTTGTCGTGGAGCACGCTGTGCCGGAGTGGGTACGGCATCGAGCGACCGTCTCCCTGATAGCCGAGGAGAACGAGACGAGGGATCACGTAATACGGGCTGACGTTCTGATAGATGACTTCCGCGAGATTTCCGATGAAATCCCAGACATCGGAGTTCTGGTCGAGCTTGTCGCAGTCGTCGAACACCAGCCACGGGCGCTCGGAGCAGGCGACGGCGCGATTGAAGACATCCACCGCGCCAGCAAGCAGAAACGAGTCGGAGTGCCGCCCGGGAATACCGTTCAGATCGGCCCTTAGAAGCCTGGAGAGAAGTTGGAGCACATTCTCGGCCGTCGTGGCCACCCCCAGCGGGACAACGACCGGCCTGAACCCCTTGAATTGCCCGAGATAGCGAATCAGCTCATAGGTATACGATCGGCCGGTGTCCTGCTCGCCGTCGACGATCAGCACGATCTTGTCGGTAGAGTCGACAAACTGCTGGAGTGTCCTCCGGAGATCCTGACGGTCGATGAAGGCCGTATGGCCGCCGTTCAGGGCGCACGATCGGAAGTGGTCCTCGGAATCACGGACATGGAGTTCTCGCTGCAATTTTCCGCGGAATTCAGCAAGCTGGTGCGCCTCAGGGTCCTGAGAGCCGATCACCGTGCCCTGCAGGGCAGTGATCACGGCGATCTGCAGCTCGAAGCTCCGCCTCGCCGCCGAAACCAGGGTGCGCGCGTTGCTCATGGGAATGTTCGTGAAAGGGAGGGGTGATACGAATTTCTCGTCGATTCCGTGCCCTACCAGGTCCTGTCGGGGCTCGCTCCCATACAGGAGGTGACGTTCCACCCACCGGGTCACCGTGCTCCACTCGGTGTCATTCAAAGGCATGACTCACCTGCCCAGCCACCCGGCCGTGCGATGTGCACACCCGTGGGCGCCGAGGACTCTATGAAATTCCCTGTACAATATGCTTCCACTCCCCGCGACTCCCGACAAGAGTCCTAGTACTTCCGCCGTAGGTCGCGATCACGGATGTACAGGTTCGCTCGCCGGTAACCTGCGTGTGGGGTGGAGACCTGGGGCGCCCGCCAGGTCCTGCCGCCCGTCAGCCCATGCTCTTGGCGCCGTCCAGGCACTCGCGGATGATGTCGGCGTGGCCGGCGTGCTGAGCGGTCTCGGCGATGATGTGCATCAGCACCCGGCGGGCCGACCACCGCGCGTCGGGCTCGAACCACGGGGCCTTCGGCAGCGGCTGGGCAAGGCCCAGGTCGGGCAGGGTGGCCACCAGTTCGTCGGTGCGGCGGGCCACCTCGGCGTAGTCGGCCAGCACGCCGGCCAGCGTCTCGCCGGGCAGCAGCCGGAACTCGTCGGCCCGCTGCGCGAAGTCGGCCTCGGTCATGGCGCTGAAGTCGGACATCGCCGACGGGCCCTGCACGATGAAGTCCGCCCAGCCGCGCTCGACCGAGGCGACGTGCTTGATCAGGCCGCCCAGGCACAGCTCGCTGGCGGTGGTCCGCCGGCCCGCCTGCTCGTCGGTGAGGTCACGGGTGGTGAAGCGCAGGAAGTGCCGGTTCTTGGCCAGCATCGCCAACAGGTCGTCACGCTCTCCTGCGGTCGCCGAGGCCGAGGCGTCGATCTGCCGGCCGGTCGTCAGCGCGTGGTCGGTCATGGTGTTCCGCTCCTCATGTGTCCTTGCCGTGCTCCATCGGGCAGTCACCACGTTAGAGCCCGTATAGGTCAGTTCTTGTCCTCAATCGCCGGTGGGAGCCCCTCCTCGACGACGTCCCGGACGCGACGACCGGCAACGGCCGCCACCGCGGGTGACGACCGCGCTGCCCGGCCGGCGCCGTCGGAGCCCCCGGCACCGGGTGGCCTCCGCCCCGAAGTTCCCAGGGGGAACACCCGCACCACTGGTCACTCGGACCATTCCTTTACCGCTGCCAAACCGATCTCGGACCGGCACCGACCAGATTGTGGTGCAGCAACACGAGTCCTGGCCGCACAGGCCGGGATGCCGGTCCGCCGGGGGTCATGCACTGCACCCCCGCCGCCCTGTCGATACGGCTCGGCGGGACCGGTGGCCGGTGCCTGCCACACAGATCGGGCAGGCACCGAAATCCAGAACGAACGGAGGTGACCACACATGAAGAAGATCGTCGTCCGCAAGGCCGGCCCGGTGCGTCTGACCAGCACCGCCACGGCTCTCTACAGCGACCCGTTCTGCGGTTGGCTGAACAACCGGTAATACCGGTACTGCAGTTGAGGTGAGCCCGGCCGGGGCATCCCGGCCGGGCCTCCACCAGGTCCGCGAAACCTGCCTCCCCGAGGAGTCCACGTGTCCGCCCCCGTCGACAGCGCCCCGGCCGGCCCCCGCCCCGACCTCGACCGGCCGCTGGTGCTGCGTCCGCTGGTCTACCTGCAGGAGGGCGACGAGGTCACCATCGGCAGCCCGGACGTGGACTCCTATGCGGTCTTCCCCGCCGACGGCGCCGAACTGGTCCGCATGCTGGCCGACGGCGTCACCCCCAGGGAGGCCGCCGAGCGCCACGAGGAGGCGCACGGCGAGAGCGTCGACATGCCCGATCTGCTCTCCGTGCTGGAGGATCTCGGCTTCGTCCACGACGGCACCGGCACTGCCGCACCGGCACCGGTGCGCTGGCAGCGGCTGGGCCGCGCCCTGTTCAGCCGGCCGGCCTGGGTGTGCTACGCGACGCTGACCGCGCTCTCGCTCGTGGCGATGGCCCGGGCCCCCGAGCTCGCACCCCACCGCGGTGCCCTGTTCTTCAGCTCCTCGTACACCGTGATCAGCCTGGTGCTCTTCCTGGGCCAGATCCCCTTCCTCGCCCTGCACGAGGCGTTCCACGCACTGGCCGGGCGGCGGATGGGCCTGAACTCCACGTTCTCGGTGGGCCGGCGGCTGATCTACGTGGTGTTCGAGACATCACTGCCGGGTCTGGTCGCCGTTCCGCGCCGGCAGCGCTATCTGCCGATCCTCGCCGGCATGGTGGCCGACGTGCTCGCGGTGGACGTACTCACCCTGGTGGCGGCCGTGGTGCGCGAGCCGGGCGGCGCACTCTCACCGGCTGGCCGGGTCTGCCTCGCCCTCGCCTTCGCGGTCGTGATGCGCCTGCTCTGGCAGCTCTTCTTCTACCTGCGCACCGACGTGTACATCCTGCTCACCACCGTCCTGGGGTGCACGGACCTGCACGGCGCGGCCACGGCCGTCCTGCGCAACGCCGTACGCCGATGGACCGGAAGAGCCGCTCAGGAGCTGTCCGCATACGGTCCGGCCGACCTCCGGGCGGCCCGCTGGTACGCATGGCTCCTGCCCGTGGGCTACGCACTCACCCTCGGCTCCTTCGCCACCGTGGTCGTGCCGTCGGCCTACCGGCTGCTGACCGGCCTGTTCGGACGCCTGAGGGCCGGCACGCCCTTGAGCGGAATCGCCGACTCGGCGATCCTGCTGGCCCTTCTGCTCGCCCAGTTCCTCGCAGTCGCCTACATGGCCCTCAGGGACCGCCGCGCGCGGCGGTCCGGCGCGGGACAGCAGGTCCGCGACAGCAGGCCCGAGAGCCCCGCCACGGCCTGACCTCCCAGCTCCCGCAGCAACCTCGCGCCCGTACCCGTACCCGCGCCCGTACCAGCCCGCGCCCGCGCAAGAAAGGCGACTCCGCCATGACCGCTCCACGCCACCTCTGGATCAGCGCTTCCTCACGGGCGGACCGGACCGCAGCCCTGGAACGGCTGGAGCTGCCCCCGCAGCTCGCCGCGGTCAGCGCCCACCGTCGGCTGCGCGGGCCCTACACCGCCGTGGGCACGCTGCTGCGCGCCATCGTCCCGGACGCGCTGGAGCGCTGCCCGGAGGCCGTCGCCCGGCACAACGTCGAGATCCTCTCCACCACGCCCGAACTCCGGTCCCTCGTCCCGGCGTCCAGGGAGACGCTGACCTCCCTGGCGGTGCCCAGGGAGCGCACCCGCTTCTACTCCCGGGTCCGCACGCTCCGCGTGGCCAACGGTCTCGTCGACTTCCTCAACGCGTACCTGCGGGCGCTCGGCGGGCAGCCCCGGTCGCTGATCGTCGACGACGCCCACCGGGCCGACCCCACCGACGCCGAGTTCCTGGCCGTACTCCTGCGCAGAACCGCCCCCGAACGCCTCACCGTGGTGGTGACCACCGCCAAGGAGCCCCTCGACGATCCGGCGGGTCCTGCGACGGAGACCCTCGGCGCCGCTCTGGCCGCGCACTGCACGCGCCCGGACGCACCCGTGTCCGCCGCGGCCACCCGGTCGGACGAGCCCGCGCTCGCCTCCCGCTACATCGACAACGACGGCACCGGCGACGATCCGGCGGAGCTGGCGGCCTACCTGCGACTGCCGTCCGCCGACCGCGAGGCCCTGCACGACCTGCGCCGCAAGACGCTGGAAGCGGCCGACGAGCCCTCGCTGCGCCTCGGGGCGATCGCCTGGCACGCGGAGAACGGCGGCGACCGGGCGGGAGCCGGTGCGGACGCCCTGCGGCACGCGCTGGACCACTGCATGGACCTCGGCTTCTACCACGCGGTCCTGGACTACGGCACGCGGGGACGCGCCCTGGTGACCTACGAGAGCAACCCCGAACACTGGTGGGCCTTCACCACCAAGATGACCACCTCGCTGGCCGCCCTCTCGCTCGCCGAGGAGGCACTGCCGTTGTACGACGAGGCCCGGGAACTCAGCACCTCACCGTCGGTGCACATGCAAGCCGCCTACGCCACCGCGATGATCCACACCCGCCATCTCCCCGACGAGGACCGGGACCACGGAGAGGCCCGCCGCTGGATCAACCAGGGAATCGCCTTCGCCGGCCAGTTGCCGGATCCGAAGGACCGGGAGATGCGCACCGCGTTCTACCGCAACGGCCTGGCCCTCATCGAGATGCACCGCGGGAACCCGGAGACCGCCCTGGACCTGGTGGACGCCTGCCTGGCCCGCCTCGACGCCGCCCTGGATCCCGACGAGCAGGCCCTGCACCGGTCGGTGCTGCGGCACAACAGGGCCCAGCTCCTCTCGGCCCTTCGCCGCCCCGACGAGGCCTTCGACGAGTTCACCGCGGTGATCGCCTGCGACCCCAACTACGCCGAGTACCACCTCGACCGGGGAATCCTGCTGCACCGGCAGGGGCGGCTGGGCGAGGCGCTGGCCGACTACGACCAGGCCATCCAGCTCTCCCCGCCCTTCCCCGAGGCCTACTACAACCGCGCCGAGGCGCGGAACGAAACCGGCGACGTCGAAGGCGCGCTGGCCGACTACGCGTACGTCCTGGAGCTCGACCCCCGCATGACGGACGCTCACATCAACCGCAGCGCGCTGCTGATCGAGCTGGCACAGGACGACGCCGACGCCGTCCCACTCGCCCGGTCGAGCGTCGAATCCGGGCTCGGGGTCACCGCCGACAGCCCGGAACTGCTCTGCCTCAAGGGCCAACTGCACGAGCTTGAAGCGGAGTTCGAGGAAGCGGCCGCCGCGTACTCGGCGACACTGACCGCGTCCCCCGAGTACGCGGAGGCGTGGGCCCTGCGCGGCGCGCTGGCTCACCAGAGCGGCGACCTGGCCTCGGCCATCGCCGACCTCGAACAGGCCCGTACGCTGTCCGACACGCCCGGAGTCCGCTTCAACCTCGCGGTCGCCTACCACGACGACGCCCGGCACGAGCCGGCCGTGACGCTTCTCGACTCCGTCCTGGCCGAGACGGACGACCTCGACGCCCGGCTGCAACGCGCCAGGAGCCTCATCGCACTGGGGCGGACCGAAGACGCGAAGGAGGACCTCCGGATCTTCGCAGACGCCGATCCCTCCTACCTGCCCCAGGTACGCGAGCTCCTCCCGGACATGTCCTGGGCGTGATCCGCGGCGCGTCGACGGCGGACGGGCACGGCGTGACCGGGAGTACCGGGGCTACGACGTGCCCGTCCGCGGCAGTCAGCTCGGCACTGCGTCACGGGCGGCCGAGGGCTGGTCCCGGTGCAGGCCGGGCCCGGGGCGCGGGCCGCGGGCAGTCGCGGTGCAGGACTCCTTCTCCGCGGCGGTCATCGGCCGGCTCTTGACGACCACGGAGTTGCCGACCCCGTCCGTCCCGCTGGGGGCGGGGCTGGTGACGGTGTCCTTCCAGTACCAGTAGTAGTGGCCCCAGTGCGGGTTGTCGTAGTGGGTCTGCCAGGTACCCGAGACCTGGTGCATGACCTGGGCACGGCTGATCCAGCCCACCTCGCCGGGCTGGACGGTCATGCTCAGCGACCCGCCCTCGCTGTGCGAGGCCTCCCACGTGTGCCCGTAGGTGGCGGTGACGCTCGCATCGACGATGCCCGCGATCTTGCCGCCGACGGTGACGGAGACCTCCAGGGTGTCGGAGGAGCCCACCGAGTCGGACCAGTCCATTCCCTGGACGGCGGGCGAGGTGCTGCAGTTGAAGAGCGTGTGCGACACCTGGCGGTAGTTGCCGAGGTAGGCCTTCCGGACGACCGGGTCGTTGAAGGTGCACTTCCCGACGCCGCTGGCGCAGTCCGCCATGAGCTGCTGGGTGGTGGGTTGGTCGGCGGCTGCGGCCGGCACGGCGGCGATGCCCATCGCAAGAGCGGCGGCGGCCCCCGCTGCCAGCATCCGCATGCGCAGCCCCGTCTGGTTCGTCGTCATCTGCCCTCACCTCTGGTTGGGTAGTGCGTGGGTCCACCGTGCGCCCCACGGGTCGTCGGACGGCCGCGGGACCGGCGGCTCGCCGACGGTGTCCCCCGATCGGAGGACGGGGCCCGGCTCACGGGCGGTCGGGGGCTTCAGGCCTGGCCCGGCTCGCGTCCGGTCGGCGGCGCCTCCTGGTGCCCGGCGGCGGTCTCGGCCTGCCTGCCCGGCCGCAGGCCGACCATCGCCACCACGGCGGCCGCCGCCATGACGGCCGCCATCCAGTAGAGGACCATCTGGGTGGCATGGGCGAAGTCGGCCCGGAAGAACTGGGGGATGTCCGCAGTGCTCCCGCTCCCGCCGCTCTGCGCCTGGACCTGGGAGAGGTGGGCGGCCTCGGTGACCGCCTGCTCGTGTGACAGGCCCCGGGCGACCAGGGAGTCGGTCAGCCGGGAGCGCAGGTCGGTGACCAGGACGGTGCCCAGCACGGCCAGCCCGAGGCTCGCGGCGTAGTTGCGGACCGTCTGGGTGATGCCGGTCGCCTCGCCGTAGGACAGCCGGGAGGCACGGTTGACCGCGTCCGTGCTGGAGGGCGTGAGCATGAAGCCCATGCCCGCGCCGGCCAGTACGACGTCCCACTGCTGGCCGCTGAAGCTCAGCGTGGTCGCGTCGCCCGCCCACAGGTAGAACCCGACCGCGGCCAGGACGCACCCGGTCACCACCGGCCGCTTCGCGCCGTCCCGGTCGAGCATCCGGCCGCCGATCTGCGAGGCGATCACGAACCCGATGAAGAAGTAGAGCAGGAAGATGCCGGCTTTCGAGGAGGAGTCGCCCAGCGCGATCTGGGCGTACTCGCTGGAGAAGAAGAACACCGGGACGAAGACCAGCATCGAGATGCCGAGCACCAGGTTCTGCACGGAGAACGCCCGGATGCGGAAGATGTCCACCTGGATCAGCGGCGAGGCGGTGCGCTTCTCGACGATCGCGAAGACGACCAGCAGCAGGACACCGGCCGCGATGCAGAGCCCGATCGCCGGGTTCGACCAGCCCCAGACCTGCGACTGCTGGAAGCCGAAGACGCTCAACGCGACACCGCCGGCGATCAGGGCCAGGCCCCGGTAGTCCATCGGCGCGGGCCGGCTCTCCGTCACCGGCTTGGAGATCGCGATCAGCACCAGCGCGATCGCCGCCACCGGCAGGTTCACCCAGAAGATGGCCCGCCACGTCCATGCGGTCAGGTAGCCGCCGAGGACCGGTCCGATCGCGGTCAGGCCGCCCGCGATGCCGAAGAACAGGGCCAGCGCCCGCCCCCGCTCGCGCAGGGCGAAGTTCTGCACCACGATCGCCAGCGCCGCCGGGAACATGACGGCGCCGCCGAAGCCCTGGACGGCACGGAAGGTGATCAGCCACGCCTCGGCCGGGCTCCCGGTGGGGGTGAAGCCGCAACAGGCCGAGGCGCCGGCGAAGACCAGCACCCCGAGCACCACCGCCCTGCGGTGGCCGACGGTGTCGGCGAGCCGGCCGCCGTAGGCGAAGAACGCCGCCAGGGTGAGCAGGTAGGCGTTGACCACCCACTGCACTCCCGTACTGGTCAGTTTCAGCTCGTGCTGGATGTTCGGTACGGCGATCGACACGATGGTCTGGTCGATGAACGTCATCGCGACAGCGAAGATCATCGCCGCCAGCACCAGGTAGCGCGAGGATCCGCTGGGAGCAGTGCTCACGGTCCGCTCTTCCCTCCGGGGTGCGTCCGGGCGTGGGCTGCCGCCGGACCACCTGTGGGGTGGGCCCGCTCCTGGAGGAGCGGGCCCGGTTCCTGCCGTTCGTCCGGCAGTCTCCCAGGCTACCGACCGGCCCGTGTCGACGCCCGGTGGAACAGCGCGGGCGGGCGGTTGGTGAGGAAGCGCCAGATCCGCCCGGCCGGTGCGGCCGCGCTCCGGCGAACGCTCGGGCGTGCAGTGGGGCGGGGATGCGGGCGCCGCCCGGGAACACCTGGGCTCCGGCTACCGTTGTCCGGTCCGGCGGGAACCTGCCGCCCGCCCTCTCCCCCGAAGGGACTCCCCGTGAGCCTGTACGACATCCCCCTGCACACCCTGACCGGCGAGCCCGCGTCGCTGGCCGACCACAAGGGCAAGGCGCTGCTCATCGTCAACGTCGCCTCGAAGTGCGGCCTGACCCCGCAGTACGCCGGGCTGGAGCGGCTGCAGCAGCGCTACGCCGAGCGCGGCTTCACCGTCCTCGGCTTCCCGTGCAACCAGTTCATGGGCCAGGAGCCCGGGAACGCCGAGGAGATCCAGACCTTCTGCTCGACCACGTACGGGGTCTCCTTCCCGCTGTTCGAGAAGCTCGACGTCAACGGCGACGACCGGCACCCGCTCTACGCACGGCTGACCGAGACGGCGGACGCCGAGGGCGCGGCGGGCGACGTGACGTGGAACTTCGAGAAGTTCCTGATCGCCGCGGACGGCACGGTGGCCGGCCGCTTCCGGCCGCGCACCGAGCCCGAGGCCGACGAGGTCGTCGCGGCCATCGAGGCGCTGCTCCCCGCCTGACCCCACCTGCCCGGCCCGGCCCCGCGCCGGGCACCCCACCGGCCGCCCCGCTCGCGTGCCCCCGAACGGCAGCGCGTGCGCGGTGGCCTCGGGGGCGGCTCGGGGGCGGCTCCGGAGGGCTGAGGACGCGACGCGCGGACGCCACCCGGTAGCCTCGGCCCCAACCGTGGGAGGCAGGCGTGTCGCAGCGTGCAGAAGTAGGTGCCGGGCCGGACGGACCCCCGGTGGAGCAGCTCCGCCGGCTGCTCCGGGAGCGGCCGCCGATGGCCCGTGAGCTGCCGGTCTTCGATCCGGCGGCGGCACCGCCCGACCCCGCCTCCCTGCACGTGGAGTGGCTGCTCGGGGCGATGGCGGCCGAGGTGCCGGACGCCCAGGTGGTGGCGGTCTCCACCGTCGGCGAGGACCACCACCCGGACGCCCGCATGCTGGTGCTGCGCGACATCGACGTGGCGCACGGCGCGTGGTCCTTCCAGGCCGACGCCCGCAGCCCGAAGGGCCGTCAGCTCGCCGCCGCCCCGTGGGCGGCGCTCACCTCGTACTGGCCGGCCCTCGGGCGGCAGATCCGGCTGCGCGGGCCGGTGGAGGCGGTGGGCCTGGAACGCGCGGTGCCGGAGGTACGCGGGCTGAGCCCGGCCGCGCACGTCGCGGCGCTGGTCGGGCGGCAGAGCCTGCCGCTCTCCGGGCCGGCCGAGTTCGAGCGGGCCTGGGACGCGGCGGCGGCGCTGCGGGAGCGGGACCCGGCCACCGCCGCGCCGGGCCACACCCGGTACTCGGTGCTCGCCGAGGAGGTCGAGTTCTGGCAGGGTGACCAGCACCGCCGACACGTCCGCCTGGTGTACCGCCGCCGGGAGGACGGCGGCTGGCACCGCGGCCTGCTCTGGCCCTGACCCTCGGCCTGTGCCCGGGGCCCTGCCCCCGGACCCCACCCGGCCGCCCGCCGATCGGAGCACCACCGTGAT
The DNA here is from genome assembly GCF_039529945.1 of Kitasatospora kazusensis. Lineage (NCBI taxonomy): Bacteria > Bacillati > Actinomycetota > Actinomycetes > Kitasatosporales > Streptomycetaceae > Kitasatospora > Kitasatospora kazusensis. The sequence goes on along the minus strand of NZ_BAAANT010000025.1, from coordinate 30,996 downwards.
CACACCGCTGCGCGACCTCCGGGCGGTCCTGGCCCCCGGACCGGAGCACCGCCACGGCCCGTTGCAGCCGATGCTGCTGGTCCTCACCGTCGTCACCGGTGTGGTCGACGCCTTCAGCTACCTCGTGCTGGGCAACGTCTTCGTCGCCAACATGACCGGCAACGTGGTCTTCACGGCCTTCTCGCTCGCCGGGGCCACCGCCTTCTCGCTCCGCTCCTCGCTGGTCTCGCTGCTGGCGTTCGCGGCGGGAGCCGTGCTCGGCGGCCGGATCGGCAACCGGTTCCCGGACCACCGGGCCCGGCTGCTGCTGGGCGCGACGGTACTGGAGACCGCGCTCGTCCTGGTCGCGTACGTCTGCAGCGAGACACTGGCGGATCCGTTCACCGGGACCGGCCGCGATCTGCTCATCGTGCTGCTGGCCCTGGCGATGGGGGCGCAGAACGCGGCCGCCCGCCGGCTGGCCGTCCCGGACTTCACCACCACCGTGCTGACCCAGACCCTCACCGGCCTGGCCTCCGACAGCCCCCTGGCGGGCGAAGCCGACGGCAGGTTCGTCCGCCGCGCGCTGGCCGTCGCCGGCATGTTCGCCGGAGCCCTGGCCGGCGGCCTGATCGCGCTGCACGCCTCCCGCACCCTGCCCCTGCTGATCGCGGGCCTCCTGCTGGCCGCGACCGCCACCGCCGCATCGGCCCGGGTCCGCTCCACCGACATCTGGACCCGGCCGGTCTGACGTTCCGCCAGGCGGCACGTGGGTGAAACGCGGGCGGACGCGGGCGGACGCGGCGGCGTAAGACCGACCGGCACATGGTGGGTGGAGGAAGGAGCGGCGTCCGGGCCGAGTCTGGGCGGTGCCGACGAGGGAGTAGCAGCGGAGCTGCGGCGACTGAGGAGAAGCCGTTCGTGGGGGTCCCCCCGGCCGAAGGCTGGGGGAGACAGCCCGGGCGTCGCGACGCCGCCCACCATGTGCCGGTCGGTCTTACGCTCCGTCAGGCCTCGCCCGGGTGCCAGGCGGGCCACTCCCACGGGCGGTCGGCCCAGCGCACCTGTTCCGGGTCGTGCGGGTCGAGGTCGGGGAAGAACTGCTTCAGCCGGGCCTCGAACTCCTGCGGGTCGACCGGCTCCCAGCCCGCGCCGTGGAAGTGCGCCAGGCGGTAGCGGCTGTCGGTACGGAACTCGGCGACCTCGACCAGCGGGCCGGCCGGCGCATTGCTGTCTCTGTTGGTGTGCATGTCCCTCAGCATGTGGCGCGAGCGGGGCGCGCGCACGCCATGACGGCCGTGCGGAGGCGTTCCGCTCCGGTGCCGTGACTCGTTGAGCACGGCGGCCCGCCGCCCGCGCGGGCCCGGAGTGTGCGGGAGGACGACCGTGAACGAGCAGTGGCAGGCACCGTGGCAGTACGGGTGGGAGCAGCCGCCGCCACCGCCGACCCCGTGGGAGCCGCCGGTCACGCCGCTGCGCCCGAGGCGCACCCGGGCCCGCCGGGCGGCCTGGGCGGCGACCGCGCTCGGCGGCGCCCTGGTCCTGGGCGGGCTGCTGGCCACCTGCGGCCCTTCCGGCGAGGAGGCCGGTGCTCCGGCGCCCGACCCGTCCGCGAGCCCGGTCTCCGCCGGGCCCTCGCCCTCCCCCACTGTGCACAGCACCGCGCCGCTGCCGGCCCCGCCTGCGGTCCCGGTCATGCCTTCGACCCCCGCGGGCAGCGGCACCGGCGCCGGCCCGGAGGAGGGCGGCGAACCGGACCGGGCCTCGACGCCCCGTCAGAGCGCCCGGCCCCGGCCCGCCCGGACGCACCGCCCGGCCCCGGGGACGGCGCCCGCCGCCCCGCAGGCGCAGACCGGCGGCGGGCCGACGGAGCTGATCCCCTCGGTCAAGGTGTGCGCCGAGGCCGAGCGGCTCGGCGAGTGGGCCCCGGGCTCCGAGCAGGCGAAGATCTGCCACGGCCTGTACGGCGGCTGAGCCGGGGCCACATCGGGGCCGGAGCCGAGGAAATGCCGGGGGCCGGGGCGGTCAGAGCGCCTTGGTCAGCCTCTCGAAGCGCAGGTCCGGACGGCGCGGGACGCCGAAGCGCTCGTCGCCGTAGGGGAAGGGGGAGAGTTCGCCCGTCCGCCGGTAGCCCCGGCGCTCGTACCAGGCGATCAGGTCCTCGCGCTGGACGATCACCGTCATCTCCACCTCCGGCACGCCCCACTCCTCGCGCGCGAGCTGCTCCGCCCGGGCCAGCACCGCCCGCCCAAGGCCGCCGCCCTGCTGCTCCGGCCGGACCGAGAACATCCCGAAGTACGCCGCCGTCTCGCGCCGCTCCAGCAGGCAGCAGCCGAGCAGCTCCCCCGCGCGCTCGGCCATCAGCAGCACGCTGCCGGGCCGGGCGATCGTCTCGCCGACGGACTCCTCGTCCGTACGACGGCCGTCCAGCAGGTCGGCTTCCGTGGTCCAGCCGGCCCGGCTGGCGTCGCCCCGGTACGCGGACTCGATCAGCGCCACCAGCGCGGGTACGTCGGCCGCCTCCGCCGTGCGGAAGGTCAGCTCCGAGCTCTCGGACACCATCTGGCCCACTCCAGTTCTCTGCGGATTTCGTCCCCGTCCGTCCTGCATCGTGCCACACCCCGATCACCCGTCCGAGGGGCCCCGAGTATGTCGGAAGCTCACACCTCGCGGTGCCGATTGATGGGGGGTCAGGACCGTGGCGGGGGTGTCGGGTTCATGACTAGCCTCCTTGCTGCGCGGTCACGCCGGTCGGCGCCGGCCGCATCCGAACCAAGGAGCGCTCATGCCAGGCACCGCACCTTCGTTCCACTCCTCCCCCACCCGTCCCACCCGCAGACTGCTCCGCCGCGCCGCCGTCGCGCTGGCGGCGGGCGCCGTCCTGCTCGGCGGCGGCGCCGTACCCGCGAGCGCCGCCGTACCCGCCGACGCGGCCGGGTCCGCCGCCCCCGCCGGCTACCACCCCGAGCGCGACTTCGCCGGGTCCACCGTCGCCGCGCACGAGGGAAGATCCACCAGCAGCACCCTCAGCCCTCTGGCCTCCCAGACCCCCGGCACGGACGTCTCCAGCTGGCAGGGCAACGTCGCCTGGAGCACGGCGTACGCCAACGGCGCCCGGTTCGCGTACGTCAAGGCCACCGAAGGCACCGGCTACACCAACCCGTACTTCGCCCAGCAGTACAACGGCAGCTACAACGCGGGCCTGATCCGGGGCGCCTACCACTTCGCCCTGCCGGACCGCTCCAGCGGAGCCACCCAGGCCAACTTCCTGGTCGGCAACGGCGGCGGCTGGTCCGCCGACGGCAAGACCCTGCCGCCCGCCCTCGACATCGAGTACAACCCGTACGGCGCGACCTGCTACGGGCTCAGCCAGAGCGCGATGGTCGGCTGGATCCACGACTTCGCCAACACCGTGCTGAGCCGGACGGGACGCTACCCCGTCATCTATACCACCACCGACTGGTGGAGCACCTGCACCGGCAACAACGGCGGCTTCGGCAGCACCGACCCGCTCTGGATCGCCCACTACGCGAGCAGCGTCGGGGCCCTCCCGGCCGGCTGGGGCTACCAGACGATCTGGCAGTACGCCAGCTCCGGGACGCTGCCCGGCGACCAGAACCTCTTCAACGGCGCGCTCGACCGCGTCCAGGCGCTCGCGCACGGCTGACACGCGTACCACCTGGTGGCCCGCCGGACCGGACGGGCGGGCCGCCGGGCCACAATGGCGCCATGAAGTTGATCTCCGTGCTGGCCGGACTGCTCCTGCTGGTCTTCACCATCGCCAGCATCCTGCGCACCCTGGTGGTGCCGCGCGGACTGTACTCCGCGCTGGTCTTCCGGATCTGGGTCGTCCTGCGGGGCATCCTGCGCCGGCTCGCCCCGGCCTCCGGCGGCTACCTCGCCCAGGACCGGGTGCTGACCTGGCTCGCGCCGCTGATCCTGCTCTGCATGCTCGCGACCTGGCTCGCCAGCATGCTGGCCGCCTACACCCTGCTGCTGTTCGGCACGGCCGGGCTCTCCTTCGGAGTCTCCTTCCGGGAGGCCGGCTCCAGCCTGTTCACCCTCGGCTTCGCCAGCGGGGACCGGCTGCGGCTCTCCGCACTGGACTTCCTGGCCGCCGCCACCGGGCCGCTGATCACCGCCCTGCTGATCGCCTACCTGCCCACCCTGTACGGCGCGTACAACCGCCGCGAGGTCGAGGTGACACTCCTGCAGACCCGGGCCGGCGAGCCGGCCTGGGGGCCGGAGCTGCTGGCCCGGCAGTCCCTGGTGGACACCGAGACGGCGCTGCCGCAGCTGTACCGCGACTGGGAGCGGCTAGCCGCCGACATCGGCGAGGGGCACTCCAACTACCCCGTCCTGCTCTCCTTCCGCTCACCCCGGCCGCACCGCAGCTGGGTGGTCGGCCTGCTCGCGGTGATGGACGCCGCCGCCATCCAGCTCGCGATCTGCCCGCGCTCGGCCCCGCCCGAGGCCCGGCTCGTACTGCGGGCCGGCTTCACCGCGCTGCGGGACATCGCCCGGACCCTGCGGGTGGACTTCGACCCCGACCCCGAGCCGGACAGCCCGATCCGGCTCACCTTCGAGGAGTTCGACGCGGCCGTCGCGATGGTCACCGCCAGCGGCATGGTCAAGGAGCGCCCGGTCGCCGAGGCCTGGCCGCAGTTCCAGGGCTGGCGGGTCAACTACGAGGCCCTGGCCTACGAACTGGCCCGCCGCAGCGACGCCGTCCCCGCCCTCTGGACCGGCCCCCGCGACTTCCCCGCCACCCCCATCCCCCCGCGCCGCCCGGCCGACCGCCGCCCCGGCGGCCGCTGAGACGGCACCCGTCCCGCCCCGGGGGCCCGCCGCGATCACGACGGGCCCACCCGGGGCGGGACGGGTGCAACCCTCAGAGCAGCACGGCCGCCCCCGTCCGCAGGGCCTCCTCCGCAGCCGCCAGCACCTCCACCACCTCCAGGCCGAAGGCGGACCCGCACGGGTGCGCCGCACCGCCGCCCGCCGCGAGCGCCAACGCGTCCAGTGCCCGGCCGAAGGCGGCCGCGGGGCTCTCGCTGCGCTCCGGCAGCCGGGCGGCCCCGGCCTCGCCGCGCAGTTCCAGGCCGACCCCGCCGGCCGCCGCGGCCGGCGGCGCCGTGAGGCTCAGCGTGAGCGTGCTGGAGGCGCCCGAGGCGTGGCCGAGCACCAGGTGCACGGTGTCCCCCGGGCCCGCCACGGCCGTCACCCGGACGGCGGCGCCGAGTACGGGCAGCAGCACCGAGAGCGCGTGCGGGCCGACGTCCCACAGCGCGCCCTTCTCCAGGCGCCAGGCCGAGGCCGCGTACGGGCTGTCGGCGGCGGTGAAGACCGCGCCCAGCCACTGGCAGTGCGCCGTGAACCAGCCGCCCCGGGCCGTCTGCTCGGCCAGCCAGGACGCCTGGCCGGCGCCGAACCGCAGGGTGAAGAACACCACCGAGGCGGTACCGGCCCGCTCCACCGCGGCGTGCACCGCCCGGGCGTCCGGCACCGTCAGCGCGACGGGTTTGTCCAGCAGCAGGTGGCACCCCGCCTCGGCGGCCCGGACGGCGAACCCGGCCTGGACCGAGGGCGGCAGCGCGACCGACACGGCGTCGACGTCGGCGAACAGCTTCTCCGGGTCCGGGTACGAGGGCACGCCGTGCGCCTCGGCCAGCGCGGACGCCGCCTCGGCGTTACGCCCACAGAGCCCCGCGAACTCGAACCCGGGGTGCGCCGCCAGCGCCGGTGCGTGCACCCGCCGGGCCCACGGACCGGTGCCCAGCAGCCCGATCCGCACCCGTCAGCTCCCGACCCGGATCAGGGTGAACCCGTCGTACCCCTTGACCCCGACCGTCTGCACCGAGGTCGCCGAGACCCGCGGCTCGGCGGCGAGCAGCTCGTGCAGCCGCCGGACGCCGAGCACGCTCGGGTCGGTGGAGTCGGGGTCGGCGACGGCCCCGCTGCGGACCACGTTGTCGACCACGATCACCGTGCCGGGACGGGAGAGCTTGAGCGCCCACTCGAAGTACACCGGGTTGCCGGGCTTGTCCGCGTCGATGAAGACGAAGTCGAACGGCTCGGCCCCCTCCGCCGCCAGCTGCGCCAGGGTGTCGGCCGCGCGGCCGAGCCGGACTTCGGCGATCTCGGCGAAGCCGGCGTGCTTGAGGTTGGCGGTGGCCACCTCGGCGTGGGTGGGGTCGATCTCCAGGGTGATCAGCCGGCCGTCGGCGGGCAGCGCGCGGGCCAGCCAGATCGCGCTGTAGCCGCCGAGGGTGCCCACCTCCAGCACCCGCCGGGCGCCCTGGGTGAGGGCCAGCAGGTGCAGCATCTTGCCCTGGTTGGGTGCGACGGCGATCTGCGGCAGCCCGGCCGCGTCGGCGGCGGCGAGCGCCGCCGCCAGCACCGGGTCCTCACCGATCAGGACGTCGCTGAAGTAGGTGTCCACTGCCGTCCACTGCTGCTGGCTCATTCCGGCCTCCCGAGAGTGTCTGGTGATCGTTCCCGATCGTACCCAGCCACTCCGCCCGTAGGCCCGAAGTGCCCGAACCCCCGGGGAGCCGGGGGTCGGCCTCAGTCGGCGACCGGCTCCGCGACCGACGGCTCGGGCTCCGCCTCGTGCTTGGCGGCGGCCCGGCGCTTCAGCACCAACGCCGACCCGATGCCGCCGACCACGGCGAGCACGAGCCCGATCCAGGAGAAGCTGCCGAGCCACTTCTCGGCCACCTTGCCGACCTTGTAGACCAGCAGGGTCGTACCGCCGGCCCAGCAGACGCCGCCGAGCACGTTGGCGGTCAGGAACTTCCAGTACGGCATCCGCAGCGCGCCCGCGAGCGGGCCGGCGAAGATCCGCAGCAGGGCGATGAACCGGCCGAAGAAGACCGCCCACATCCCCCACTTGTGGAACGACCGCTCGGCGGTCGCCAGATGGTCCGGCCCGAAGTGCTGCGGGAACTTCCGGCCGAGCTTCTCGAACAGCGGCTTTCCGCCCTTGCGGCCGATGGCGTAGCCGATCGAGTCGCCGATCACCGCGCCCGCGATCGCGCAGAGCGCCACGCCCCAGGGGTCGACCGTGCCCTTGACGGCCATCAGCGCGGCGGTGACCAGCGCGATCTCGCCCGGCAGCGGGATGCCGATGCTCTCCACCCCGATGATCAGCCCCACCAGCGCGTACACCGCGATCGGTGGGACGCTCTCGATCCACTGGTCGATGTGCAAGGCCGAATACCTCCGTGGGGCAGGACGCGCGGTGACTCGGGCAGGGCTTGGCCTCCCCCGGAAGGGCAGCCTAACCCGCCGGGCCGCCCGGACCGGTAACGGGCAGCGGCCGCCTGGGGTTCCTACCGGCCGTTGCCGATCCGCTCGGTCCAGTCGGCCGGCACCCGGCCCGCCGGGCCGGGGACGGGCTGGTCCACGGGGTGGCTGTCCGGCGCGGCCAGCTCGGGCCCCGATTCGTAGAGCTCCGAGGTGTCGTAGTCCCAGAACCAGCTCTCGCCCGGTTCGAAGCTGCGGATCACCGGGTGGCCGGTCGCCCTGGCGTGCGCGGTGGCGTGCTTGGCCACCGAGTCGTCGCAGCAGCCGATGTGGCCGCAGCGCGCGCAGCGCCGCAGGTGGAACCACCAGCCGCCCGCGGCGTCGCACTCGACGCAGCCGGGGCCGCTCGGCGGCACGGTGGGGTTGATCGGGGGCTCGGTGCTCATGGCGACTCCTGCGGGGTGTCGGGGGGTGCGGGGTCGATCGGAAGTCGGACCTGGAAGCGGGTGTCGCCGGGAGCGGACGTGAGGCGCAGGTCGCCGCCGTGCCGGTTGACGATGATGCGCCAGGAGATGTCCAGGCCCAGTCCGGTGCCTTCGCCGACGGGTTTGGTGGTGAAGAACGGGTCGAAGACCCGGCTCCGGACGTCGGCGGGCACGCCGGGTCCGGTGTCGCGGAACTCGACCAGCACCCGGTCCCCGTCCCGTGCGGTGCGCACCGTGAGCGTGCCGCCCCCGGCCGCGCTGCGGTGCATGGCCCAGGCGGCGTTGTCGATCAGGTTGGTCCACACCTGGTTCAGCTCGGCGGGGTAGCCGGGGACGGCGGGCAGGGTGCGGTCGTAGTCGCGTACGACGGTGATGCCCGGGCCGAGCTTCGCGGCGAGCAGCAGCAGGGTGCTGTCCAGCAGCTCGTGGACGTCCGCGTTCCGGTACGGGGCCCGGTCCAGCTGCGAGTACTGTTTCGCCGCGCCGACCAGCGCGGCGATGCGGTGGGTGGCGTCCTCGATCTCGCCCAGCAGCAGTTCGGCCTCGACGGTGCAGCCGAGCCAGTTCAGTGCGCTGCCCAGCAGGTGTCCGGGGACGGCGGCCGCGATGTCGTCCAGCCAGTCGGTGCCCAGGCCCGCCTGGACCAGGACCGGTGCCAGTTGCCGGCCGTCGGCGGCCTCGTGCTCCGCCAGCCAGTCGTCGGCCTCGTCCTCCAGGTCCGCGGCCTGCAACGGGCCGGGCGGCGGGGCCTGCCCGATCCGGCCGACGGTCGTGTCCTGGAGCTCGCTCAGGCGGGCCAGGTCCTCGTCCCGGTGCGGCGCGGCCGCGAGGGCGCCGTACTCGCGGCGCATCCGGGCGATGCGCTCGCGCAGTGCGGAGGTGGCGCGCATGGCGGCGGCGGCGGGGTTGTTGAGCTCGTGCGTGAGTCCGGCGGTCACCGAGCCGAGGGCGAGCAGCCGTTCCCGCTGGCCGATCGCCTCCTGGGTGCTCTTGAACCCGAAGAACAGGCCCTCCAGCAGGTGGACGGCCATCGGGAACCACTCGTGCATCATCCGCGCGAAGGCTTCGGCGGGCAGCACGAAGAACCTCGACCGTTCGGCCGCCCGCAGCGAGTTGTTGTACACCTGCGGCACCTGGTCGCCGAGGTAGGCCTGGAAGGCCCCGGCGTACACCCCGGGCGCGGACGTGCGGGTGACGTCCACCTCCTGGCCGCCCACGCGGCGCGAGAGCACCACGGCGCCCTGGAAGAGCACGTAGAAGCTCTCGGCCGGATCGCCCTCGCGGTACACCGGGCCCGGGTCGAACCACTGGGCGCGGCCGTCCCGGCACAGCTGGGCGAGCTGGTCGGAGGTCAGCTTCTCGAACAGGAACAGCGTCCGGAGTTCCTGCTCCTCGCACCCGTCCGGGCGGGTGGTCACGACTGCTCCAGGTAGCGGTGCGCGAGCATGACGGCCATCGCGCCCTCGCCGACGGCCGAGGCGACCCGCTTGGCGGACTCCGCGCGTACGTCTCCGGCCGCGAACACGCCCGGCACGCTGGTCTCCAGGTGGTAGGGCGGCCGGTCCAGCGCCCATCCGGCGGGCGGGCCCCCGTCGGCGCTCAGGTCGGGCCCGGTCAGCACGAAGCCGTGCGCGTCCCTGAGCACCGTGCCGTCCAGCCAGTCGGTCAGCGGGGCGGCGCCGATGAAGACGTACAGCCACTGGGCGTCGACGGTCTCGGCCCGCCCGGTCGCCCGGTCCCGCAGGGTCAGCGCCTCCAGGTGGTCCGTGCCGTGGACGGCCTCCACGACCGTGTCCGTGCGCACTGTGACGGCGGCGGCCTCCTCGACCCGTTGCAGCAGGTAGTACGACATGGAGGCGGCCAGCTGCGGCGCCCGTACCAGCAGCGTGACCCGCCGGGCCGTGCGGGCGAGGTACATCGCGGCCTGGCCGGCGGAGTTCGCCCCGCCGACGATGTACACGTCCTGCCCCAGGCAGGCGGCCGCCTCGGTCAGCACCGAGCCGTAGTAGACCCCGCGCCCGGTCAGCCCGGCCGCTCCCGGCACGTCCAGCTGCCGGTACGACACGCCGGTGGCGAGGATCACGGCCTGCGCGGACACGGCGGCGCCGTCGGCGAAGCGCAGCGTGCGGGCGGCGCCGTTCACCTCCAGGCCGGTGACCTTGCAGGCCGTGAGCAGCTCCGCCCCGAACTTGTCGGCCTGGCGGCGGGCCCGCTCGGTGAGCTGAGCGCCGGAGACCCCGTCGGGGAAGCCGAGGTAGTTCTCGATGCGGGAGCTCTGGCCGGCCTGGCCGCCGGTCGCCTCGCGTTCCACCAGGACGGTGCGCAGCCCCTCCGAGGCCCCGTAGACGGCCGCGCCGAGGCCGGCGGGGCCCCCGCCGACGACGACCAGGTCGTAGAAGTCCGCCGCGGGCGTGGTCGACAGCCCCACGTGGGCGGCCAGGTCCCGTTCGGTCGGCTCGACGAGCACGGCGCCGTCCGGGGGCACCACGAGCGGCAGCCGGCGCCCGTCCTGCCCGGCGGCGGCCAGCAGGCGTCCGCCCTCCGGCTCGTCGCTGGAGTACCACCGGTACGGCACCTGGTTGCGGGCCAGGAACTCGCGGATCTGCGAGGACCGGGCCGACCAGCGGTGGCCGACGACCTTGGTGGTGTCCACCGCCCGGCCGTCGGTGGCCGACCACGACTCCAGCAGGTCGTCCACCACCGGGTAGAGCTTCTCCTCCGGTGGCTCCCACGGCTTGAGCAGGTAGTGGTCGAGGTCGACGACGTTGATGGCGTCGATGGCGGCGTCGGTGTCGGCGTAGGCGGTGAGCAGCACCCGCCGGGCCGCGGGGTACAGGTCGAGCGCCTCCTCCAGGAACTCGATGCCGTTCATCTGCGGCATCCGGTAGTCGGCCAGGATCGCCGCGACCGGCGCCCCCCGCAGCTTCAGCTCGCGCAGCGCCTCCAGCGCCGACGCGCCGGACTCGGCGCGGACCACCCGGTACCGGTCCCCGTAGCGGCGGCGGAGGTCCCGGGCCACCGCCCGGGACACGGCGGGATCGTCGTCCACGGTCAGGATCACGGTCCGCAGCGCATCGGAGGTCTCTGCCATGGTTCACCACCCGGGGTCGTCGCGGGGCCGGAGGGGACGGCCCCTCCCAGTCTGCTCGTCGCCGCGCGCGGCGGCTCGCCGTCGCCGGTCCGCCGCAGCCGTACGGCCGGGGCCGGCCGGGGCTCTCGGTGCGGCCCGCCGTGGGGCTCAGCCGAGGGCGCGGTCCAGGTTGAAGGCGGCGCTGATCAGCGAGAGGTGGGTGAACGCCTGCGGGAAGTTGCCGAGTTGTTCACCGGTCCGGCCGATCTCCTCGGCGTAGAGACCGAGGTGGTTGGCGTAGGTGAGCATCTTCTCGAAGGCCAGCCGGGCCTCCTCCAGGCGCCCGGCGCGGGTGAGCGCCTCGACGTACCAGAAGGAGCAGATGGAGAAGGTGCCCTCGGATCCGCGCAGGCCGTCCGGGCTGGCCTCCGGGTCGTAGCGGTAGACCAGCGAGTCGGAGACCAGGTCCTGGGTGAGCGCGTCCAGGGTCGAGAGCCATTTGGGGTCGGTGGGCGAGATGAACTTCGCCATCGGCATCATCAGCACGGAGGCGTCGAGGACGTCGTCGCCGAGCCCCTGGGTGAACGCCCCGCGCTCGGGCGACCAGCCCTGGCGCATGATCTGCCGGTAGATCACGTCCCGGTTCTGCCGCCAGCGCGGAAGATCGGCCGGCAGGCCGCGCCGGTTGGCCATCCGGATGGCCCGTTCGAGGGCCACCCAGCACATCAGCCGCGAGTAGACGAAGTTCCGCCGGCCGCCCCGGGTCTCCCAGACGCCCTCGTCGGGCTGGTCCCAGTGGTCGCAGAGCCAGTCGACCACGGCGCCGACCTCGTCCCAACGGTCACTGCTGATCGGCTGACCCCACTTGTCGTACAGGTAGATCGAATCGATCAGCGCTCCGTAGATGTCCAGTTGGAGCTGCTGGGTCGCGGCGTTCCCCACCCGCACCGGAGCGGATCCCAAGTGCCCCTCCAGGTGGGACAGTTCGGTCTCGGGCAGCTCTCTGCGGCCGTCGATGCCGTACATGATCTGCAACGGGCCGGCCGCGCCGGTGCCCGGTGCGATGCCCCGGTCGGACAGGAAGCCCATGAACGCCTCGGCCTCCGCGGTGAAGCCCAGGCGGAGCATGGCGTAGACGCAGAAGGCGGCGTCGCGGACCCACACGTACCGGTAGTCCCAGTTGCGCTCGCCGCCGACCAACTCGGGCAGGCTGGTCGTCGGCGCGGCCACGATCGCGCCGGTCGGCGCGTAGGTGAGCAGTTTCAGCACCAGCGCGGAGCGGTGCACCACCTCCCGCCACCGGCCCCGGTAGCGCGACTGGCCCAGCCAGTGCCGCCAGAACCGGACCGTCGCCTCGGCCTGCGCCTGCGCCTCGGCGTGCGGGCAGGCCCGCGGGCGGACGTCGTCGCCGATCTGGTCGAGGGCGAACACCACGGACTCGCCTTCGAGGAGTTTGAAGTGCGACCACACGTCCCTGCCGTCGCTCTCCAGCGGCGCGGTGGAGGTCAGCGCCAGCGAGAGCGACGGGGACTCGAAGACGGCCTCGTGGGCCTGGCCGCGTACGGTGTGCGGTTCGGCGCCGTAACCGAACCGCGGGGCTATCCGGGCGGCGAACGGCAGAGTCCCCCGCACGCACAGCACCCGCCGGATCAGCCGGTGCCGGGCCGCCTCGCGTGACTCGTCGACGACCGGCATGAAGTCCTGGATCTCGGCCACCCCGTCGGCGGCGTAGAACCGCGTGATCAGCACGTTGGTGTCGGGGAAGTAGAACTGGCGGGTGCGCGCGGGCACGTCGGCGGCCAGCTCGAACGACCCGCCACGGTCGGCGTCCAGGATGGCCCCGAACACGCTCGGTGCGTCGAAGCGCGGGCAGCAGTACCAGTCGATGGTGCCGTCGGTCCCGACCAGCGCGGCGGTGCGGAGGTCACCGATCAGGCCGTGCTCGGCGATCGGCAGATAGCGCGAGCCGTCCACGTGCCCGGATCCGTTGCCGAACTCCATGCCGGCCTCCCTACCGTTCTACTGCGGGCAGGTGCGGGGTCGAGAAGACCTTGCCTCTCATGGTAGATCGCCCCCGGACACCGGCGCGGCGGGCCGGAGGCGCCCCGGACGGGCTGCCGCGCCCGGCCGGCCGGAGCACCGGAGCTCCGGTCCCGGGCTGCGCCTGCGCGTCAGCCGCGCGCGATGTTCATCCGGGTTCCTCCGGGTTCACCCGGCGAGCAGATCGACGTTGCCGTCGAACTGCCAGAGCGGGTTCGGCACCGCCTGTCCCCCACTGACGATCAGGAAGTAGCCGTTCACCTCGACCGGGCCGTCCCCGTCGGCGGTGTACCGCCCGTTCGCGCCGACATCGAGCTGGTAGATGGCCTGGGCGGTGGAGTTGTAACCGGGGACGGTCCAGGTGACCGTGCAGCGCCAGTCGTTCCCCGGCCCCTCCTGTGCGCCGAGTCCTGCGCTCTTGTCGCAGGCCGCCGAGGTCTGCAACTGCGCTTCGGAGACCGCCGGCCGGCGCATCTGCGCCTGCTGGAACCGGTAGAGGTGGGCGAACGCCGTGGCCACCGACCGCTGCACCTTGGCCTGGCCGATGCCGGAACCGCCCGCCCCGGTCGTCACCGCGAGAGCACCGGCCGTCACGGCCAGCACGCCGGCCAGCGGGAGGACTCCCAGGGTCACCGCCCTGCGGCCGGCGCCGTCGGTGTGGAGACCGGTGAAGTCCCGGCGCAGGAAGAGCAGGTAGGCCAGTGCCGTCGCGACGACCGCCCACACCAGACCGACCACGACACCGATCAGCAGGGGCCCGAGTTGCCGGGGATCGGCGAACAGGCCGTTCCAGGAGATGAAGGCGTAACCGGGCAGGGCCAGGCGCACCGGGACCGGCAGCGGCAGCAACTGCGCCACCTGCATCCCGAGGGCGGCGAGCATGGGCAGCAGCAGGCCCATCGGGGACCGTCCCAGGGCGACGGACCCGAGCAGCCCGATGGCCGCCAGGGCGAGCGTCGGCGCCAGCACGCAGACCCAGGCCAGCAGGACGTCTCCGGCAGCGGCCGGGCCGGAGAGCAGGTGGCCGTCCAGGCCGACCAGCGGCTGGTTCCCCTCCGCGAGCAGTCCGCCGAACACGCTGGAGACGGCCAGGCCTGCCACCAGCAGCCCGATGACGGTGATGCTGGCGATCGCCTTGGCCGCGAAGATCCGCCGGTGCGAGCGGACCGCGACGATCAGATGGCGCCAGGTGCCCAGCCGGTCCTCGGCGGCGAACACGTCGCCGGCGACCATGGACGTGACCAGCGGCAGCGCCCAACTGCCGGCGACGCCGAGCACCACCAGCGACCCGGCCCAGCCGGTGGCGTGCATCCACCGGCCGAACAGGGTGTCCGACGGCAGCGTGCTCTGCTGGTCGATCGCGAAGACCAGCAGGCCCGGACCGAGCCAGCACAGCCCGATCAGCAGGCGCACCCGCCAGGCGGAGAACTGCTTGACCAGCTCGAAGCGCAGGACGCGGGCCACCGGGACGGGGCGCACGCCCGCCGTCCCGGCCGTGGCCCCGACGGGGGCCGGGGCGTCGGCGACGGTCGCGGTCACAGGTCGGCCTCCTGGTCGGTCAGGGCGAGGAACGCGGCTTCCAGTGGTGAGACGACGGGCGCCAACTCACGTACGGCGATGCCGTCACGGACCATGCGGACCACGAGTTCGTCCACGGCAGCCACCCGTGCGCGGACGACGATCACGTCGGTGTCCGGTCGCACGGGGGCGTCGTGGCCGTCGATGATGCGCATCCCGGGTATCGCGGCCGCGACCGCGCGAGCGGCGGACGGGTCCGAGGCGCGCAGCCGGTAGTCGAGTTCGCGGCTGTCGTCGGAGAGCTTCGACACCGGTCCGGAGAAGACCACGCGCCCGGCGGCCAGGATGGTGACCTCGGAGCACAGCGCCTCCAGGTCGTCCATCCGGTGGCTGGACATCACGACCGTGACGCCTTCGGCGGCCAGCCGGCTGAGCACACCGTGCACGTGCTTCTTGCCGACCGGGTCCAGGCCGTTGGACGGCTCGTCGAGCACCAGCAGCCGTGGCCTGGTCAGCAGCGCCGCGGCCAGCCCCAGCCGCTGGCGCATGCCCAGCGAGAAGCCGCGGACCTTGGCGTCGGCGGCATGGGCGAGCCCGACCTGCTCCAGCGCCTCGCCGACACCGGTGGCGGGCGCGTCGTCAGGGCGCAGCACGAGGAGCGCTGCGAGGTTCTGCTTCGCGGTGAGGGTGGGGTAGAGGCCGGGCCCGTCGACGAACCCGGAGACACCGTCGGGCGCGGCCGGTGCGCGGCCCACCGGAGTGCCGAGGATCTCCAGACTCCCTTCGTCGGCGACGGCCAGGCCCAGCAGCAGGCCGAGGAGCGTGGTCTTGCCGGCGCCGTTCGGGCCGACCAGGCCGTGGATCTGACCCTGCGTCATGCTCACATCGATGTGGTCGAGGGCGACGACATCACCGAAGACCTTGGTGATGCCGCGGCCTCGCACCGCGACGGGTGTGTCCATCCAGTCATCCATCCCTCAGCCGGCGTTCAGCGCCGGGTGGTGCACCGCAGTGCACCACCCGGCGCCCCTCTCGTGTCCGGATCAGCCGCGATCAGCTGATCGTCGGGCTCAGCCGACGTTCACCGCGGTGTCGTCGAGCACGAACGACGTCTGGTACTCGAAGTCCTCGGCACCGGTGAACTTCAGCGTCACCTGCTGGCCGGCGTAGGCGCCGAGGTTGAAGCTGTGCTGCGCGTACCCGGTGTTGTGGTTGAGGTTGGAGTAGGTGGCCAGGGTGCCCAGGACGGTGCCGGAGCTGTTCAGCACCTGGACCTTGAGGGTGTCGTAGGCGCTGGTCGTCGAGGTCTCGGCCGTGTTGACGTGCAGCCAGAAGCTGAGGTTGTAGGTGGTGCAGCCGGTGGGCAGCGTGACGGTCTGGGCGAGGGTGTCGGTGGTGGCCTTGCCCCAGCCGTCGAGCCAGGCGTCCCAGGTGCCGCCGTGCGGCGGTTCGGTGCTGCTCTTGTTGATCACCGAGACCGGGCTGTGCGTCGAAGTCACCGTCCACGGCGCAGGGTTGGTGCTGCCGTTCTCGAAGCCCGGGTTGCCGAGCAGCTGTTGTGCCTGGCAGCCGGAGCCGGTGGGGGTGGCGGACGCCTCGTTGCTCTGCGCCCCCTCGCCCACGCCGTTCACCGCGCTGACCTTGTAGTAGTAGGTCTGGCCGGCGGTCAGCCCCGTGTCGGTGCACGAGGTCACCGCGCCCAGGCCGCTGCAGCCGCCGCCGGTCAGCAGCGTCTCGCCGCCGCTGGCGGTGCCTCGGTACACCTTGTACGAGGTGATGTTCTCGCCGCCGGTGTTGGACGGCGGCGTCCAGCTCAGCGCGGCCTGCCCGGTGCCGGCCGTCGCCGTCAGGCCGGTGGGTGCGCCCGGGACCGTCGCGGCGATCGGTGAGGCCGTGAGGGTCACCGTCGAGGTCGCGGTGTTGGGCGGGGAGGCGCTGTCGGTGACGGTCAGCGTCGCGGTGTAGGTGCCCGGCGTGCTGTAGGTGTGGCTCGGGTTCTGCGTCGTACCGGTGGTCCCGTCACCGAAGTTCCAGCTGTAGCTGTACGCCGGGGTGCCACCGGTGCCGGTGCCGGTGAAGGCGACGGTCAGCGGCACCTGGCCGGAGGTCGGGGTGCCCGAGGCGGTCGCCGCCAGCGGGTTGCCGACGGCGTTGACCGTGGTCGTCACCTGCGAGGTCGCGGTGTTGGCCGGCGAGGCGCTGTCGGTGACGGTCAGCGTCGCCGTGTAGGTACCGGCGCTGCTGTAGGTGTGGCTCGGGTTCTGCGTCGTACCGGTCGTACCGTCACCGAAGTTCCAGCTGTACGTGTACGGGGCCGTGCCGCCGGTGGCCGAGCCGGTGAAGTTCTCCGTCAGCGGCGCGTTGCCGGTGGTCGGGGACCCCTTGGCGCTCGCGGACAGCGGGGTGGAGCCCTGGACCCAGAAGTCTTCGAGCGGGTCGCCGAGTGCGGCCTGGTCCGCGGTCGTCATCGGGAAGGTGGACGGGCCCAGGTTGTCGTTCGGGTCGATGACGCCGGAGTGCACGTTCTCCATCGTGCGCTCCATGGCCGCGAGCACGTTGCTCGTCGTGTACGCCACGTGCGAGATGTAGTGCTGCTTCACGTAGGCCGACGGCCCGATGACGACCAGCGGCACGCGGTAGGTGTTGCTGACGTGGTCCCCGCCGTTGCTGCCGTTCTGGGTGTCGTCCTCGGTGACGACGATCAGCGTGTTGTCCTTGTACGTCGGGTTGCTCTCGATGGAGTTGACGATGTTGTTCGTCGCGGTGTCGTTGCCGGGGACGTCCTGGTAGGTGCCCGGGTGGTCGTTGAACAGCTCGACGTAGTTGTAGGCCGGCATCCCGTTGGTGTTGATGAAGTTGATGTAGTCGTTGGCGACCGTGCTGTCCGGGATGCTCTGGTTCTGGCAGGTGTACTCGTTGTAGTGCAGCTCTTCGGGGATGTTCGTGCCCGGGCGGTTGGGCGGCAGCACTTCGAGCTTGCCGTCGGCCGGGTTCTTCCAGTAGCCGCTGCCGCTGCTGAGCATCCAGTAGAAGTCGCCGTTCATGACGAACGTGTACGGGCTGGTGCCGCTACTGGTGCCGGTCGGAGTCGTGCACGCGTTGGTGCCCTCGTCCGTGGGGCCCGAGCCGCCTTGCAGGAAGCGGTCGAACTGCGTGCCGCCTGCCGGGTAGGACTGCTGCTGGCTGCTGGACGAGGACTGCGCCGAGAACATCCACCAGTGGTTGGGTCCGGACGGCGGCTGGGTGCCGGTGCTGTACGCGTCGGACAGCGCGTAGTTCTTGGCCAGCGTGTGCAGGGCGGGCACGGAGCTGATGTGGTTGGTGCTCTGCACCTGGCCGTTGCAGCCTGCGCCGACCGTGGTGGCGCAGTCGCCGAGATAGTCGTCGAAGGTGTGGTTCTCCCGGTAGATGACCACGAAGTGCTGGAACCCCGGGAAGTACGGTGCGAGCGGGTTCACCGCCGTGGTGGGCTGCCCCACGACCGACTGCTTGCCGTCGGCCGTCCGTACGACGCTCTTGTCGGTGATCTTGAAGTCCTTCGACTGCGGGAACTTCGCGAACTCCACGCCGGGTGCGGCGAACACCGCGCCGGTGCAGTCGAAGTCGTCCGGCTTGTAGGTCTGCGGGCGCTGACCCACCGGGAGGTTCTTGGCGTTCGCCGGGCTGGTGGCCGGGTTCCACCCCTTGAGCGTGCACGAGCCGACGCCGGTCGCGGGATGCTTACCCGCTCCCTCGGCCGTGGCCAGCGAGGCCCCCGTCAACGTGACGACGGCGAGCAGGGCCGCGCCCGCCGATCTTTTCTTCCACTTTCTCATCGACACCCCTCCACACATGATCGTGCATGGTCAGATGACTACGGTCCGTATGGTTGCCGCGAAACGGACAGTGAGCAAGTAGATGCGCGTAGAATTTTTCCGGAACCGGGGTCTTCGTCTGGCGTTCCTCTCCTGTTGTCGCAGGGTTCGGCGGCTCTTGGACACCGCCGAGTGTGGGCCGGCCGGGGCCCCGAGGTGCTCGGTGGGTCCCGTGCCGGATGTTTGACGCAGCGTCAGATCATAGGTCGACGGTGCCGGTCGTGTTCCGGAGGTTCAGCCGCTGCGGACCGGCGGCCGGGCACCAGGCCTCCTTCGTGCAGGCCGACATGCGCGACCTGAGCGCCTCCCGCAGGGCTCGTTCGACGCCGTGGTGAGCCTGCACACCAGCTTCGGCTTCTTCGACACGGACGAGGAGAACCTGGCCGTCCTGCGCGAGGCGCACGACGCCTTGGCGCCGGGCGGCCGACTGCTGATCGACGTGATGGACCGGGACCGGTTCCTCACCCGGAGCGGCGAGTCCTTCGGCACCGCCCCGGACGAGTTCGCCATCCGCAACTTCGACGCCGGCACCGGCACGACCTACCTGTACGAGGAGCGGTTCACCCCGCTCACCAGCCGGATCAGGTGGAACATCGATGCTTTTGACACCACCTCAGGTACGGTCGGACGGAGCGTGACCGCCGACTACCGCGTCTACAGCGCCCACGAACTCACCGCCCTGCTCACCCGTGCGGGCTTCACCACGGCCGGGCTGTACGGCGACTACGACCTCGCCCCGTTCCACATCCACTCGCCGCACCTCATCTGCACGGCCACCCGCGCCACCGCCCCAAGGAAGTGACCCCCATGCCCCGCACCTTCCAGGAGACCGCCCTCCACCGCATGATCCACGCCCAGGCGGAGGCCGTCGACCGGCTGGCCGAGGCCGACCTGTCGGCGGCCGCCGAGCGCCTCGCCGGAGCCGGCCGGGTGCTGCTGCTCGGCACCGGGACGAGCCAGCACGCCGCCGAGCTCGGCGCCATGATGCTCACCCACGCCGGGCTGGACGCCCGCTGGTCCACGGCGGCGCAGTTCGCCCGCTGGGGGGCGCCGCTGCGCACGGACGACGCCGTGGTGGTGATCACCCACACGGCCGAGACGGCCTTCGCCCTCCGCTGCCGCGAGCAGGCTCTGGCCGCAGGCGCCCGCACGGTGACGATCACCGGCGTCGGCACCGAGTGGCCCGAGGCGATCCGGACGGTGGCGAAGGAGCAGTCCGAGACCTACACCGTCAGCTACACCGCCGCCCTCACCGTGCTGGCCGGGCTGGCACACCGGCTGGGCGCCGAGAACTACGGCCCCGAGCAGCTGCACCGCGCCGCCGGGGCGATCCGCGAGGTCTGCCAGGACCCCGGCCTGGACGAGGTCGCGCTCCCCGCCCGGGCGCTGGCCGTGATCGGCGCCGGGCCCTGGGGCGTCACCGCGCGCGAGGGCGCGCTGAAGGTTCGCGAGGCGGCGCGGATCCTGGCCGAGGGCTTCGAGGCAGAGCTGTACCTGCACGGCTCCGCGGTGCCGTTCGGCGCCGCGGACGGCCTGCTGCTCCTGGAGCCCGACGCCGACCCGGACGGCCTGGTCGCCGCTCTGGGTGAGGCCGCCGAGGAGGAGGGTGTCACCGTCGGCACCCTGACCGCCACCGGCGCGGCCGCCGGGCTGCCCCCGGCACTGGCCCAACTGCCCCTGACCGTCCGGCTCCAACTGCTGGCCGGCCACTGGGCCGCGCTGCGCCACCAGAACCCCGACGTGGCCATCGTCGGCGCCTGGGCCAAGACCGGGCTGTGGTCGCTGGGCGCGCCGTAACCCTTCCACCTGCGCCGGGGCGGCCGCACTCCCGGGGCGGCCTCGCTCCCGAGGACGTCGGCCTCCCCGGCGCGGGCAGCTCGTACTACGGCCGCCCGGGCCGCTCGGCGAAGTCCAGGACGGTGACCGAGGGGCGCCGGGTGGACAGCGGCGGGACGGTCAGGGCGAGCGGCAGCAACGCACCGGCGAGCCCACGCCCGCTCGGCCGGACGTCCCGCACGGCGGCCACCGCCGGGTCGGCGCTGCGGAGCTTGGCCCGTTCCCCCGCGTCCATCGACCAGGGCATCGGCGGCACCTGGTAGCCGTGGGTGCGCATCCTGCCGCTGCGGGTCAGCCGGGCGAACCAGTGCGGCACCGCGTCCAGCACCAGCGAACCGCCCGGGAACAGCTCGGCGCAGCCCGCGATCAGGGCACGTACCTGGGCCGGCCGCAGGTACATCAACAACCCCTGCGCGGTGAGCAGCACCCCGTGACTGCGGTCCACCTCCTCGGCCCAGCCGAGGTCGGTGGCGTCGGCGGCCAGGTACCGCTGGCGCGGACCGGGCGGCAGCAGCCGCTCACGCAGCTCCACCGATTCGGGCAGGTCCACGGTGAGCCAGTGGGCCCGCCCGTTGTCGATCCGCCAGAACTGGGTCTCCAGCCCCTCCCCCAGGCAGACCACCGTGCCGCGCGGCTCCCGCTCCAGGAAGTCGGCCACCTCCCGGTCGAAGCAGGCCACCCGCATGGCCTGCAGCCGGGCCTGGAGG
Organism: Kitasatospora kazusensis; assembly: GCF_039529945.1. NCBI lineage: Bacteria > Bacillati > Actinomycetota > Actinomycetes > Kitasatosporales > Streptomycetaceae > Kitasatospora > Kitasatospora kazusensis. The sequence continues at coordinate 10,259 of NZ_BAAANT010000025.1, read as the reverse complement.
GGGCTGGTGCCGAACCGCTCCGCGAACGGGTGGTCGAGCCGGTCCACCAGCTCGACGGCCTTGGGATCGTGCAGCATCGCGTCGGGCCGACGGGCTTCGGCGGCGCGCTGGTAGAGCGTCCAGAGCGCGGTCTCCGGGATCACCCCCAGCTCCGCCTTGACCTGCTCGGGCTGCTGCGACGTCATCCGGCTGCTCCCCTTCGTGTGGCCCTCTCGTGTGGCCCGTTGCTGGCATTCTGGCACCGCCGCCGCGCTGACGCCCGATCAGCCCGCCACCGGCCCGGCACCCGCCCGGCGCCCGCCCGGCGACCCCCGCTGTCGACCCCGCGTTCAGCCGACGCTGAACGCGCCGTCCGGCGGTGGCGGTGAGTCCTCGGCGGCCGCGTCCGGCACCGGCGCCGTGCCCCGGACCAGTGCGGACAGCTCGGCCGCGTCGCAGAGCCGGGCTGGGAAGGCGTCGCCGGCCAGGCGGCGGCCCAGTTCGGCCACCGGCAGCGGCCGGTCGGAGCCGACCAGCAGCACGTTGCCGTAACGGCGCCCGCGCAGCACCGAGGGCTCGGCGGCCAGGCAGACCTGCGGGAACACCTCGCGCAGCGTGGCGGCCTGGGCCTTGGCGAAGGCCAGCGGCGGGCCGTCCGCGAGGTTCGCGGCGTAGCAGCCGCCGGGGCGCAGCACGGCCGCCGCCTCCCGCAGGAACTCGACGGAGGTGAGGTGGGCGGGGGTGCGCGAGCCGTGGAACACGTCCGCGACGAGTACGTCCACCGAGGCCGCCGCAGTCGTCCCGAGGGCTTCGCGGGCGTCGCCGACGGTGACGTCGATGCCGGACGGCCAGGGCAGGTGGTCGGCGACCAGGCGCACCAGCGGGCCGTCGACCTCCACCACGTGCTGCCGGGAGCCGGGCCTGGTGGCGGCGAGGTAGCGCGGCAGGGTGAGCGCGCCGCCGCCCAGGTGCAGCGCGGCCAGCGGTGCTCCGGCGGGGGCGAGCACGTCGAGCAGGTGGGCGATCCGCCGGGTGTACTCGAACTCCAGGTGCGTCGGGTCCGCGAGGTCGACGTACGACTGCGGGGTGCCGTCCAGGGTGAGCAGCCAGCCCTGCTCGTGGTCGATGTCGGGCATCAGCTTCGCGGTACCGAGGGCGACCGGGCGCAGTACCGGCAGCCGGTCGTCCTGCTCGGCCCCGGCGGTCACCCCGGTCGCCCCGGTCCCACCGGTCACGCCGGCACCTGTGCGTACGCGGCGGACGGGCGGTCCGGGTGCCTCACGGCGGCGGTGTCTGTCGGCATGACGGCAGCATAGGCCCCTGCGGCGGAGCCGACGGCACGCGCCGGGCTACCGGCCGGTATGGTCGGTGTTCCGGTAAGCGGCGAAGGCCGAAGCGGCAGGTCCAGAGCAGAGATCGGGTGCGGCAGACGTGGAGTTCCGAGAAGACATCCTGGGTGCCCCGTACGAGGCCGCGGAGCTGCCGCTGGCGCCCGACGAGGAGGGCGCCGCCAGCGCGACGCTGGTCAGGTGGCTGGCCCCGGGCTCCCGGCGGGCGGTGCTCTACCTGCACGGCTACACCGACTACTTCTTCCAGACCAACCTCGCCGAGCACTTCGTCGCCGCAGGCTTCTCCTTCTACGCCCTGGACCTGCGCAAGTACGGCCGCTCCCTGCGTCCGCACCAGTCGCCGAACTTCGTCCGCGACCTGGCCGCCTACGACGAGGAGCTGGACGAGGCGGTCCGGGTCATCCGCGAGCAGGACGGCCACACCCAGCTGCTGGTGAACGGCCACTCCACCGGCGGCCTGGTGGCCTCGCTGTGGGCCGCGCGGCGGGCTGGCGGCGGCACGGTCGACGCGCTCTTCCTCAACAGCCCGTTCCTCGCCATGCCCACCAGCCCGGCCGTGCGCACCCTGGGCGCACCCGCCGTCCAGGCGCTCGGCCGGTTCGCCGCCACCAGCAAGCTGCCCGCACCGCTGAACCCGCACTACGTGCACAGCCTGCACCGCGACCACCGGGGCAGCTGGGACTTCGACCTCGCCCTCAAGCCCGCCGAGGGCTTCCCGCTGTACGCCGGCTGGCTCGCCGCCATCCAGCGCGGGCACCGCCAGGTGCGGCGCGGCCTGGGCATCGACTGCCCGGTCCTGCTGATGGCCTCCACCGCCTCCACCGTCACCGGCAAGTGGGACCCGGCGCTGCTGCACACGGACGCGGTGCTGCGCGCCGACGACATCGCCGCGCTCGCCCCCCGGCTCGGCCGGCACGTCACCACCGTCCGGATCGACGGCGGCATGCACGACCTGGTCCTCTCCGGCGAGCAGGCCCGTACCCGGGTCTTCGCCGAACTGGACCGCTGGATCGGCACGTACGTCCCGGCGCCGACCGCCTGAGCCCGCGGGCACCGGCGGCTGCGGGGCCCGCCCGGTGCTCTACCGCTCGGCCGCCGTGGTGCTCGTACCGCGCAGCACCGAGACGACGCCGACCGCCGCCGCGCAGAGCGGGACCGCCAGCAGGGCGCCGAGGATTCCGGCGACGCCGGCGCCCGCGACCACCGCGAACATGATGGTGGCCGGGTGGAGTTCGACGGTGCGGCTCTGGATCACGGGCTGCAGGATGTTGCCCTCGACCATCTGTACGGCGAGCACCACGCCGAGGGTCCACAGCGCGGTGCCGAGTCCGCCGTCGGCGAGCGCCACCAGCACGGCGACCGTGCCGGAGAGGAACGCCCCGATGAAGGGGATGAAGGCGCCGAGGAACACCAGCGCGCCCAGTCCGGCCGCGCCCGGTACGCCGAGGATCACCAGGCCGACGGTGATGAAGGTGGCGTCGATCAGGGCGATCAGGGTGGTGCCCCGCATGAAGCCGGCCATCGCGGCGAACGCCCGCTGCCCGCAGGCGACGACCAGGTCGGCCCGCTCGGCGGGCAGCAGCGAGTGGACGAGGTCGCCGCTGCGGTGGCCGTCGCGCAGGAAGAAGAAGACCAGCGCGAGGGCCAGGATGCCGCCGGTGAGGAACTCGGTGGCGATGCCGAGGCCGGAGAGCACGCCGCTGGCCAGCGAGCCGACCAGCGAACCTCCCGCCGAACTGCCGGAGCCGGCCGCGTCCGCGAGCCCCTGCTGGAGCTTGACGCCGGTCGGGCCCAGCCAGCCGGCCAGCTGATGGCCCGCCTGTTTCAGCGACTCGGCGATCTGCGGGGCGCTGTGCACCAGCGAGTTGGTGAGCACGCCCAGCACCCCGCACACCACCGCGACCAGGACGACACAGGTCAGTGCGGCCGCCAGACTGCGCCGCAGGCCGTGCCCGACCAGCCACGGCATCACGGGGTACAGCAACGCCGTGCCGAGCAGGGCCAGGATCAGCGGGACGGTGGCCGCGCGCAGGGCGACGAAGGCGTAGACCACCAGGGCGGCGACCGAGATGAAGATGATCACCGCGACGGACCACGCGGCGGCAGCCCGCACCCCGGGCGGCAACGACTGGTACGGCCTGCGGCTGCCGCCCGGCCCCCCGCCCGATCCCCCGCCCGACCGCGCATCCGGCGTGCCCCCGTGGGTGGACTCCTGCGCCATGCCCGCCTCCGCCCTGCCACCAGGCCGGCCGCACACCTCGCGGCACACCGCCTGACCGGATATCCGATCGATCCCCGTCTGCCGGGCTCGCTCCGACGGCCAACCGTCGAAGGCCAACTGCCGGCTGCCGTCGCCCGCCCCGGCAGCGTGAAGCGGAAGGCACGGGCCGCGCCTTCCGCTTCACGCCGGCCCGCACCACACCCGCGGGCGGGGTCTAGCTCACTGGGATCCCGCCAGGTGCTCGGCGAGCTCCTTCTCGTCCTCGTCGGTGAGGGAGGTCTTGAGCACGGTCCCGCCGTAGGGCTGCATCGCCGTGGCGAACTTGTCCTCGGTGATCTTCGAAGCCATGATCACGACGGCGGCGGAACCCGGCTTGAGCAGCGCCTGCACCTGGTCCCGGAACTGCTCGTTGATCCCCGACTTGCCGAGCTTGCCCAGCAACCCGCCGATGGCGCCGCCCAGCAGGAACCCGATACCGGGCACCAGGAACAGCAGCCCGAAGATCATGCCCCACAGGGCGCCCGAGGCGGCCGACGCCCCGACGATCGCGCTGGGGGTCTCGACGTGGTTCTTGCCGTCCTTGTCCACCGAGACCACGGCCAGCCCGGTGAGATTGACGACGAGGTCCTTCTGCAGGCCCTGGACCTCGGCGTACGCGTTCTTCGCGACCGCCAGGTCCTCGTACCCGATAACGATGAGCTCGGACATGTGTTTCCCTTCGTCCTGTTCTGGAAGTCGATGGCCAGGAGTCCGCAGCGAGGAATTCACGGCGGGGAGTCCACGGCCGGGAGGTGCACGGACCGGCGGCCGTCCGCTCCACCCGGACGGGAGCCGACGGCCGGACGGCGTCTCTCAGTAGCGGACCGCGCGGGTCACCACGGGGACCAGCGCGACGCCCCGGGACTTGGCGCTGAAGGCGACCGGCATCGCCTTCTCGCCCGGCGCGACGTTCTCGGCTCCCACCACGGCGCTGTCCACGGTGTGGCCGGTCGTGTCCGTGAAGTCGACCTGCACGGCGTAGGAGGCGGTCTTCAACGTCGAGTTGGCGATCGTCACCACCACCGCGTTCAGTCCGCCGGTGGTCGCGATCGGCACGCCGGTGATCGTCACCTCGCCCAGCGCGTTCCCTCCGCCGGCGACCGCCGCCAGCGCGGCCGAGGCGGAGGCCTGGGCCTGCGCGCGCCCGGCGGAGACCGAGGCCTCGAAGGACGCGGCGGCGGCCGAGGCCGACGCGGCGGCGGAGGAGACGGCCGCCTGCGCCGAGGAGGCGAGCGAGGCGAGCGCGGAGGGCGGCGAACCCGAGAAGGAGGAGGTGGCCGGCGAGAACGGGCTGGTGCTCCCGGGGGACGGCGTGGGCGAGGATCCGCCGGAGGAACTGCTGCACGCCGACAGCCCGGCCACCACCGCCAGCAGCACCAGCGCCCCACGCCGCCCGCCGGACGCCGCGCCCGACCCGACAAACCATCCGCTCACAGGAGACCACCCGGGGTCCAGGGCCGGGACCACTCCCGAGCCGTCTCTCCCCACAGTCCCCATGCCACGATGCGACCGCGACCCGCGCGGGTCCATTCGGGGGCGTACGGACGGGGACCACGACCCGGCGCCGCTCCCCGCAGACTCCGGTACGGGCCCGCCGCACCCGGGCCGCAGGTCCCTCGGAAACCCCCAGAGGCACGCCGGACCGCGCGAAGCCGGAGGCGACACCGCCGCACACGGCGGAGCCGAGCCCCCCGGGCCCGGGTACGGCGGAGCCTTCGGCGCCGCTCAGCCGTCGGCCGGCTCCACCACGACCCGCTCGCCCCCCGTGAAGTCGAGCAGCAGTGCGCCCTCCTCCTCGGTCGCCGCCAGCTCCGAGGAGCGCAGCGGCGCGAACGGCCGCACCCGCAGGGTCCCGGCCTCGATCCGCCAGACCCCGGCCACCAGCCCGTCCACCAGCAGAGTGCCCAGCACGATCCCGTTCTGCGTCATCACCCGCGTCCGGTACTCCTCGGGCAGGACTCTGCTCCGGTCGGCGTGCGAGAGCAGCAGGTTGTCGAACGGCGCGAGCAGCCGGACGGGCGCCGGCACGTCCTCGCCGGGGCGCGGCGCGTCCGTGAGGTCGTACAGCGTCCGGCCCTGCTCGTCCCGGAGCAGCACCAGCTCGGGCGCCAGCCCCGCGAGGACCGGGCCGAGCCCGGTCAGGCCGCACCACTTCTGCACGTCGGCGGCGGTGGCCGGGCCGAACGCCGTCAGATAGCGCCGCACCATCGCCGCGAGCGACGGCGCCGGGTCCAGTGGCTGCCCGAGCCAGTGCTCGGCGGTGGTGTGCGCGGCCGGCCCGCTGCGCCCCCACAGACCGCGCGGCGGGACCTGCACCAGCGCCAGGCCGGCCCGGACGGCCTGCGCCAGCGCCGCCGGGTCGCGGTCCGGGTAGGCCGGCCCCAGCAACTGCCCGAGCTGCTGGAAGGTACGCGGCTCGGCCTCGACCAGCCCCCGGCCGCGCGCCGCCACCTCCGCCGGGTCCAGGCCTGCCAGCCGCTTGCCGTACGCACCGCGCAGCGCGCGGTCCAGCACCGGCTGGACGAGCGGGCGCAGGGTGCGGCAGTCAGCCGCCGTCACCAGGTGGATGGTGCCGCGCTGAAGTGCGACCCGGACCACCCGGCGGCGCTCGATCAGCTCGGTCAGCGCCTCGGGACGGAAGCCGTCGAGCCGCGACCAGAGCCCGAAGTAGGGCGGCTCCGGCACGGCCTGGGCCTGGAGGCCGACCAGGTGCCCGACCATCGCCTCCGCAGTGTCCGTGGTCCGGGCGAGCAGGTGCTGGCGGGCCAGCAGGGCCCGTCCGAGCGCGCGGCGGGTCAGCGCGGCGGTCAGCGCCTCGCTCCCCGGGTGTGGGCGTCCAGGACCGAGCGCAGCAGCGCGACCCGGTTGCTGGTCAGCGAGTCGACACCGGCCCGGAGCAGCCGGGTCATGGTGCGGCGGCGGTCCACCGTCCAGGTGCTGACGGCGAGTCCGGCCTCGTGGGCGGCAGCGGTGAAGTCCTCGTCCACCAGGCCGAACGGCGGGTTCAGGTAGCGCGGCCGGAGGTCGGCCAGCAGCGCCCGGCCGGGCAGCTGGGGCAGCTTCCAGGTGAGCGCCAGCTCAGCGTCCGGCGCGAGCTCCCGGACGGCGAGCAGCGCGCCGACGGGGCCGCAGAAGGCCACCCGGTCCTCGGCCCCGAGACCGCTGACGGCCTGCCAGGTGGCGGCGGCCGGGCCGGCGGTGTCCAGGTCGATCAGCAGCCGGGCGGCGGGCGTGGCGGCGACCGCCTTGAGCCCCTCGGCCAGGGTCGGCACCCGGATGCCCGGGCTCCCCAGCGAGCCGAGCTGGTCCAGGGTGACCGCGCCGACCGCCCGGGGGTCGCCCCAGAGGCGTTCCAACGTCAGGTCGTGCAGCAGGACGGGCACGCCGTCCCGGGTCAGCTGGACGTCCACCTCGACGGCATCGGCACCGGCCGCGAGGGCGGACTCCACCGAGGCGAGGGTGTTCTCCCGGAAGCGGTACGGGTCACCCCGGTGGGCGACCGCGAGCACGGGCCGGGCATCGAACACCGGCCGGGGCAGGGCGGACGTGGGCACTGGCATCCTCACTCGTCGCTCGTCCGCGTGTCGGACGGTGCAGGGGTAGGGACAGAGGCAGGGGCGGGGGCAGGGGGCGGAGGGCAGGGAGGCGCCCTCAGCTCCGCTCGATCACCACGTTGGTCGACTTGATGACGGCGGTGGCCGGAGCGCCGGGCACCAGGCCCAGTTCCTCCGCCGAGTCCCGGCTGATCAGCGAGACCACCCGGAAGGGACCGGCCTGGATCTCCACCTGCGCGGCCACGTCCCCGAGGATCACGTTGGTGACGATGCCGGGGAAGCGGTTGCGGGCGGACGAGGGCCGGCCCTCGGCCTCGGCGTTCTCGGGCCTGGCGAGCTCGCGGGCGAACGCGGCCAACCGCGCGCCGGCGATGATCCGGTGCCCGTGCTCGTCCCGCTCGGCTTCGAGCCGGCCCGCGTCGACCCAGCGCCGCATGGTGTCGGCACTCACGCCGAGCATCGCCGCCGCCTCCCCGATGCGGTAGCGGTTGACCGACCGGTCGGTCTGGCCCATGGACGCTCCTGGCGGTAGCTCCTGATGTTGTCTCCGCCATCCTGCCGTACGGCGGGGCGCCGAGGCGAAGCGGAGGGGTGACGAAGGCGGGTGGAGCCCCACTGACGGACATTCAGTAGTTTTTCGGGTTTAAACTCACCCAATCGGACAAGCTCACCGCGTCGAACCCGGCCATCCGAACCGGGCGGCCCGCATCGGGCCCGACCGGGCCAACCGGGCCGGGCAGACACACAGACCGAAGGAGCAGCCGCATGGCCCACGGAGCACAGTCCGTTCCGTTCGCGTTCGTCGCCGAGGCGGCGCGCCACCGGAGCAACATCTCCCCGCCGGACCGCGAGCCACGGTCGGCGAAAGCCGTGTGCGGCGGGCTCCTGATAGCACTCCTGGTGATGGCCGGCCTGGCCACCGCCGTGGCGCTGGGCACGCCCGCCCTGCAGCCCCCTACCGCCTGATCCACCGCTGATCTCCCAGCGCCCGGCCTTGCGGCGCTCGACCCTGCGGCGCCCGGGTTGCCACCGCTGCCGCCTCGGACAGACCCTCGATGATCTATTCCAGTCGTACGCGGTAAGTGAGCGCAGACGGGTTGGCCGGTGCGTTCGTTGTGCCAGATCGCGGCGGTCAGCGCCCGAGTTCCCTGCAGGGCACGGACCATCAGGGCGAAGCCCCGGGGGCAGGAGGAGCAGGGTCAGGTCATTCGGCGAGTTCGAACCGGCCGGCGATCTCCTCGATGAGCGGCAGGTGCTCCTCCCACGCTGTGCTTCCCATCCCGAGCGCGAAGGCGGCGCTCCCGCGCACGGCGAAGTACTCCCGCGTCCGGCGGGTGACCGTTCCCTCGTTGTTACGGGTGGCGAACTCCAACATCGCCCCCGGCAGACCGGCAAACCGGACCTCGGTGCGCGTGAAGTCCTCGAAGCCGTGCGCAGCGAGTCGCTCCTGTGCGGCGGCGGCCACCTGCACGGCACTGCGTCCCCCGGCGGGCATCTTGAACACGATCAAGTGCCGGCCCGGTCCTCCGGTGGCACGCAGAATTTCCGGGCCGTTCGCCGGGACGGGGGGCAGCGCCTCCCAGCTCGCGGGCACGTGCAGGACCGCCCCATAAGGGATGATCTTGAATGCTTGCCAGGCGGCATTGCTGACATCAGGCACGAGGTGGCCTTTCCAGGACGGTGTTGCTCGGTCGCCAGAAGGGATACCGGCAGCCGACGGCAGTGCGAACCTCGCGTTCCGCGCTCTGCCCGGTATCCGTAGAGGCGGCAAACACAGGGACCAACCCGAGGAGACCACCACCGTGAGCAGCCAGCAGGCCGGACCCGACGCCTGCGAGCGGGAGCGCCTCGTGACCACGCACGGACATCTCGTCGAGCGCGAGGCCGCCCGCTACCGCACCTGGCACATCGACCGGGCAGATCTGCGCCAGGCCGGCATCCTCGGGCTGCTGATCGCCGCCAGCCGCTTCGAGCCCGAGCGCGCCGTGCCCTTCGGCGCATACGCGCACACCTGGGTACGCAAGGAGATCCAGCGCGCCATCTCCCAACAGGAGTTCCCCGCCGTCGTGCCCGCCGGCCTCGTCGGACGCACCGTCGCCCTGCGCCGCGCCCTGGACGAGAACTCCGACAGCCTGAACCTGGCGGCGGCCGCGCTGGGCATCTCACCGACGATCGTCGCTGCGCTCCACCGACAACTTGGCATCACCGGCCCCGAGGAGTACGAAGAACTACCAGCACCCGGCTATGTTCTGACCGATCCCGAACCTGCCGCTGTCGCGCAGGACTTCACCAGAGCCGTCCGTACCGGCCTGGCCCGCATCGAACCGCGCGAGGCCGAGGCACTGATCCTGCGCTACGGCCTGGACGACCGACCGGAACGGTCATTCCGCCAGATCGGCCGCCACCTCGGAGTCTCCGACCACACCGCCAGGAAGCTCGTCGAACGCGCCCAGGCCGGCCTACGCCCCCTCATCACCTGACGCATCCACCCGGCCCAACCACGACAGGCGTCAAACTCGGACCAGCCCCTTGGAGCAGGTCATCTAGTGTCTTGCGCCAGGAGTTCGTTGAATAACTAGACCGGCCCTATGGCGACGATGGGGCGGCCGATGGCCCAGTTGGTGTTGTCCGAGGATGAGCGGGCGACGCTGGTGCGTTGGTCGCGGCGGGCGAAGTCCTCGCAGGCGCTGGCCCAGCGGTGCCGGATCGTGCTTGGGTGCGCGACGTGGTGGCCCTGTACCTGGACCCACCGGAACGGGCCCTGGTGCTGTGCGTGGACGGGAAGTCCCGGATCCAGGCACTCGACCGGTCCGCACCCGTACTTCCGCAACTGGATCAAGACCTGGAACGAGAACCCCCGCCCCTTCGCCTGGACGAAGACCGCCGACGAGATCCTCGAACGCCTCGCCTCATATCTTGATCGAATTCCCGGCGCAGGACACTAGGACGGCACCTACTCCTACAGTAAGCACTTCTCCGGCACCTGCTCCGGCCACCACGGCGTCCGCTACTGGTACAAGTACTGAAGTTGAACTCGTGATGTCGCTCGGATGGGTGAAGCAGTAGCGTTCACCTGCCTGCGGAGGGCCGGTCCCGGTAGTCATGTGCTGTGAGGTA